>JAWLDZ010000004.1:0-79532 GCA_041686355.1 Spirochaetaceae bacterium
CGGCAAAAAGAGATGGAAAACCGAAGCGCTCCCGTTTAAACTAGTAACAATGTATCTGGTATAAAAAAGGAGAGCGGGAATGGCCCCGGCACCAGTTTTTTGTCACGTTTTCCGGCGTGATACCCACAGCCGAGACTTTAGTCTTGCAGCCGAGTTAATATTCTGCAGCCGCAGTGGTCTCGACTAAAGGAAAGTTTTGACTAAAGGTGGGAACTAGAGTTGGGAACTCTAGTTGGGTTTAGACTATAGGTGAGAAAAGAGCAGCAGCAGCAGTAAGCCTGCGACCAATAAACGTAATGAACTGTTCAAATTTACCCTCGCAATAGATGCAATAGAGGTCATAATTTTGGATCGCATACCCCTGCGAAGCCCTTGAATTTGAAAGATGAAAAGTCCTGCCGCTCCGCTGAGGGTGATCAGGACTGCTTTCAGCAGTGATCCGGCGGAATACCAGGTCGGTCCTGAGAGCGAGACTTCGAAGCCCTCGATTACCGACCCAAGGCTCTGGGGCCCGACAACCGAGAGGGAGCTCAGAAAAGCAAACAGATGCTGCGGGAAAAGGGCAATTGCCACACAGGCGGCGGCCAGAATAGCCATGCCGAGTGAGGCAGCTCCAATTGTCATTCTCTTTTTACCGGTACCGGTATCGATATTGGACGCGGATTCGGTTGCAAGGCCGGTCCCCCGGTTTGACCTAAAACCGGCTTCAAGGCTGTCCTCGAGATAGGCTTCCGAGCCGGTCCACTGGCCGGTAAAGATGCGGCCCAATTTGAACAGGGCTATTGCAGTCGCAACCCCGGCGATATTCAACAGCCAGGCAGCTGGATAGCTGTATAGGGTGGAGGAGACCAGCAGTTTGGCGTAATAGCCCCCGCTCAGGGGGATGCCCATTAGAGTAAAGGCGGCAATCCAGTACCACACTGCTGTCAGCGGAAAACGGCGCTGCATACCCCGTAGGCTGTATACATCGCGA
Source organism: Spirochaetaceae bacterium (assembly GCA_041686355.1). GTDB lineage: Bacteria > Spirochaetota > Spirochaetia > DSM-16054 > Sediminispirochaetaceae > DSBN01. The sequence continues at coordinate 974 of JAWLDZ010000004.1, forward strand.
CTGCCTGCTTGGTGGGTAACATAGCCGACGGAGAGAAAGAGCAGGGCCTTGGAGAGGGCGTGGAGCAGAATATAGAAGAGGGTGGCGGTCTCTCCGAGGGCTCCGCCAAAACTAAAAACCGCCACAATGAAGCCCATCTGACCGACTGATGAATAGGCTAAAATCCGTTTTGCATCGCTTTGCATGACAGCCGCTATGCCGCCAACTAAAGCCCCCCCGATCCCTAACCAGGTAGGCAGCTGTTCCAGGGGAGAAAAGGGGATATATGCATAAAAGTGCCACAGGGCAAGCAGGGGAATTTTTATAACCAGACCGGATAACAGGGCCGACACCGGATAAGGGGCAGAAGAATGCGCCGGCGGAAGCCATGCGTGAAAGGGCACCACCGCCGAACGAGTGGCGATTCCGATGGTAATGAGTGTCAGGGCAGTTGTAAATGCAGCCCCGGCGCCCTTTGGTAATTCCTGCAAATGGGCTGCTATTTCCCCAAACGCGAGGCTTCCGGTAGAGCGATAAAAAATCCAAACCCCAATAAGAAAGAAGGTGATGCTTACCGTGCTGAGCAGCAGGTATCTAAAGGCCGCCAGCATGGCCGTTGCTGTACGATCATAGGCGACTAAAATAATAGAACACAGTGACAGAACTTCAAACCAGACAAACAGGTTGAATAGATCCCTTGAGAACAGAATTCCCAGTAAGGAAAAATGGGTGAGATACAGGGTAAAGTAAAAACTGCTTCCGTAGCCTCGTTGTCTCCAGCTTGCAAGCCATACCACGGTGAAAATCACAAGGGCAAGCGCCGCGGAGGCCCAGCCTATTCCGTTTAATTCGAACACAATTCCCAGGGGCTCCCGCCAGCCCCCAAAGGCGTACAACCTGGGCACTGCTCCTGCAGCATCTGTGGTACGCAACAGTGCCCAAAGACTCCCGCAAAACCACAGGAGAAAAGCAGGTATCGGTGAAACCTCACGAGGCAGTAGCTTGCCCACCAGCGTGATCAGTAGCGCACTAAGCGGAGCTAACAGGAGGAATAGTACATATATGTCTGTGGAGGCAGCATCCATTCTTGCTCCTTATTTATTTTTCCGCCCGTAAATTTTTTCGGCTGAAAAATTTCCGCCCGGAAATTCTCCGGCCGGAAACTCTCCGGCTTTAATAAGTAAGCAGTCCATAAAGTAGAACCATTACGAAACCGCTTACCAACATGCGCAGCGAACCGTTCAAGCCGACACTCATAGCCCGGGCTCGGTGGGCTATGTTTTTTCCAAATGGAGACAGCAGGAACAGGGCCAGTAAAAAACCCGCTCCAATGCTTAACCCGGCCTTTAGGAGAGAGGCGGAGTTGTACCAGCCGATGTTAATCGGAGCGGGAAGCGCGGGTCTGCCATGCAGGAGTAAGAGAATAGAGTGGAGTATTAAGTGAGGGACCACTCCCATTGCAATACAGCCGGCTGAAATAACCAGCAGTCCGAAGTTTGCTTCCCCAGCGGCAGTTTTAGAGCCGCGGTCGTCTGCCGGTCTTGATTCCAGGATGAGCAGATGCGCATCCGATGCTTTACCGAAGAACATGGCGGATAATTTTACAAAGGAAGCTGCTGTTCCAATGCCTGCAGCCAGCAGCAGCAGGTATGCCGGGTGGGAATGAAGTGCTTCCGACACCAGCACTTTTCCTGTGAACCCCGCCAATAGGGGCAGTCCGGAAATTGAGGCGGCCGCAATCAGAAAGGCGATCGTGTAGAAGGGAAAAAAGCGTCCGAGACCGCGGATTTTATATACATTTCGGGTGCCCACACGGGTGGTGACATGGCCAACGGTAAGAAAGAGCAAACTTTTAAAGAGGGCATGGGCAATAATATAAAACAGGGCCGCCGAGCGGCCGAGTACTCCACCGATGCCGAAAGCTGCCAGAATGTACCCCATCTGCGATACCGAATGATACCCCAGCAGTTTCTTTGCGTCATTCTGCACCATTGCAGCCGCCACTCCCCATACTGCAGTCACTCCTCCCAGCCATACCAAGGCCTCCATAAGCTGGGGGAATTCGATTAGTTCAAAGATTCTCCACAGGGCTATCATGGGGGCCTTGATTACGAAGCCGGAGAGCAGGGCCGACACCGGATATGGAGCGGCGGTATGGGCATCGGGCAGCCAGGTATGGAAGGGGGTTACCGCTGCTCTGGTGAGGATGGCGGCGGTAATGAGGGCGAGGGCTAATCCTGCGGACGACTGAACCCTCGCAACCGGCAGAGCAGCTGTGATAGTCTGCGGTTCAGCAGCCGAGTTAAGACTCTGCAGACCTTCGGCAATGTCCGCCAGTGCCAATGAACCGGTGAGTCGGTAGAGTATCCACACTCCAACCAGGAAAAAGGTGATACTGAGGGAACTGATTAACAGATACCGGATCGCAGCCAGACGGGAGCTGAGGCTGCGGTCATAGCTGATTAAAATGAATGAGCTGAGCGAGAGTACTTCAAACCAGACAAACAGGTTAAAAATGTCACGGCTGCACAGTACTCCCTGCAGCGAAAACAGAGCCATGAAAAAGAAAAAGTAAAACAGGGAGCCGAAGCGTTTGTAACGTCGGGAGGCCAGCCAGGCTGCCGAGGCGATAACAATATCTGTGAAGGTAGCTATCCAGGTTAGGCCGTTTATCGAGAGGCTGATACCGTAGGGCTCGGCCCAGCCACCGAGGCTGTATTCGAGAGACTGTCCATATAAAATCGCCGGGGCGGCTGCATATATTGCCCACAGTGAGCCTCCCAGCCATACCAAAAAGGCCGGGGTAATCGAATAACGGGGAGGCAGAAATTTCCCGATCAGGCTGAGGATTGCCGCAACAAGGGGGGCGAATAAAATTATTAATACCGGTAGTTCACTCTGCGGGTTCATCTAGAGATTCCTCGATTTCACGGATGTCCAGACTCCCGCAGCTGCGATAGAGTTTGACCGCCAATATAAGCCCCACTGCGGTTACCGAAAGTCCCACCACAATCGCGGTCAGCATCAAGGCTTGGGGAATCGGGTCTACGATCATACCCGACTCGGTTTGTGTGAGAATTGGAGCCCGAATACCGTCTATACGACCGGAGAGGATAAAGAGGATAACTACCGAACTGTTCAGCAGGCTCAAACCAATGATTTTACGGATAAGTGATCGGCCGGCCATAATCCCGAATAATCCTACACAAAACAGTACAATTACTAACAGCTTATCCATCCGACGGCTCCAGGGATTCACGAATAATCAGCAGACTCAATAAACCGATGCCGGCACCAACCTTTAGGCCGATTGCTAGATTCATAAAGAAAATAAACCAGGCATGGGGACGGGATGTTCCCGGAAAAGGGTCTGCGAGAAAATAACCGGTCGCAGCTATTCCGCTCACCCCTATCAAAAACAGTAAGACAAATCCGACAGTTTCTCCCATACTAAGGGCGAAGTTAGACAAAAGATCTTCCCTTCGCTCACTTCTGCAGCCGAGGGCAGGCAGTATCAAACCCGAAGCCAGCACCACTCCCCCCTGGAAACCGCCGCCCGGTGAGAGATGCCCGTAACTGATAAGGTAACAACCAAACAGAAGCACATAGGGTGATAGTTTTCGGGAAGCTACATCCAGCATATCGGTTTTTGTACGCATCGCTTTACTCCTTTATTGCTCCATATGGCTTTGGGTTCAGTTATTAATCTGCACGGGACAAAAAGTAGATGGAACCGGTGACGGCGCACAGCAGTACAATAGTTTCTCCAAAAGTATCGAATGCCCGGTACCCGAGATATACAGCGCTAACCAGGTTGAGCGCTCCGGTGTCCTTGTAACCGTTTTCAAAGAGAAAATCCCGTAAAAAACTTGGTGTCCCCTGCAGGGGAGGCAAAAAGATAAACAGGGCTATACCGACTGCTGCCACCAAAAGAATATCTATCAGCACCCCGGCGGACAGTTTTATTCCGCCCGTATTCGGGTACTCTCTGCTGCAGGCGTGTACCGCCCATACAAAGATAAGGGTAGTCATTCCAGCTCCGACTGCAGCTTCGGTTATGGCTACATCCGGGGCGTGGCTGACGTAGAACAGCAGGGATGATAAGAAGCTGAAAATCGAAAGGAGAATTACCGAGACGTATAAATCCTTGAACAGGATCGAGAGAGTTCCGGCGGCAACTACTACAAACAGCAGGCCGTTAATAAACACTTCGATCATTGTTGTCGCCTCCATGGAACGATTCCCTCTTCCCAGGCATAACGGGCGATGATGTGAGTTGCAACCGGATTAGTGATAATAAAAAAGATGGTAATTGCTGCGACCTTTCCTGTGAAGGGGCTTATGCCGGATAACAACATACAGGCAACAAGTATTGAAAGCACCGAGGTGGTACTGCAGGTTGATGAAGTTTGCAGGCGTGTATACACATCCGGTGCTTTTAACAAGCCCAGATGACCGGTTAAGGCAAAGAACACCCCAAGAATAAAAAAAACAACCGCTGCCCAGCTCACTTCGAATTACTCCTTTTAGAGAGATAACGGGTGATGGCCAATACTCCCAAAAATCCAAAGACCGAATACACCATGGCTACATCTAAATATACTGGCGAGCCGGCCCGAAAAGCCGTCACTACCAGTAACGCTATAACCTGGGAACCGACCAAATTCAGGGCGGTTAATCTGTCGGCTGTAGTGGGCCCGATTATGATTCGGATAATTCCGACAATACAGGATCCCAGCAAAAAAGCAATTGTCCAATCTATAATTACCGGTAATGAAAATTCCATTCTTACACCCACACTCTTTTTAACAGATTCTCAAAACTGCCCTTGATGATATTCCCGGCAAAACGGCTATGGGTGGTTGAAGCGTTTAGCCAGTGCACTACTAAATGATCTTCGGTCAGCTCTAGGGTGATCGTTCCAGGGGTTAAGGTGATAGATCCGGCAATTACGCTGCGGGCGATATCTGAATTGAGGCGAGTGCGAAAATGAACTACCCGGGGATAATACTTGCCCCGCAGCACTGCGAAGGCGGTTTGAAAGCTGGCAAGATACACCTTATAAAATACCAGTATGCCATAGAAAAGCAGCCAATGTACCCTCGGCAGCAATGTACGTCGGGCGGCTTCATCGTCATCGATAAAGAGTTTAAAGGTGGTGAGGGCAATAAGAAAGGAAAACCCCGATCCCATCAGCAGCGATCGTGTATCGGTGCTTCCGGTAAACAGCAGCCAGCCGGCAAACAGGTAGAGAGTAGTGAGAATAATTCTGGTTATCGCCCATTTGAAAGAAGAGGTCATGCTTATGCCTCCTCTGACCGGCGAAACAGCTCGATCACCTCTTCGGCGGTGGCTGCTTCAAAAAGCTGGGTTCGAAACTGTTTTTCCGTAAGTAAGCGGCTTAATTTACTCAGCAGTTTGAGGTGCTCACTAGTGGCTGTTTGAGGCCCGGCCAACAAAAATATCAGTTGCGCTGGTCTATTGTCGGCCGAATCGAAGGGAATTCCGGTCGTACTGCGACCGAAAGCCATCACGGTATCGTTAACTAAATTGGTCAGGCAGTGGGGAATTGCTATTCCGTGGCCGATTCCGGTAGAGGCCATAGCCTCGCGTTCGAGAATTTTGCATGCCAGAGCCTTACTGTTCTCGACTTTACCGGCACTCTGTAAAAGGTTGGTCAACTCAGTTATAACCCGTTTTTTCCGTCTCTCACGTAATTCGAGGCTAATACACTCCGGCGAAAGCAGTCCTGTAATTGAAATCACTTGTTCTCCTCCCCTTCGTCAGTAGTGTCTTGGTCTATCAGTCCTGTGGCAAAATCGACCGGCACGGAGAACAGGATGCCCGTGCCCGGTAAGTCGAGACCTCCGGTTATTTTATCGAGTAATTTTTGAAGTCTCTGGATTGCATCTTCATCCCTAACAACCGAAATGATGGTTTTATTGTAGGGCTTATTGCCCTTCATGAATTCTTTAAAATCGGCGAAAAGAGGAACCTCATAGCTCAGGTAGCGTCCCATACCCTCCGAGTCAAGCACGGTTGCCCCACTGATGCCGGCTTCCACATAGGCGGCCAACACATCATCGAGCAGTTCCTCTGTATTCAGCACAAAAACAACTAATTTCATGTGGATGAACTCCTGTTTCTCAGGAAGGATTATAGAGCGCTTTGAGTGAGAACGCAACTGGGAAAAGGGCTGAAAAGCGGTAGCCCTAGAAGGGCACACTTTGAAATACCGGCGAAACGGTTCGAGCCGAGTCTATTCCGGGCCTATTACCGAACCGACAAAATCACGGTCATACAGGATATCCAACGTATTTTCGATATCACCCCCGGCTGCCGAAACAACCCGGAGATTGATTTCCGATCCCCGACGGGCCGCAACCGGATCAAAGGGAAGATTTTTCCCGGGTGTCCACTCGTTGCCCACCATGGCTCGGAATTCCCCCCAACTCATGTGGTCGATCGGCTCGGCAGTAGGGTCTTGCTTTGGATCGGCTGTGTATATCTTTGCAATATTTGATAAGTTGATCACCGTATCCGCCCCAAACTTCTCAGCCAAAAGTACCGCATCGTTGTCTGTTGAAAAGCCGGGTTTCCAGCCTGCCGCTACCAGTACTTGTCCCTTCATCGCGGTCACGACTGTTGGATCTGTTACCACCTCATCCGGGCACTGTTCAGAGAACACCGCCTTCAATAGACGGGCGTTTAAGCGAGTCGCTGCAATTCCTATCCAGTCCTGCTCATCACTGTTATGGTCCTGTACAATTTCGCGGTAGGCCCTTTGATAGAGCCTGGCGGGCATTCCACCTCCACTAACCATAATTATCTTACGCTGAAGGTCTTCTGCCAAGTATTCACTGATGGCCCTTCGAAAACGTATTAGAAAATCGCTGTCCACTCCCTCGGGAGCGATGATTGAACCACCGACCGAGAGTACCTTTATCTTGTTTGAATGCATGCTAAATTTCCACCCTTTCCATAATAGTTTTTGTTGTTCTTCTTTTTTTTACTAAATAGTCAATTAACAGATAGAGTCCATACGGGATTAAGGCCATCAACCAATACCCTAGGGTCTGGAAAATGAGAAAAAAGTCGCCAATTTTAAAATTCGAAAAGGGCATGCGTAATACCCGCCATGAGTACACATTCAGATTGAGGGTTTCGGTTAAAAAGCCTACCGGGGTAACCACTATGAGCATACTTAGAAAAAAAGCACTGGTTTGATGCAGTTTGGCCTTCTGAAACAGTTCTATACCGATTAGCAGACTTATCATGTGGTAGAGTAGCGCAATTGCCCATTCAAGTAAATATTTGCGCAGGTCGTCACTGCTGTCGTAATGGGGATACTCCCAGTATCCCAAGTACATTCCCAGGTGATCAATTACCACACAGCTGATGAGCAGGATGATCGAAAAAATGAGAATGTCCCGACCGCGCCAGTTTTCGAATAAATTGCTTGCAGCGAAGGCGTTGTAAAGGGCCAGAAGAATCACAAACATCCCGAGTGAAAACAAGGCGTAGAAATAGGGGAGATCGAGGAATATATTCTGATACAATGCAATAGTCAGGATAAATACCCCCATGATGAGCAAGACACTCCGTGTGCGGGATTCATCATTCTTTATTCTGTTCATGCTTCCCAATTTACACTAAGCCTGCCCGTCAGACAAGGGATAGGGAAATGTCCTTTTAAAATCGGAAACAGCATGGTGGACGTAAAGCCTTCAGCTGCGTATACTAACCGATGCATATGTTACGCTGGATATTGAGCAAGCTGTCGAGGAGCACCCAGGAAGAGGGAGAACTCGGCGAAGAAAAATGGAAAACAAACTTTTCAGTATTGAGCAAAAAGCGCTTTATTGAGGAGGATACTGAATCCTTCCGGGCGGTGCACTCTCATGCTGCCCTGCGTTTACAGTTAAAGCGAAGCAACTTATTTGCATGGGTTCTCTTCTCTCCGTATCGGTATCGCAATTTTGTGACTGAGATGCAGATACAGTGCAGTCCCGAGAACGGTCACTCCGCTGCGGGCTTGCTGTTTCGTTATATCAATGACGAAAACTACTATTACGCACTCGTTTCAAATAGAGGGTATTTCCGCTTTGATGTGGTGTTTAACGGAAATCCAACCCCCCTCATCCCATGGTTGGAAGTACCCTTTCCTGAGGGCTCTTCATCCTATAAGTTTCGTATTATTGCCCATAACTCCTCCTTTTCCTTTTATCTAGAAGACCAATGGATTGCAGAGACTGCCGATGAATCCTTTGATACCGGCGTACTGGCCTTTGCCGGACAGAATTACGACCAGGAACAATATGCCGAGTTTGCGCTTACACATATGCTGCTCGAGTCTCGACCGGTGGAAGTAGAGGTTTGGTATGATCGCTGGACAAAAGAAATTCCAGTGGCTCCTAAGCAGCGGCTGTGTCTGGCCGAACGTTTGTATGGTCAGGGTCATTTTACCGGTGCTCTGGTTCAGCTGCGGCGCGCCTTACATCAGAGTCCACTCGATAAAGATGGAATGTTTTTACTTGCAGAGACTTATCTGAACCTTGGGATGTACCAGGAGGCCTTAGAACAGATTGAACTCTGTCTTCGGCAGGATTCGGCCCATAAAGAGGCTCAGCTTGAGAAGGCTAATCTACTGTACCTTCAGAATCGGTTTTTAGATACCCGCAGATATGTGGAGCAGATCATTGATTCTTTTCCGCAGAATGCTCCCCTCTGGAATTTATATGGAAATGCCGAGTATGCCATGGGGCGTTGGTCGGAGGCGGCCCAAAAGTATCTGAAGGCGGTAGAACTGAATAATGAAGTGCCTATTTTTCAGTTGAATACAGCTCGGGCGCTCGATCGCAGCGGGGACCCAGCTCAAGCCGGTATATATTATGCTGAGGCTTCGCGCCTATTCTTCCGGCAGGAGGCCTTTGATGAACTTCCCTTTATCTTTGAACAGATTAAAAGGATCGACCCTTATAATCCAAGTGTTGCGGCAGTTCAGGGGAAGCTGCTGTTTCAAGAAGGCAGTATTGAAGCGGCGGAGGAGATTTTTCAGTCTCTGATTAAAAAGGGAGAGGCGGAGAGTGAAATTGAGTTTTTGCAGGGACTGCTGTATATGCAGCGGGGGGTATATGCGGAGGCGGTACACTGCTTTAATGTGGCCATTGAAAGTGTTCCCGACTTTTATCTGTATTGGCTCAAGCGTGCTGAATGTGAGTATCTAATGGGAAGTGATCCGAGGGAGGCGCTATCTAAGGCACGGGAGCTGCAGCCGGAGGACGGCTGGGTGCATAATCTTTCGGGATTGATAAAAATGGAGCAGGGTGAGTACGAAGCTGCTCGGGGACTGCTTGAAGATGCTTATTCGCTCCTGCCGGAAGAGACTGAGGTGGTCATAAATTATTCGGAAGTAAAGTTTCAAACCGAGGGGCTGGATGCAGCTTTAGAAGTATTCAACGAGAAAGACGGTCCCTCTTTTAACCAAATAGGGAACTTGTATGCTAAAAGTGATAGGCTTGAGGATGCTACTGAAGCGTACCGCCGTGCGGTTCAGCTGAATCCGGAAGAACCGGTGTTTCGGGAAAATCTTGCAGCGGCACTCTGGGATGGGGGGTATATTAATGGAGCCGAAGAACAGTTAGCAAGCCTGCTTGAATCGACTCCAACCGTGAGGGGCTATGAGCTTATTACAAAAATCGCCATGGAGAAGGGAGAGTATCAGCGTGCCTTTGCCGCAAGTGGAGCAGGATTAGATATGGATCCCGACTCGCTGCAACTGAAGCTTCTGCATGCCCAAAGTGCCCTTCATACGGGAGCTATGGAAGCATCCCGTATGGAAGCTGAACAGCTGCTGGACACTGAGCTGAAGGCGGAAGCTCAGGAGGTGATAAACCGTATTCGGGATATAACAGAAGAGCATTTTGAATGTGCTGAATGCGGTCGTGAGTGGTGGGTTCCCCGGGATATACCGGAACAGAGTCAAGTGAGATTGTACGGAGAGCCCCCCGGAGAAATGCCGGCCGGCATCTGTCCAAGTTGTGGGCGGGTGTATTGTGTTGCCTGTGCCTCCGGACATATGGAAAATCAGCGTTTTGTGTGTGCGAGTTGCGGTGAAGCTTTAAAGCTGGCCAAGAACGGCTTGAAATATTTAGCCTTGCAGTACACAGGCCTCTCGGGTAGCCAATAGATTTTAGGAATCTTCCCTTTGTGTGAGTTCTCCCGTCCTTGACAAACAACCCTCATTGAGTATGATGAAACAGATGAAAAAGATAACTATTTACTTGTCCGCACTCGTCTTGATGGCAGTAGCAACGCCGTTGACACTGTCTGCTCAGAATATACAAACCGCTGAAGAGTATTTCGAAGCGGTATCGGAACACTACGGCACTATTAATGATTATCAGGCCGATATTGTCATTACCAAGGAAGAGGATGTCTTAAAGGGGAAAATCTACTATAAGTCTCCAAATCTTCTTCGGATAGACTTTACCGAGCCTGAGGATCAGGTATTGGTAGTAGACGGTGTTCAAATGCTGTTGTATCTCCCCCTGCATCATGTAGTAATGCGGCAGGAGATAACTCGCCACTCTCAGTCGTCCCTTGAAACCATGGCCAGCGAACAGGGCTTAAACCTGTTAAAGCAAAACTACAGCGTGGCATTCTTAGATGGTCCGGAGCCGGTTCCGATTGAAGAGGGGTCGGATGAGATGGTACGAAAGCTGAAGCTGGCATGGCGGACACCCGGTGAAGGGTTCCGGCAGATAGAGATGTCCGTGAACAAGGATATGATGATACGACGAATGGTTGGTATAACAGATGCATATGAGAATTTTCAGTTTGATTTTATAGGCATACAACCTAATCAGAATATTCCCGATACCCGTTTTCGTTTTGAGGAGCCGGCTTCGGCGTATAAGGTTGATAACTTTCTGTTTGAACCGGAAAATTAAAATATGGAATCTATAGGTGAAAAGTTAAAGACAGCACGTGAAGAGAAGGGTTACTCTGCCGACCAGGTAGCACGGGACACCAATATTGCCCGACGTTTTATTCTGGCGATGGAGCAGGAAGATTTTTCCGCCTTTCCCGGCGATACCTACCTGCTTGGATTTTTGCGAAACTACGGTGATTATCTGGGGCTCGATTCGGAACGCCTGATCAACTTGTACCGTAATATGCAAATTCAAGAGCAGCCGGTACCCATGGATGAGCTTATCCAAGGCAGGCGGCGCAGTCCTTCCGTCGGAATGCTGATTGGAATTGCCCTGGCCGTCGTTATACTGGGCGGCGGAGGGTATGGAGCTTACCTTTGGCTAAGTCATGGTTCCGGTGGAACTGAAACGGCTGCAGAACAGCAGAACCCGGAACTGCAGCAGGAGGCCGATACGGCAGATGACCGTTATGAGATGGGTGAGGAGATTGTTGAGCGGCGTTTTCAGGAAGGACAGACCTTGCGATTAGTCCTGAATGGGGAGCGGATCGATATTACAGTAGCCGAGATTGGGGAGCAGGTGAGCTTAACGACGCCCACCGGAGCTACCAGTGCGGCTCTGGGTGAAGAACTGCTGCTCGATCTTACCCAGGATGATCGGAATGATGTAAGTATTAAGGTCCAAGATATTGATACCCAGGGCGGGACAGCAGTGCTGCGCTTTGACCGGGGGCTAGGGAGAACCGCTGAAGAGGAATCCGAAGAAATACCTTCAGCAGAGAATCAGCTAGAGGCTACTGCCGTATCTGATACGGGCACAGCTACGGTGGAGTCTCGAACCCAGTCGCCGGTGACAATTCTTACTGCAGAAGAGCCTGAATCCTTTCGAATTGATGTGTCCTTTCGCGGCTATTCGCTGGTACGGTATAGCAAAGATGGCGAGGGTCGGGAGCAGCGCTACTTCAATGAGAACGATTCTTTCCGCTTAGAGGTTGACCGAGAAGTGATGTTGTGGATCTCAAATGCCGGTTCCTTCCAAGCCAAAATTGCAGGAGAAGAAATCAACTTTGGTGACCCCGGTGAGGTAGCAACTAAACTACTCCGTTGGCAACGTGATGCAGAGACTGATCGCTATGAGTTGAGAATGTTACCGGTTTACTAATGCAGTCAAACAATAAAAAAGCTAAATTTTATATAGAGAGTCTCGGTTGTGCCAAAAACCAGGTGGATTCCGAGATACTGCTCGCTAGTCTAAAGCAAAAGGGGTGGACCTATGTGGATCAGGCAGAGCAGGCCGATTTGATTATCGTAAACTCCTGCGGCTTCATTCAGCCGGCTAAAGAGGAGAGCCTCGAAACGGTGCTCTCATTTCATGCCGCTTATCCGGAAAAAAAGGTACTGCTGGCAGGTTGTTTTGCCCAGCGCTATGGGAAGGAACTTCTGGAGCAGTTGCCGGAGGTTGATGGTATATTCGGCAATCATGATCTGCAGCAGATCGAAACTGTGTCCCAGCAGGTAATGGACGGAGAGCGGCCGGTCAGCTTACCGGATTGGCAGTATTCTCCCGCCTATCGTGATCAGCTTTTTTCTTTTACCGGTTCCTCATATGTAAAGATATCTGAAGGCTGTAATCATCGCTGCAGTTTTTGCGCGATTCCCCTCATCCGCGGGCCGCTTAAAAGCATACCCATCGAAGAAATTTTAAGACAAATTCGTGAATTGCTGCAGAAGGGAATTGTAGAAATAAACCTTATTGCCCAGGACTTGGCAGCCTTCGGGAGCGAACGGGGACAACAGGAGTTTCCATTGCTCCTGAGGAAGATTAGCGAACTGTCCGGGGATTTTTGGCTGCGCCTGCTGTATATTCATCCGGATAATTTCCCCATCGAAGTTCTCTCGATTATGAAGGATGATCCGAGAATCCTCCCGTACTTTGATATCCCCTTTCAACACGGATCAACGCGGATATTGCGGCGGATGGGCCGCAGCGGTACCGCCGCAGAGTACCTGCACCTTATAGAACAGATTCGTCACGAGCTACCGGATTCAGTTATCCGGTCAACCCTAATGGTTGGTTTTCCCGGGGAAGGCCGGCGTGAGTTTCAACAGCTACAGAGTTTCCAGCGGGAAGCCCGCTTTGACTGGGCCGGTGTATTTGTGTTCTCTCGTGAAGAGGGCACCCGGGCGTACTCGTTGCGTTCGAGTGTAGGCGACAAATTGATCTCCCGCCGGGCTCAGGTGAGGAAAAACGCATTAGAGCAGGTGCAGTCTGAGATATCCGCACAGCAAATGGACCGCTTTGTACAGCGCCCTTTGCGTGTCTTGGTTGAAGAGACTATTCCGGGAGAGGCTATGGCCCTTGGACGTGCGTATTTGCACGCTCCGGAGGTCGACGGCACCGCAATTATACTGAGCGATCAAATACAACCGGGCAGCTGGCTTGACATGAAGGTAGTAAAGCGCAATAACTTCGATCTTGAGGTGGTGCCCCTGAATGAGCTCATCTAAATCGGTAAATCCAGAAGAAACGAAGTATTTGCAAGTGCTCAACAAGGAGCAAAAGCAGGCTGTTCTCCATGAAGGGCGATCGCTCCTCATCTTAGCCGGCGCCGGTTCCGGTAAAACTCGGGTAATTACCACAAAAATCGCCTATTTTATCGATCAATTGGGAGTAGATCCGCGCTCAATCTTAGCGGTGACTTTTACCAACAAAGCGGCCGATGAGATGCATTCCCGGGTACTGACCATGGCTCCCAATGCCTATGGAGTGATGGTTCGTACGTTTCACTCCTTTGGAGCATGGCTCCTGCGTCGTAATGCCCATCTACTGGGTTTGAATAGTAACTTTTCCATCTATGATGATGATGACTCCCTGACTCTGCTGCACAGCTTGTATCCCTCTTATAAGCGCCGCGAGCTATCTACTTATAACCGTATGATAAGCCGGGCTAAGGATTATGCCCTTGGCCCTGAGGATGATATATCTTTAATAAGCACCGACCCGCATTTCCAGGAGATGTATGCCCGCTACGAGGCCCGTCTGCGTGAGATTGGGAATGCCGATTTTGGTGATCTAATCCTCCGTCCGGTGGAACTGCTGCGGTCGGAGCCGGAAGTTCAGCGCCGAATGCATTCCCGATTTAAGGTGATTTTGGTGGATGAGTATCAGGACTCAAATGTAGCCCAATATGAACTGCTGAAGCTCCTGTATGGTTCTCAGACATCCCTGTGTGTGGTCGGCGATGATGATCAATCAATCTACCGCTTCCGCGGAGCTGAGGTGCGCAACATTATCACTTTTCCCGATGAGTTTGAAAACACCACTATTATCCGTCTTGAGCAGAATTACCGTTCTACCGAAAGAATTCTATCTATAGCCTCTCATGTAGTGAACCATAACCATCAGCGGCTGGGAAAAACCCTCTGGACCAGCCAGGGAAAGGGGGCGAAGGCTAAAGTTGCCTTTCTGCGTAATCATGACGAAGAGGCGGAGTACTGTGCCCGATTGCTGGAAGATGGGAATATGGCCGGCACAGCAATCCTGTATCGAACCAACGCCCAGTCAAGGAGCTTGGAAACCTGTTTTGTAAAAAAGGGAATACCCTATAAGATTGTGGGCTCCCTCCGGTTTTATGACCGTGAGGAGGTCAAGGATGCCCTGGCTCTGCTTAGTTTTTTTGTGAATCATAACGACGAGGTAGCCTTCCGGAGGATCGTAAATAAACCCGCCCGTGGTATCGGTGCAAAAACCGTTTCATCCATTATTGAGGAGGCGGTGAGCGAAGATGGAGACCTCCTTGCTGCAATGCAGCGAATGGCTCCCGCCCTCTCTTCGCGCAGCCGCAAGGGTGTAGAGGAAGTACTGAGTTATCTGCAGGAACTTGAGAAGGGGATCACTGAAAAACTGCTGTCGGATTTCATCAATACCGCTGTAAGAAAGTCCGGTATTCTGGAGTATCACCGCAAGCAGGATGAGATAGCCCTTACCCAAAAGGTGGCTAATTTAGAAGAACTGGTCAGTGCCGCCGCTGATTACTCTGGTGGGATGGAAGGTTTAAGCCGGTTCTTGGAAGACCTCGAGCTGGACCGGTCCCGGATAGCCAAGGATGATCCGGCAGCCCTGCCGGGGGTAACCTTGATAACCATGCATAATACTAAGGGGCTTGAGTTTGACCGGGTAATAATTACCGGTATGGAAGATGGTTTGTTTCCCAGCCGTCCCGATGAAAAGGACGATGAGCTGGAAGAGGAACGAAGAATTTTTTATGTAAGCATCACCCGTGCCCGAAACGAACTCTACTTTACCTCCTGTCGCCAAAGAATGATCTGGGGAAGGACAAACTTTCAAATGCCCTCCCGCTTTCTTAATGAACTGCCCGAGGCTGAAGTTGAGTTAGATTCACGTTATTCTCTTCCCGGTCAGGGTATCGGCGGTACAGCTGAGTATTCTGAGGAAGCCCGGGAGTGGAAAAAGGGTACCCGCGTGTATCATGATGACTACGGCGCTGGTGTAGTGTGGAAAACGGCTCATAACGGGAGTCATGTAGTGGTATTTGTGCGTTTTGAAACCGGACAAACCGCCCAGTTTATTCCCGAATACGCTCCGTTAGAGAAAATCGCGGAAGAGTATTAATAGAGTTGCAGTAAAAGGAGCAGGCATGGAAACGGTAGATCTTATTAGTATTATTGTACGGCTGTCCGCTGGGGCTATTGCTACTTTTTTGGCGATACTCTTATGGGCGAAAACCCGCGATATTGCCTGGATGTTGGTAATCATGGGAGTAATCGTTGAATACGGGGAGATTATCTATTCAACCCTGCAGTTATTTGGAGTACTCTCCTCCAATGTGTTTATCTACCCGGATCTTATCAGAGTCGAGGTTGTTCTGAGGAATTTGCCGCTTCTTCTGTTTGGTATCGGTTTTCTGGTCATGCTCTTGCGCAGTCGAAACGGTGAATAGCGGGGCTGGTGTATTGACGCTAAACAGAATATGAATATTATAGGGGTATCAAAAGAGAGGAGAAACGTATGACGGCATTGATTATTGGCATTCTGATTTTAATATTCACCGTATACTCCGTGCTTCCTTTTGAATGGGCTTTGCAATGGTGGCCCTATGTGATAGATTTTCTGCAAGGTGGTATTCCGGTTTTGGCACTGTTTATAGGATTAGTTGCGGTTCTGATTGGGATTGCCGATATACGCGATAGAATAGAAGAGAAGAAGGAGAAAGAAGAGGCGGATACACAAGAGAATTAAGTCTCCGTATCTAACGACAAGGTAGAGAAATAGTTAGAAAGGCCGAACCCCGTTATTTCCCTCGGTCTTGACATTCACATCGAAATATGAAAAGATGCTCCACACTTGTCTACGTCTTTAGATAGTAATACACGCGCAAAGTTAAGTATAGAGGAATGGGTATGAAGACAATTAATGTGAAACCTGATAAGATTGAACGCAAATGGTATGTGGTGGATGCAACTGACCAGCGGCTTGGCCGGGTGGCAGTAAAAATTGCATCGGTCCTGCGAGGAAAACATAAACCTGAGTTCATGAATCACCAGGAAATGGGCGATTATGTAATCGTGATCAATGCCGACAAAGTCGAGCTGACTGGCCGTAAGGCAAACCAAAAAATGTATTACCGGCACTCCGGGTATCCCGGTGGTATTACCGGAGAGAGTTTCGAGAAAATGATTGTGAAAAAGCCTGTGTATCCAATGGAACGGGCTGTATGGGGAATGCTTCCAAAAGGCCCCCTTGGTCGAAAACTCTACAAAAATCTGAAGGTATATGCAGGGCCCAGTCACCCCCATACCGCTCAGATGCCTGAAAAACTGGAAATATGAGGAAGGAGCGATAAACGTGGACAGCAAAGCAAATCTTGCATTAGGAACCGGAAGAAGAAAGACCTCCGTAGCACGGGTATTTCTCCGTGAAGGTAACGGTAAAATTGTAGTAAATGGAAAAGATGTCGGTGAGTATTTTAAGAACCCGGGGCTCACTTATGTGGTGAAGCAGCCTCTGGATGCAACTGACTCACTGACAAAATTTGATGTAATGGTGAATGTAAAAGGCGGTGGTCCTACTGGTCAGGCCGGAGCAACCAGACACGGTATCTCACGAGCGCTGGTTGCGTACGATGAAACCAACCAGCCCTCGCTAAAAGCGAACGGTTTTATGACTCGAGATTCGCGGATGGTTGAGCGTAAGAAGTATGGTCAGCGTGGTGCACGCAGAAAGTTCCAGTTCTCAAAGCGTTAATCCACACATTACCGCACTTAAAGAGGGAGCTTCGGGGGAGTATGTACAAGTACTCCTTTCCGACAGCTCCTCTTTTTTTGTCCCGCCCTATACTCTGGTGGAGCTACGTCTTAGAATTGATTTAGAAGTTGGTGATGCGCTCTTCGGACAGTTGAGGGCTGCTGATGAACTGTTGTCAGCCAAATACAAAGTGGCGGAGTTGTTAACCCGGCGTGAGCACTCAAGGTTCGAGTTATCAAACAAATTAAAGAAACGTCAGTATTCAAAGGAAGTAATAAGTAAAGCCCTGGATGCATTTCAGGAGTCTAAATTATTGGATGATCGTCGATTTGCAGAGATCTGGATCAGAAACCGCCTTCGCAGAAAGTCCGAAGGGCCTACTAAGCTGAAGGCAGCGCTCAAGCAGAAGGGGGTTGCCGACGAGGTTATTGAAGAGGTGCTTCCCAGAGAGTACGGTGCTGAAGCTCGACAACAGGCTCTGGAACAGGCAACCGAAAAAAGTATCAAGAAATCACAGGGCGATCGTGATAAGTTTATTAGAATGCTGCTGTATCGTGGTTTTTCTTGGAAGCAGATCAATAATTACAGTATTAGCAAATTTTTCCAATATTATGACGAATTGCGTTGACATATTGGATATTTTTGTTACAATGATTTATACTTGATAGGTGTAAAAAAAAGAGAGGATAAAAAATGGCAAAAAATGGCAAAAAGGTGAGAATTTTCTCCGCCCTTGAAGTGGCAAATATTTGCGGAGTTGTGAATCAAACTGCAATTAACTGGATTAAAAACAACCATCTCAAAGCATTCACTACACCAGGCGGACAATACCGTATATATGCTGAGGATTTGCTTGAGTTTCTGGAGAGCCGTGGTATGCGCGTACCTGGAGAGTTGCTGGAAATAACCGGGCAGAAAAGCAAGAAGATTCTCATCGTTGATGATGATCAAGACCTAAACGAAATGCTTAAAAACATCCTGGAAAAGAAGTTTAATGGACACAGTGTATATCAAGCCTTTGACGGTTTCGAAGCCGGCCGTCTTCTAAGTGAAGAGAAGCCATCGGTTATTATTCTTGATATCGATCTACCAGGTATAGACGGCCACTCCTTGTGTCGTAAAATTAAAAGCGATGCGAATCTTGCATCGCCGCTCATTATCTCAATTAGCGGTTTAGATGAGGAGAGTGAAGGGGCAAAGATACTCTCAGAAGGAGCAGATGCATTTTTTCCTAAACCCCTCGATTTTGATAATCTTACCAATACAATGCAGGACCTTTTGGCCATGCGAGGGGCCTGATGGCGGAAAAACGGAAAAAATACATTTTAATTGTTGAAGATGAAGATGCAATACGGCTTACTCTACGAGATTATCTGCAGAACCATGGTTTCCCTGTGTTGGTTGCCTCCGACGGGGTGGGAGCAATAAAACAGCTCTTGGATCATGACATAGAAGTGATAGTCTCCGATTACCGAATGGATATTTTTGGGGGCGAGTACTGGGTAAAATTTCTTGATAAATTCTGTAGTGACAAGCAAGTAATAATAACAAGCGGATTTTTGCGACCTGAGTTCTCCATACCCTTTGAAGTCATGTACAAACCATTTGACTATAAAGAGTTAGCTACTCGAATAGAAGAGCTGTTTCCATTGAATTAATATAAATCTGTGGTTACATTTGAAATATGCAGACGGAAGAAAACAGAAAAATAGCGTGTAAAATCAACATTGAAGGCCGGGTGCAGGGTGTGGGATTTCGCTATTCTGCAATAAATGCTGCCCGCCGATACAATGTTACAGGTTGGGTAAGAAATGAGTATGACGGCTCGGTTACTGCGTTCTGCGAAGGTGACCGTGAACAGGTAGATGAGTTCATTAAGTGGTGTGAGAAGGGCCCTCCCAGCGCCCGTATTGTAAATGTAAATGTGAACCGAACAGCTTATACCGGGAAGTATACCCAGTTTTCCGTTGCCTATTGATTCGAGACTTAAAGATTAGGCCCGGAGCCACAGAATGCACACCATGAAGTGGGCTCTAAAATCCACATTTATAATCCAGATCTAAAATCCGCACAAAAAAAGAGCTGCCGTATATGTAACCGGCAGCCCTGTCTTGTCAAAAAGTATAATGATTCTGAAAGGCCCTTATTTGAGCTTATTGATCGAGTAGAAGGCATCTTTGCCTGGGTATTCACCAACACTTTCAAGGAAATCCTCAATTCGCATTAACTGGTTATATTTTGCCAGACGGTCGGAACGCGACAACGAGCCGGTTTTAATCTGTCCGGTTCCCAGTGCAACCACCAGGTCGGCAATAAAACTGTCTTCGGTCTCACCTGAGCGATGGCTTACAATCGCGGTGTATCCGGCACGCTTTGCCATTTCAACGGCTTCGAAGGTTTCGGTAAGGGTTCCAATTTGGTTTACCTTGATGAGAATGGAGTTTGCAATTCCCTTGTCGATACCCTGTTTCAAGCGCTTGGTATTCGTCACGAACAGATCGTCACCAACCAGTTGGCAGCGGTCGCCGACTTTATCGGTAAGCAGCTTCCAGCCGTCCCAATCATCCTCGGCCATACCGTCCTCAATTGATATGATGGGATATGTATCGACCCAGTTAGCCCAGTAATCAACCATTTCTGCTGAACTGAGTTCTCGGCCATCGGAGCTCTTGAACACGTATTTCTTTTTATCCTCATCGTAGAACTCTGAGGCGGCCGGATCCAAGGCAATTGCAATTTCTTCACCAGGTTTATATCCGGCTTTTTCGATTGCCTTTATAATTACTTCAACCGCTTCGTCATTAGATTTGAGATTGGGTGCAAAGCCCCCTTCATCGCCGACAGCGGTACTGTAGCCTTGTTCCTTCAGAATACTCTTCAGGTTATGAAACACCTCGGTGATCATCCGTACGCCGCCTCGCAGAGAATCGGCACCAATCGGCATAACCATAAACTCCTGAAAGTCTACTGAGTTGTCCGCATGCTCGCCACCATTGATGATATTGGCCATTGGAACGGGCAGCTGATTGGCGCAGTAGGCGCCCAGATACT
Source organism: Spirochaetaceae bacterium (assembly GCA_041686355.1). Lineage (GTDB taxonomy): Bacteria > Spirochaetota > Spirochaetia > DSM-16054 > Sediminispirochaetaceae > DSBN01. Next base: position 21,202 of record JAWLDZ010000004.1, read on the forward strand.
TGAACAAAGGCAGACCAAGGAAATCGGCTGCAGCGCGAGCGCTGGCCATAGAAACCCCCAGAATTGCATTCGCACCTAATTTACTCTTGTTGTCAGTCCCGTCGAGCTCGATCATGGTACGGTCTATGTCTACCTGATCCATGGCATCCAGGCCGACCAGCTCGGGTGCGATAATGTTGTTCACATTTTCTACGGCTTTCAGTACACCCTTGCCCATGAAACGGCCTTTATCCCCGTCTCTTAGTTCTACAGCTTCGTGTACGCCGGTAGAAGCACCGGAGGGTACTGCTGCCCGGCCCATAGAACCGTCTTCCAGAAAAACATCTACTTCAACTGTGGGGTTACCACGTGAGTCAAGTATCTCACGAGCCTCAATAAATTCAATTGTACTCATAATTACCTCTCCTATAGATATTGATAATTTATTATCTTAGATAAATGTACTATCTTATGTATTCTTAAGAAGGTCAAGGGGAGAGTAGTGCCTGGACTTTAACTTGGACTTTAGGCAGGGCTGGTTATAGGAGCTTGACCCCATATTTAGTGCAAAGTATTATGGGGGCAATATGAAATATACTCAGCTATTCGGGAAAACTTTGCGTAACGTGCACCATGGGGTAAAAAGTGAGGGGTTTGCCTTTTTACTTCGCGGAGGATTTGTTCGTTCTAACGGGAACGGCCTCTTTTCTTACCTACCCCTTGGAAACCGGGTAGTACGCAACCTTAAGCGGCTTATACGCGAGGAAATAGAAGCGATCGGTGGTCAAGAGGTCAGTGTTCCGCTGGTAAACCCGAGTGAGCTGTGGCACAGAAGCGGTCGAGACCGGCTGGTGGGCAATGATATGGTGAGGTTTCAAGATCGCCATGGTCACAATATGGTATTGGCTCCCAGCCACGAAGAGGCATTTGTTGACCTATTGCGCATGGGACTGCGTTCTTACCGGGATTTACCCGCCTTTATGTATCAGTTTCAATTAAAATTTAGAGATGAAGAACGCATACGAAACGGCCTAATTCGCTCAAAAGAGTTCCTGATGAAGGATGCCTATTCTTTCCACCGCTCTGCTTCGGATTTGAATAATTTTTTTCCTAAGGTCTTCGCAGCATACCAGCGAATTTTTGAGCGCTGTGGTTTGAATGTGCTGCCCGCTGAATCTGGTGTCGGCTATATGGGGGGGGAGAAGGCCTTTGAGTTTATGATTCCCAGCAGCATTGGAGATGATCTGCTGGTTGAGTGCCCCCAGTGTGGGTATCGGGCCAATAAAAGCGTAGCGATGGGGCTTAAAGATTTTCATACCGATACCCCCCTGGAACTGGAATCGGTTGATACTCCCGGCTGCACTTCCATGGACGAGCTCTCACATTTTCTGGGGGTCGAGAAGCACAGGCTGGCAAAAACAATGATATTTAGAACCATGAGCGGTTTGGTAATGGCTGTTGTCAGAGGCGATCACGAGGTGAGCAAGGAGAAGCTTTCCCGCTTTCTTGGTCAGCCGGTTCTTGAGAAGGCCAACCAGCAGGAGGTTGAGGGGCTCGGATTTGTTCCGGGCTACCTTTCTCCAATCAATCTAAATGGTACGATCCCCCTGGTAGTGGATGGTACAGTAGCCAAATCATCTAATTTAGTGGTCGGCGGAAATGAGGAAGGAGTGCATCTTAAAAATGCAAACTTTGGACGTGATTTTGAGTCCCCCCATGTGGCAGACATTTCGATGATAAAACCTGAGAACAAGTGTCTTCAATGCGGTGGTTCACTGCAGGAAATCTGGGCATTGGAGTTGGGTAATATTTTCAAACTAGAGGACTTTTATTCTCGTTCTATGGGACTTTATTTTCAAGAGGAAAATGGTAAAAAGGCTTATCCCTTTATGGGTTCTTACGGCATCGGTATTGGCCGCCTCATGGGAGCAATTGCAGAGCAGTTGCATGATAAACGGGGTATTCTGTGGCCCAGCGAATTGGCGCCTTACCGGTTCTTTCTGATGGGCATAGGTAAGAGCGACTCAGTACGGCAAAAAGTGGATAGCATATACGAAAAGTTTCATGCAGATACCCTTTTGGATGATCGTAAGGGGTCTCCGGGGGTAAAATTTCAGGATGCCGAACTTCTGGGGATCCCCTACCGAATTGTGCTGTCTTCAAAGCGCAACCAAGAGGATACGGTAGAGTTCTATAATCGCTACACTCGCCAGAGCCGGCTGGTAAAATTTGAGGAAGTTGAAAAAACAATGAAGGAATTGCAGGAGAAGGATATCCTTCCTTCCAGATAAGGAGTACGTGGCATATGGCAGAGCGCAAAGAAATTCGTCCAGCGGAGCTGACAGAAGAGGTAATCGACCAGATAATTTTCGGAATGGAGAATCAACAGGCGGATTTTCTGTTTGATCTCAAGGAGGGAGTTCTAGTTCACTCGGATGAGTCTGTTGTCACGGAGCAGGAGGGGAGTGAAGAGCGATTTGTTGAACTGCCGAATTGGCGTCCTGTCGACGGGTTCTATCTAATGGAGCGCTTTGTTGCATTTATCAAGAATCCAATTTACCGACAGGAGATGCGGGATGCTTTAAACGGCGGGCGAGGAGTATTCCGTCGTTTCAAAGATGTGCTGAAACGGTATGAACCGCTGGAACGACAGTGGTTTACCTTTAAAGAACGGGAAATGCGCCAAGTGGTATGGGATTGGTATGCAGCTGTTACCGATTCGGTAGCCTTAAGTCGATTAGGTGAAGAACCGGAGGAAACTGAAGAACTTGTATTAAGCGACTTTCTCATCCAGAGTGGAATGGGACGGTGGAAGGATAAAATCGAAGTGTCGGCTGTCGAGGCTAAAAACGAGTCGGTACAGGATATTTCTGTAGCACTGAAAGATTACTTGCTTGATACCGAATTGAATGACTGCCGGGAAGGTGAACATAGAGAGGTGCTGTATGCCGAGACGCCCCTCGGCGAGTTCGCCGGCTGTATCATGGGTACCTATGTTGCTTCACAATACAGTACGGTTTTGGATTTGCGGTATATCTATGTCGAACCTCAGTTTCGCGGTTTGGGGCTTTCACGCCTGTTTATAGACCGTGCCACAGAAATCGCTGCCAAGAACGGGGTTCACCAGATTGTGATTGAGTTGCTTGGAAAGACACTTTTTCTGCAGGACGATTTAGAGGAGCGGGGCTTTCGAGAATTTGGGCGTCGCTACGCGCTAAGTGTCGAAGTTGAAAATTCAGAACGGGAAGTTTAGCTAAAGGTGTATATAGTATGTTCAAACTGACATTCATCATAAAAAAAATAGAAGACCACACTCTGGCCTTAAAACTGCATTGGGGTTTTAGAGCAGCATTTGCCTTTTTTGCGGCCATTATCTTTGCGAGCATGCAGGTAAGCACTTCGCAGCAGGGGGGAGGTCTGCTTCCCACTATATTAATTATGCTGTTTGCAGGTATAGCTCTGTACAATGAAAGTTGGTACTTTCACAAGCAAGATGGCTTGGTGGAGCATCGGCATGGGCTCTTGCTTATTGCTGCCCGTAAGAATTACTCTGCTTCAGAGATTGAAAGTCTGGAGGTGAAGGCCTTCCGCACCGGAAGTGTTCCCTCCGACCAGAGCGACTCCGGCCGGAGGGAGAACCAGAGGGAGAAAAGGCGTTTTTTTCAGAAGGATCTACTTACTCTCAGTTTGGTGTTCAGCAGCGGAGAGAAGAAGGATATCGAAATAACCGAGAAAAAAAATAAGGCGGCCCTGCAGAGCAAGGCCGCCGAAATTTCCGACTTCATGGGTATCCCCTACCACTCGGAGGTGTAAGCCAGGTGGCTTACACCTAGTGGCGTAAGCTTATTGGCTTTCGAGGCGGAGTTGTTAGTTCAGGCGAGACTTTTGCTCCTGGGTAAAATAGAGGTAGCAGGCCACTTTATGGTCGGTATCGACCTCCAGAAGTTCCGGAACGTTCTTTTTGCACACCTCCATTCGATGGGGACAGCGGTCATAAAAATAGCAGCCGAAGCGTTCCTGATCGGGGGCGGGAACGTCCCCTTCCAGTACAATCCGCTTCCGGGTGCGCTCGACCTTTGGATCGGGGATCGGTGCCGCAGAGAACAGCGCCTTCGTATATGGATGCAGGGGCTGTTTATACAGACTCTTGCTGCCGGCGATCTCTACCACTTTACCAAGATACATCACGGCAACCCGGTTGCTGACATACTCGATTACCGACAAGTCGTGGGCAATAAACATATAGGTGAGGTCGAACTCCTCCTGCAGCTCGAGGAACAGGTTCAGGATCTGTGCTTGTATCGATACATCCAGAGCACTAACCGGCTCGTCGGCCAGAATCACCCGCGGGTTGAGTGCCAGGGAGCGTGCAATTCCGATGCGCTGGCGCTGACCTCCGGAGAACTCATGGGGATATCGGTTTTTGAAATTGCGGGAGAGGCCAACCCGTTCCATCAAATTTTCTACCTTTGCCTCCATTTCCTTGCGGTCCATATCCAGCAGTCGGCGATTCCGGTAGATGTCCAGGGGCTCTCGAATTATGTCGTTTACCACCATTCGTGGGTTAAGAGAGGCATACGGGTCTTGAAACACCATCTGAATCTGACGTCTCGTCTTTAACAGTTCAAATTGGCTGAGCTTCGTTAGATCGGTACCCTCAAAAATTACTTCTCCGGAAGTAGGCTGGTACAGCTGAGAAATTGCGCGGGCGGTGGTAGATTTCCCACAGCCCGATTCACCGACAACGCCAAGGGTTTCTCCCTTACGCAGGGTCAGGTCCACCCCGTCCACAGCTCGGATTGCCCCGACTTTACGTTTAAAAATGATCCCGTCTTCGATCGGGAAGTGCATTTTAAGATCTTTTGTTTCTAGTAACACATCATGTTTCATGTATTTAAACTCCTCATGAATAGAGCCAGCAGCTGACTCTGCGGGTGGATGAGCCGTCTTGGGTTTTTACCTCGCTAGGATACTTATTTTTGCAAATATCCATGGCATGGGGACAGCGGGGGTAAAAGGGGCAGCAATCCGGTAGATCGATAAGGTTTGGCGGCTGCCCGGGAATAGACGAAAGCTTTTTACCGGTTTTTTTGTCCAGTCGAGGTACGGAACTTATAAGTCCCTGAGTATAGGGGTGCTTTGGATCTTCAAACAGCGATTCAGTGTCCGCCTCTTCTACTATTCGACCGGCGTACATAACCGCAATTCGGTCGCACAGACCGGCTACTACTCCCAGGTCGTGGGTGATCATTATGAGCGCGGTGCCGAGACGGTCGGATAAGTCCTGCATAATTTCCAGTATTTGGGCTTGAATAGTTACGTCCAGCGCGGTGGTTGGCTCATCAGCTATAAGCACCTGGGGGTTGCAGCTGAGGGCCATGGCAATCATTACCCTCTGCCGCATTCCACCGGAGAACTGGTGCGGATAGTTATCGATGCGCCTTTCCGGTTTAGGAAGGCCCACCATCCGCAGCATTTCAATTGAATGCTCCCGTGCGGTTTTTTTATCTTCATGCTGGTGAAGCATTATTGTTTCGACCATCTGGGTGGAAATCTTCAAAAAGGGGTTAAGGCTGGTCATTGGGTCTTGAAAGATCATAGAGATCTTGTTTCCACGGATATTCCTTAATTTTGATTTGGGCAGCTTTAAGATATCCACCCCTTCCAATTTTACACTTCCTCCTACTATTTTCCCGGGAGGTGAAGGGATTAAGCGCAGCAATGACTGGTTGGTCACTGATTTACCGGAACCGGACTCACCGACGATTCCCAGCGATTCCTTACGTCCCAAGGAGAAGGAAACTCCGTCTACCGCCTTTACAGTGCCTTCGTCGGTTTTAAAGTATGTCTTCAAGTCTTCGACTTGTAGTAGTTTTTCTTCACTCATTTAGTCGTTCCTCTCTTGAAACTTACAGTTTATTTTTACTCTGCGGATCGAATGCATCCCGCAGTCCGTCGCCGAGAAAATTCATGGCGAACAGGAAGATCGTCATAGCGATGGCTGGAAAGAACAAACGCCAGGGATAGGCCCGCATTCCCTCTACCGCATCTCCGATTAGAGAACCCCAGGATGCATAAGGGGCTGAAATACCGAGCCCTAGGAAGGAGAGAAACGCTTCCATCTGGATAAATACAGGAATCCTCAGGGTAGTATATACAATAATGATTCCAAAGGTATTCGGGACCAAGTGCCGGAAAATAATTCTGGTTGAACTTGCACCCATAGAACGGGCGGCTTCAACGTACTCTGAGTTTTTCAGCGATATGATCTGTCCTCGTACTACCCGGGCGACTGTAAGCCAGCTCACTAAGGAAAGGGCTAGGAACATAAGCAGGATACTGCGGCCAAACAGGGCCATCAGAATTATCACCAGCATCATATAGGGCATGCTGTACATGATGTCGACGATACGCATGATAATATAATCGGTCTTTCCGCCGACATATCCGGCAATGGCGCCGAAAAACAGGCCGAGAAGCACCGAGGTTATTCCACCTATCAGACCGATGGCAATCGACATCTGGCCGCCCCAGACAGTTCGGGCCAGCATATCACGTCCCAGATAGTCGGTTCCGAAGAGGTACCTGCGCTCATGCACTTTAACCTCTTCGCCGTCGATTACCTCTGTTTCAGACTCTATTTGCCGGCGCATCGCTTCAAGCTCGGCCTTCTCTTCTTCGTTGAGGTTAACCCGGCCTTCTTCAACCGCAATGTCTCGTCGTGCCCGTTGGATCGCCCGTTCGGCATCGGCAATTGCATCTTTCTCCTTCCGTGTCAGCTCTTCACCGCCGGCGGAGGAGGGGTCTGTATATCTCTCACGGGCCTCTTCGATTGTCTGTTCTATCAGCCGCTGGTCCTCTTCGGTCCACTCAACGCGTCCATCCTTGGCTGCCAGCGTGGTGAGTTCAATAATCTTTCGTTCCAGCATCTGCTCGCCGGCAGTCTCGGAAAAAGAGGGCGGCAGGTGGATATGGCTCATTTGCTGCTCTTTGTATGAGTAAATCGGAAGAACCGGTGCTAAAAGTGCGATCAGGCTGTAAAGAGCTACCACAACCAATCCGGCAATGGCCATTTTGTTTCTTTTAAGCCTGCGCCAGGCGTCTTTGTATAAACTGTTTCCCTTTAACGGTTGATTGAACTCATTGGTGGCCTGCAGCCCAGTTTGTAGGCGGCTTTCTTTCTTGTTTTCATTGGTGCTCACGGTTCAACTCCCTATTTATATGTAATCCGTGGATCTAGGAACGAGTAGATAATATCGACTATAAAGTTCATCAGTACTAATATAACCGAATATACAATCACCGTGCCCATGATCAAGGTGTAATCCCGGTTCAAGGCGGACTGTACAAAAAACCTCCCCAGCCCGGGTACACGAAAGATTTGTTCTACCACTACCGAACCGGTTACGATGCTGGCAAACGCAGGGCCGACATAGCTGACTACCGGCAGCAGTGAGCCCTTGAGTACGTGTCGTCTAATAATAACCGAATCTCTGAGGCCCTTCGACTGGGCTGTGCGTATGAAATCGCTGCGCAGCATTTCAAGCATACTGGCGCGGGAAAGTCGGGCTATGGTAGCAAAGGGCTGCATGGATAAGGTAATGGCGGGCATCAAAATGGTGATCCAGCCGTATCTGCCTGTAATCCAGCCGGAGGTCGGCAGAAGATCCCATCGCAATGCAAAAAAGTACATCAAGACCGGCCCTATGACAAACAGGGGAACGGTTATACCGATAATTGCGATCGCCATCGCCAGGTAATCAATCCAGCTGTTTTGATTGAGGGCGGATAAAATTCCGGCATTTACTCCGACTATGAGAGCCAAACCCAAAGCAACAAATCCGAGCAGCAGGGAATTAGGCAAACTGTTGGCTATATAAAAATTTACATCGTGGTCTTGATAACGGAAGGATGGCCCCAAATCTCCACGTACTATATCTCCCATATAGCGGAGATACTGCATGTGCAGCGGCGCATTTAGGTTAAACTTTGCTTCAATATTCTTCATAACCTGTTCCGGGGGGCGCCGTTCGGCGTCAAAAGGCCCTCCTGGGGCAATGCGAATGAGAAAAAAACTGATAGTTACCACAATAAAGAGTGTGGGAATCAGTCCTATCAGGCGTCTTATAATGTATTTCGTCATGGTTTTCTCCAAACTCCACATGGCGCAGGTAAAAGCGTATGGTACCCTCGCCTAAAAAAATTCTCAAGAAAAAGGGAAAAGCCGGCAGCGAACTGCCGGCTTGTAAGGATGATTTTTATTATTTTTTATAGATATCTTTGGGAGGATGATAATCCATGGTGTTCACATACCATCCACCCCAGTCATCGAGGTCGATCATGTTGTTGGTGGTGTAGTGGTAAATCGGTATCACACCCTGTTCCTGATCGATGAAAATTTCCTCAGCTTCCTGAAGAACTTCGAAGCGCTCTTCCCCGGCGGGCATTCGGGCGGCTTTGTTTATCAGCTCGTCATAACGCTCATTTTCGAAATTTCCACCGTTCATGGCAGCTCCGCTGAGGAACATATCGAGGAAGGTGTTTGGATCCTGATAGTCTCCGATCCAGCCGGCTCGAGCAACCTGAAAATCGCCCTGTCGTCGGCTTGACAGATAGGTCGACCACTCCTGGTTCACCAGTTCTGATTCTATACCAAGGTTTTCAGCCCACTGTTCCTGCATGTACTCGGCAACCTTTTTATGGGCTTCGTTAGTGTTGTAAAGGATCTCGAATTCCGGAAAGTCCTCACCATCGGGATAACCGGCATCTGCCAGGAGTTCCCTAGCTTTTTCTACATCCATTCCATTCCCGTCGACACCCGGATAACCGGCCATCTCGGGAACCATGGAAGTTGCCGGTACCTGGCCGCCTTTGGTAATTTTTTCTACTAAAGTTTCACGGTCAAAGGCCATTGCCAAGGCTTTACGAACTCTCTCATCGTCAAAGGGGTCTTTTTCGTTCTGGATGGTGTAGTAGTAGGTTCCCAGGTAGGGTGCGTTATGATAGTCGTCGCGGAGTTTGGCGGAATCCATCTGATCCAGGGGAACGGTGGTCATCCAGTCGGCTTCGCCGTTGAGGTACATGTTGTACCCGGTATTGTTATCGTCGATCGGCAGATAGACGACCCGGTCGAGGCTGACAACGTCGGCGTCCCAGTAGGTGTCGTTCGGTACAACAGCAATCTCCTGTTGGGGTTTCCACGTTTCAAGAGTGAAGGGGCCGTTTCCGACAAAGTTTTCCGGAGAGGTCCACTCGTTACCGTGTTCTTCAATTGCGTGCATGGGAACTACGGCGAAGGAGTAGTGGGGCAATGCTCCCAGTACGTAGGGCAGAGGCCCAACTAGTTCAAGGCGGAAAGTATAGTCATCAACCGCTTCAACCCCGACTGCATCAGCATCAGCGTCGCCGGCGTTGTACTCTGCTGCGCCCTCAATAAACATATTCGGGAACCATGCATAGGGTGCAGCGGTTTCCGGGTCCAGCATACGCAGCCATGAATCTACAACTGTCTGCGCTGTAATTGGCACTCCGTCACTCCAGGTGGTTTCACGCAGGTGGAAGGTGTACACCGTTCCATCATCGCTTACGTCCCAGCTTTTTGCCAATCCGGGAACCGGTTCGGCTGTTTCCGGATCGTAGGTTGTAAGACCTTCGAAAATCGACATGTAAATACGATGCTCAGGAACTCCCGAGATTAGGTGCGGGTCAAGAGTTTCGGGCTCCGCTCCATTTACAATGATAAATTCGGAAGGCTCTTCTTGAGCCGCTTCGGTTGTCTGGCCTTCGTCTTGTTGTCCGCCTGCGAAAGCAGTAACGGCAAGAGAGACCATAAGCAGGAAAACAAGTAGTTTTCTCATCTCTTACTCCTTTTTGTAAGTTTAATAAAATAGAGTAAATCATAAGTAGCGTTTTTTCAAGAACAAAATGGTGTAACCGGCTGATAAATGGTTCCTGTGTGTGAAGAATATATATGTATATTTATTTAAAGTAGAAGGAATTGATTGATAAATATGCAAGCGGTTTATCAAGTCTGGTGGACTTATGTCCTATTTGAAAGTAAAAAACGGGCATTTTATAAAATTGGAAAGATGGAAAGGAAAAAGGGGAGTTTATAATTATTCAGAGTTTTTATTTTTGTTCATCAGATCCCTTTCGGCTTCAACCCAGGCTTTCGCCTGTTGCAAAAGAATGCTGCGCACCCGTTGACTGTGGATTCTCCGGAAAACTTTCAATAATGCCGTCTCCTCAGGACTTACAAGTACCCGTTCAAAGGGGGCAAAGCTTTCGCTCTCGGCGCTGTAGGAGCCCTGTGCAGAGTCTCCCGACAATTTTGGGAGTAGCTGAGCTATCGGCACCTTCAGTATCCGGGAGATATCTATCATCCGCTCCACGGTTATCCGGCTTTGTCCATATTCGTACTTTTGAAGTTGCTGAAAGGAGATGTTAAGCTGATCGGCAAGAGATTGCTGAGACAAGCCTGCTTCTTCACGGAATTTCCGTATATTTCGGCCTAACTGCTTTGCATCCATAGATACCCATTATCTTGTGAAAACCGTCGATATACTACTAAACAGAAGTGGTAAAAAGAAACTCGTAAGTACCCTTAGTAGTAGTAGTCAGGGAAGATAGAGTCTTTATCTTGCCGTTCCTAACTATTTTATTCATGAAGGCGCCGGCTGCTGGAAAGAAGTGTGGGATAGGTGGATTTATTTTTTCTAATGTATCAGACTGGAATAAAAATATTAAAAAAACACTTCGATTTTGGAAATGTCTGTTTGACAACGAGTTCTAAAGCCTTAATACTAATTGTTATGAATGCTAAAAAGAATTCGTTTATGCAGATGCAACCGCCCATGCTTAAAGTAGTGTACGCTCTGATACCTCTGGTAGTAGCTGCTATCTATTATTTTGGGTGGCGGTTTCTTCTAGTACTTGCAGTAGTAAATGCGGTAGGTATTCTTACCGAATACCTTATGGCGCGGACATACTCGATGAAGGTTACCTCTTCGGTGCTGGTAACAAATTTTTTGTTCGCTCTTTCGCTTCCACCAACCATCCCTCTCTGGATTGCAGTGGTTGGAATTGTGTTTGGAGTGGTATTCGGCAAGATGGTCTTTGGTGGGTTCGGAAAGAACGTGTTTAATCCTGCGATTTCCGGACGGGCTTTTATTTACATCAGTTTTGGAGTTCCTTTGACAGGACGCTTTGTTGATCCGGTCGCAGGTACTGCTTTGCGGGGCTTTGCCGCTTGGACTCCCTCTATAGATACGGTCTCGAGTGTGACCCCCCTAGTCCAGCAGGCACAAGGAACAGAGTTTGCTTTACAAGATCTGTTTCTCGGTAATTTAGTGGGTTCCTTTGGTGAGACCAGTGCTCTGCTGATTATTCTAGGCGGTGCCTATATCGTATGGAAGAAGAGTGCCAACTGGCATTTTATTGCTGCTTCGGTTGTTTCGTTTCTGCTGCTGTATGCCGCACTCTTCTACAGTGGCATTCAGGGAGCAATTAACCCTGTGTATGCCCTGTTTAGCGGCAGTTTTCTGTTTGCGGCGGTATTCATGGTTACCGACCCTGTTTCCGCATCACAGACAACTAACCTCGGACGCTGGATTTACGGCTCTATTTTCGGTGTAATGACAGTACTTATACGGGTCTATTCCGGCTGGCCGGAAGGAGTTACCTTTGCCCTTTTGTTTGCGAATATGTTTGCCCCACTGATCGATCATCTAATTAAAGAACAAAAGAAAAAGAAAAAAGAAAAGAAGGCGGCTGCGGCATGAAACAGGAGAGTATGTTTTCGACCAGGGTGTACCCGGTCCTGTTTATGGTAGCATTGACAGTGGTTTTTATAAGCGTGGTATCCGGAATTTTTCTTACAACAGAAGATCGAGTACGGCTGAACGAATCTATTTTTCAGAAGAGGGCGGTGTTGTACGCCGCAGGCATAGATTTTCCCCGAGATAATCCTCCGAAAATTCAGGAGATCTATGAAGAGCGGGTACAAGAAGTCGGCGGCCAGGAGGGGCAGCCGGACTATTTCCGAATTGAACTCCCCTCCGGTGAAACCGGTTATGCAGTGTATGTACGCGGAGCCGGTTTGTGGGGCGAAATTGTCTCTATCTTCGGTTTTCAAACGGACCTTCAAACTTTTACCGGGGTAGAGTTTGTAGAGCAAAATGAGACTCCCGGTCTTGGTGCTCGTATCACCGAACAGTGGTACAAAGAGCAGTTTCGTGGTAAAAGCGGTCCCTTCCAATTGGTGGCTGAGGGCGCTTCGGATGCACCGGATGAGCTCGATGCTTTAACCGGCGCATCGCGTACTTCGGAGGCGGTTCTTAAAATAGCCAACAAAGCTGCCGAAGAGGCCCAGGAAACAGTAGAACAGGAGGGACAGTAAAATGGCAACCCGCGGAAAAATGAAAAAAACCTTTACCGACCCGCTTGGAAAGAACAACCCGGTGTTTGCCCAGGTATTGGGAATATGCTCTACCCTGGCGGTAACTAATAAACTTGAAAACACCGTTATTATGAGTTTAGGCGTTATCTTTACTACGACCTTGTCGGGGGTAACAATATCGGCTCTTAGAAAACTAATTCCGGGGCGGGTAAGGATGATGGCGGAAACCTTAATCATTGCCAGCTTTGTGATTATTGTCGACATCACCCTGCGGGCGTATATGCCGGATGTATGGCAGCAGCTGGGCCCGTACGTCGGTCTGATTATTACCAACTGTATCATTATGGGCCGCGCCGAGGCTTTTGCTATGAACAACAGTGCCGGACTATCTTTAATTGACGGGCTTTCATCGGGAATCGGCTATGCGTATGTGCTGATAGTGATTGCCTTTTTCCGAGAATTGATGGGCACCGGTGAACTATGGGGAATAACCATACTTGGCGACTGGTGGACCAATTGGGCGATTATGGTGATGCCTCCGGGGGCCTTCTTCATGCTGGCGATTTTTGTGTGGGTTGTGAAGGGTGCAATTATTAAAGAAGAGGAGGCAGCTAAATGAGTGAAAGTGCATATCCGATAGCAATTTTCTTTGCGGCTATCTTTACCAACAATATTCTCTTATCGAACTATTTAGGCATGTGCTCCTTTCTATCGGTTTCTCGGGAGCTGAAAACATCCTTCGGCCTTGGGGTTGCGGTCATTTTTGTGATGACCAGCACCAGCATGCTGAACTGGATAGTGTATTATAAAATTCTTGAGCCTTTGGGAATCGAGTATCTGCGTTTTATTGTCTTTATCATTGTAATCGCTGCCTTCGTGCAGCTTGTTGAAATGATAATCGAACGGGTTTCTGAGGTGCTCTATGCAGCTCTGGGAATTTTTCTACCGTTGATAACGGTAAACTGTGCCATTCTCGGTGTCAGCCTGTTTATGGTAATCCGTGATTATACCTTTATCGAGTCGATTACCTTTGGACTCGGTAGTGGTATTGGCTGGTTTCTGGCAATTCTGGCTATGGCCGGCATACGTCAGAAGCTGAAACGGGCTCGGATACCCCATGGTCTTGAGGGCGCTGGAATCACTCTAATAATCACCGGAATGATGGCCCTGGCCTTTATGGGCTTTTCCGGTATGCTGCAGATAGGTTAGGAGGTAGCATGATTTCCGCTTTAATGATAAGTGTTGGCGCGGTCTCCGGAATTTCCGCCTTTTTAGCGATCCTGATGGTTATTGCCGACGCTACAATTGCCAATTACGGTGAAGTAAAGATTACTATTAATGGAGATAAGGAGTATGAGGTAAAGGGAGGCAAGCCTCTCTTGGGCACCTTGATGGAGCAGGAGATTTTTATTCCCTCAGCCTGCGGAGGACGCGGCTCTTGTGGTCTGTGTAAGGTAACCGTCAAAGAGGGGGCCGGTCAGTATCTTCCGACTGAGCTGCCCTGGATCTCTGAGGAGGAGCAGGCGGAGAATGTACGTCTCTCGTGTCAGATTAAGGTTAAAAACGACTTATCCCTTGAGATTCCCGAGGAGCTGTTCAATGTAAAGGAGTTTCAAGCCAAAATTGCCAAGGTTCGGGAACTTACTCACGATATTAAAGAAGTGACCATGGAGTTGGTCGACCCGCCCGAGATTAATATGGAACCGGGACAGTTTGTACAGTTGCGAATACCCGAGTATGAACTTACCGATGAACCGGTCTATCGCGCCTACTCGGTGGCTTCTAACCCCAGCGATACAAAGCATGTAGAGTTGGAAATACGACTTGTGCCCAACGGCATTGCTACCACCTATGTTCATAACTACATGAGGGAGGGCGATGAAATCATTTTTAATGGCCCCTATGGCGATTTTTATCTGCGTGAAACCGAACGGGAGATAATCTTTATTGCCGGCGGTTCGGGTATGGCACCAATCAAATCCATTCTATTAAGTATGGCGGAAAAGGGAATTAACCGACGTGCTCGGTATTTCTTTGGCGCACGGTCAAAGAAGGATTTGTTTCTGGTAGAGGAGATGCGGCGCCTAGAGAAGGAACTGCCGAACTTCGAGTTTATACCCGCTCTCAGCGATCCTGAAGAGGAAGACCAGTGGGAAGGTGAAACAGGACTTATCACAGATGTGGTTGCCCGGAATATGGAGTCCGGAGAGAACACAGAGGCATACTTATGTGGAAGCCCCGGCATGATAGATGCCTGTATAAAGGTCCTTTCGGATAAGGGAGTTCCCGATGAACTTACCTATTTTGATAAGTTCGGTTAGGAGAATTAGTTATGAAACAATCACCGCAACTAAAGCAGGTTCAGGAGAATATGAGGCCCGGGGTATTGACCCTGCATGGCTTTCTTGGAACCGATAGAAGAGACTTGGTAGAGATCCTGGAAGATGATGAGGCGGAAGTGCGCCGGATAGGGACCACCCATCGAGCAATAGCAGCCAAGATGACGGCTTTACGTGACCGAGGAAAGGAAGGATTGGGGGAGTTCATCAAAGTAGAGCCCAATTTCGAGGTTCGGGTTGATTCGGTGCGGGGCGGGATACCAAGTCCCTTCGGCGGCCCGGGGCTTATTCCGAAAACAAACACTACTGTTCGCAATACCCGCCTTAGCCGAGAAATTGTGTATACCGATATCAATATCCATTTGATTGGCGAACACGGTTTCTACGAGGGAAAAGGCTCGCTTTTTCGTCTGGAACCACATGAGCTGGTGGAAATATTAGAGATAAGCCCTGAAGAGCAGCAAACCGAGTTGCCAGGATAACAAATAACTTCACTTGTCTTTTTTTCGTTTTCCTCATACAATAATTGTTTGTATGGGGAAAAATGAACGACTGATGCAGCTTGAACTTCTACTCCTCTCACATCCCGAAGGTATGCGGCGGGCCGAAATAGCCCGACGTCTAGGGGTGCACCGTTCCACAATCGGGCGCTATGTGGATGAATTAAAGAAGAAAATCGATATCTGGGAAGACGATTATGCAATTGGAGTCTCCCAGGATGAGTCGATGAATATGATGAAGTTGAGCGTTTACGAGAGCTTGGCGTTTCACCTGTCCGCAGAACTCTTGTCCAAACACACTGAATATCAAAATCCGCATATGTCCTCAGGACTTCGCAAGCTGGCCGGTAACCTCCGTACGTATGCTCCGACTATGAGTGAAAACATCAATGCAGTTGCCGAATCAATCGAGCTGGGGGCTCATAAGCAGGATCCTGAATATATTCGGGTCTTGGAAACGCTGACCGATTCATGGGTATCCGGCAAAATCGTAAGAATAAAACATGTAGATAAGCAGAGCGGCTTAGAGGAAGAAACAGAGTTTGCTCCCTACTTCATAGGTTTTAGTGAACAATCGAACGGCCGCCGACCTATTAGTGTCACTGGTCGTTTGCGGCATACAGCTGAAGTAAAGACTATTGATATAACCGACATAAAGGAAGCTGAGATCCTTGATCAGACCTATACTATTCCCGATAACCTGAAAGCCTTTCGGCGGGTAAGCGATGATGGTCCGGCTCCAAGCTACGATTTGATTCCACTGAAACTTCGAATGCGTGAGCGGTCTGTTTTAAACGTATTTCGCTATCTGTATTACAAAAATCTAGAAACTGAAGAACCGGATGAAAATGGAGTTATTATTTGCAGGATTGAGGTGGAAAACTCGATAGAACTCTTTTTACGTTTAATACAGTGCGGCACCTCAGTTGAAGTACTTGAACCACTGTCCTACCGTCGGCAACTTCGAAACCAAGTAAAACAAATTGTCCAAATGTACGACCACGACTTAGATTGAAACTTACCGAATTTGCCGCATTAAAATTTGATTTAAACTAAACTGTTGATTATGCTTCTATCCGTAAGGTAAAATCTAATCACAAAAGATTGAAAGGAGTTAGGATGAAAGACCTAAAGGGAACTCAGACTGAAAAAAACCTACTTACCGCGTTTGCTGGTGAATCGCAAGCCAGAAACCGGTATACCTATTTTGCATCCCAAGCAAAGAAAGAGGGTTTAGTGCAAATTTCTCAAATTTTAGAGGAAACTGCAAATCAGGAGAAGGAGCATGCGAAGCGCTTTTTTAAATTCCTGCAGGGAGGAGAAGTCGAAGTACAGGCTGCCTTCCCGGCGGGGGTAATCGGTAGTACCGCCGATAACTTAAAGGCAGCTGCTGAGGGTGAAAATTATGAGTGGACAGATATGTATCCAGCCTTCGCAGCCAAGGCAAGAGAAGAGGGCTTTACCGATGTGGCGGCGGTTTTTGAAGCGGTGATGGTTGCGGAAAAGCAGCACGAAAAACGCTATAACGACTTGAGGGCCAACATTGAAGCCGGTCGGGTTTTTAAGCGTGATGAATCTGTGACCTGGCGCTGTATAAACTGCGGTTACTTGTTTGAAGGCCAGACCCCGCCTCAAAAGTGTCCGGCCTGTGCCCACCCGCAGAGCTACTTTGAATTGCTCGGCGAGAACTGGTAAGTCACAGTAGACGGTTTCAGATATAAAAACATTTGAAGCTGCCTCTATAAGAAAAGTTTTAAGGAGGACTTTATGTCAACCAAATTAAATGGAATTTACAAATGCGAGATCTGTGGTAATATTGTAGAAGTATTACACACTGGCGAAGGCGACCTAGTCTGCTGCGGTCAAAATATGACCCTGCTCGATGAGAAAACTGCAGATTCGACAACCGAAAAGCATGTGCCGCTCATCGAAAAGACAGCTGATGGGTTCAAGGTAACTGTCGGCAGCACCCTGCATCCGATGGAAGAGAAACACTACATCGAATGGATTGAGCTTATTGCCGATGGAAAATCTTACCGGAAGTTCCTCAAGCCTGGTGACCAGCCGGTTGCTGAGTTTTGTATTCAGGCATCGAAAGTATCTGCGCGTGAGTTTTGTAACGTCCACAGTTTGTGGCGGGCGGATCAATAATATTTCACTGAAAAGGAGTAAGAAATGCAGAAGTACGTATGTAATGTATGCGGTTACATCTATGACCCGGAAGAAGGGGATCCCGATAATGGGGTAGATCCTGGCACAAGCTTTGATGATCTGCCCGATGACTGGGTATGCCCGCTTTGCGGCGCAGCTAAGGATGAGTTTTCTCCCGTTGATTAATAAGACCTGAAAAATAAAGAATTGAAAGTGGAGAAGAGCCCCGTCGTGCATCTGTTGTGCATGGCGGGTTTTTATTGCTTTTTTAAAATGTCTTGATTTGAGAAGCACCGGCCTATAAAGAAAAGTAATCAGCCTGCGGATTGAAGCAGATAAAGGCGGCGGTAGATAATTCCGGTACCATCTGATCATCCTCCGTAAAGGAGATACCGAGCTCTTCCGCTTTTAGTAGTGCCGCGATAGTGCGGTTAGCGGTTAAATCCGGGCAGCAGGGATAGCCGAAAGAATAACGCTTGCCGGATTCCGGGATCTGCAGTTTCTTATACATAAGGGACTGCACATATTCAGCTGCAGCTTCGGTGAGCTCTACCGCTAGACCGTGCAGGTGCAGATAGTCGCGGTAGTTGTCATTGCTGAATAGACGATGTATCTCCCCCTGAATCGCAGTTCTGAGCGTCACTATCTGCAGGCCAATCAAATCGTGGCGTCCCACAGAATCGGGCAGAAAATTGTCGGCCACCGAAAGGTGGGGGGGCTGTGACTGACGGCTAAATTTAAATTCTGCCGCAGGACTGTAAAGTTCCGCTTGTGGACTACCCTCAAAGATGTGGACCCGATTATCGCCGGTTCGATTACAGGGCAGCAGCCGGAACGCAGCCTTAGGGGGGGCAATGTGTCCTTCAGCCAGCCATGCTGTTAGTTTTTCAAACTCCGGCTGAATTATGGCCTCTTCAAGTTCCAGATACTCCTGCTCAGAGGAAGCTCCCCGTCGGTAGCCCCATCGTGCGCGAAATAGCCGTTTGCGGTTGATATACGGAATGAGGCTGTCAAAGTCTAGGCTCAGCTGCTCTATATCATTACTTTCCGGAAGCGGAACAGCAGGCGACGCGAGTTCTATTAATTCAGGGTGTGGTTGAGCATCAGAGACTTCTCCGGAAGAATCTCTCAGCGGTTTTTCGCGTGAGGCCTTTGCAGGTGCATCAGTCAAAGCTGCTCCTGGGGTTTCTCCGATTCTTTCCATTGCCTGAAGTCCATCAAAGGCATCTTTGCAGTAGAAAACCGGTGCTTGTATCAGAGGGGCACACTCCTGTTCAACAAACTCGCGGGTTAGTGCAGCTCCCCCTAACAGTACCGGTATATGCAGGTTTCGCTCGCGCATCGTCTCAATATTCGATTTCATGATTTCGGTAGATTTTACCAGCAAACCACTCATTCCGATTGCTCCGGCCTGCACCTCTTGAGCCTTTTTGAGGATAGTGTCGATGTCAACTTTGATTCCCAGGTTGTATACCTTGTACCCGTTATTTGAGAGGATGATGTCCACCAGGTTTTTTCCTATATCGTGTACATCGCCCCTCACGGTGGCCAGTACAATACTTTTACCGGGTATATTGGTTTGTTTATCCATAAAAGGCTCTAGGTAGCCTACCGCCTGCTTCATTACCTCTGCAGACTGAAGAACAAAGGGAAGTTGCAGTTTTCCCTTGCCAAACAGTTCACCAACCCGTTTCATGGCGGGAATTAACAAGCTGTTAATAATTTTGTCGGGGGCGCTGTGTTTCAGCAGTGTGTCTAATACCGGAAGTAAACCGGCATGGGAGCCCTCCAGCACCAGCTCTTCCAGCTGCTCCTCCGGCGACAGAGCAGCGCTCTTTTGGGGGCTGTCCACCGGTCCGCTCTCTTTATGTGCAAAGTGAGTGATGTAGGCGTGCAGCGGATCCTCTGAACCACGGTTGTAAATTAAATTAAGTGCTGCTGTAGTATCGGCCTTGGAGATCTTAAACATGGGGATAATTTTTTTCACGTTTACTATTGCAATATCTAAGCCGGCCTGGATGGCTTCTTCCAGAAACACACTGTTTAGTACCTCTCTGGAGTGGGGCGTTAGTCCAAAGGATATATTGCTGACCCCCAGGACCGTATGTACTCCCGGCATTCTCTTTTTGATCAATCCGAGTGCGCTGAGGGTAGTTGCCCCTGCACTGCGCAGGCTTTCATCACCGCTGCCGAGGGTAAAGGTGAGGGGGTCAAAAACCAGGTCCTGGGGCCGCAGTCCGTACCTGCTGGTTGCAATATGGAATATCCGTTCGGCAACTGCGAGTTTATCATCGACGGTACGGGCCATTCCAGACTCGTCAATAGTGAGGCAGATAACGGCGGCGCCGTATCGTTTTGCAAGCGAAAAAACGGTACCTGCTTCGGTTTCACCATCTTCAAGGTTGACGGAATTGATAAGTCCACGCCCCCCCATGAGCTTGAGGGCGGATTCGAGAACCTTTGGGTTGGTCGAATCGATTACTAGGGGAAGATCTACGTTGGTTCTCAGCCGGCTTACAAGCTCATGCATATCCTGCTGTTCATTGCGACCGGTATAGGCAACACATACATCCAGGGCGTGCGCACCGGTTTTCATTTGTGCCTTGCCCATGCCAACCATGCTGTTCCAGTCGTTCTCCAGCAGATGGGTTCTAAACTTTTTACTACCGTTGGTATTGGTTCTTTCCCCGATAAAAAAGGGCGGCGGCTGCTGTTCAAGCTCTTTACGGCTATAGAGCGAGGTAAGGGCTGATTCTGTCCAGCGTGCGGTATGAGCCTCTTCATGAAGTATCGGCCGGTGTCCCTTGGTGAGATTCGGTATGCGGCTGCGAAGTTCGGCAATGAAAGTCGGGTCGGAGCCGCAGCAGCCGCCGATTATATCTACCCCAAACTCCGCAACAAAGGAGCTTAGTACATCTGCAAACTCCCCCGGCGGGAGGGAGTAGACCAGCTCTCCATTTTTGTGCTCCGGAAAACCTGCATTGGGCATACAGAAGAGTGCTCCCGGGAACTGCCGGCTCAGTTCTTCGATATGCGGCCGCATCTCCTGCGGACCTGTGGCGCAGTTGATACCCACTGCATCGATATCCAAGGGCAGCAGGGCGGAGGTGACGGTATTGATATCCGAACCCACCAGCATCGAACCGTTTGTCTCTACCGTCACCGATACGATTAGTGGAAGCTGCAGCTGCTGTGCAGCCGAGGCGTCCTTGACCCCTAGTACTGCGGCCTTGATTTGCAGAAGATCCTGTGAGGTTTCGATTATGAAGAGCTCTGCTCCCCCCTCTATCAAACCATAGGCCTGTTGATAGTAGGAGGTATACACTGTATCAAAATCGGCTTGTCCTATACTCGGCAGTTTGCTGCCGGGGCCTAGGCTGCCGGCCACATATACCGGGCGGTCTGAAGGGTTTCGTTCGATGTATTGATTCCGTTCGTGCACCGCCAGCCTGGCGGCGGCCTCATTTATTTCTCTCGTTCTGTCTTCGAGTCCGTATTCGGATAAAACTATCCGGTTGGCACCGAAGGTGTTGGTTTCTATCACGTCGGCGCCTGCTTCTAAATAGGCGCGGTGAATGCCGGCAATTTTATCTGGAGCCGAAAGAGTGAGCATTTCATTACAACCGTAATATCCTCCCCATTCACTGCCTTGAATAGAGAGTTTTTGAATTTCCGTGCCCATTGCACCATCAAACAGGACAATGTGGTTTTCTAGGTAGGTAAGAAAGTCCATTTCCGCTCCTTATTAAAGGAAAATAATATCAGAGAGATGTAGTTGTGCCAATGATTCAGCCGGAAAGAGTGAAATAAGTATAATGGAGTAAATAGACTAACAAAATTTGCAAAAAAAATTTGTTTTATTTTAGTAAACATTGTATAATATATTGAACTAAATCCTACTATAGTAAAAGGAGAGGAAAACCTTGGCACGTGGAAAGCCTGAAATTGATAATGAAAAGTGCAAAGGATGCACTTTGTGTATTGATGCATGTCCGGTTAATATTTTAAAGATGTCGGACGATTTTAACAAGCAGGGCGTCTCGTACGCTACCTGTATAGATGAAGATGCATGCATCGCCTGCAAGTTTTGTGCGATGATGTGTCCCGATATGGTAATTAAAGTAGTGCAGTACGTCTAGGGAGAGTTAGTATGAGTGAGAAAATATTGATGAAGGGAAATGAGGTGCTTGGTGAAGCGGCGATTATTGCCGGGTGCCGTTACTACTTTGGGTATCCGATTACGCCGCAGAATGAGATACCTGCTTATATGGCTAGGCGTCTTCCGCAGGTAGACGGCACTTTTCTTCAAGCGGAAAGTGAGGTTGCTGCCGTTAACATGGTGTTTGGGGCATCTGCCGCCGGTGCGCGGGTCATGACCTCCTCATCATCACCGGGAATTAGTCTTAAGCAAGAGGGTATTTCCTACCTGTCCGGAGCCCGTCTTCCGGCGGTGGTGGTAAATATGATGCGCGGCGGGCCGGGACTTGGTAATATTGCCGGTGCCCAGGGCGATTACTATCAGGCAACTCGTGGTGGAGGAAACGGTGATTATCGAACCGTTGCCTTGGCACCAGCCACGGTGCAGGAACTGGCCGACCTGACAATTAAATCTTTTGATATTGCCGATAAATATCGGGTGGTTGTCATGATGATGGGTGACGGATTTCTAGGACAGATGGCAGAGGGCGTTGCATTGCCCGAACCCAGCAATAAGAAATTTGAGAAACCCTGGGCTTTATCGGGTGCAGAAGGCCGGGAGCCTAACATTATTGCATCCCTCCGCTTAAACCCCGAGGATGCCCTTGAGAAGCTGAACGATGAGCTGCAGGAAACCTATAAACAGATAGAAGAAAACGAAACCATGTCCGAGTCTTACATGACCGAGGATGCTGATTATCTGCTGGTTGCGTATGGAATGTCTTCTAGAATCTGCCGTTCAGCTCTGCGTGCGCTGCGGAAAGAGGGGATTAAGGTTGGGCTCTTTCGCCCGATTACCCTGTGGCCCTTTCCTGAAAAAGAACTGCAGAAGGCAGCTGAGGGTAAAGAAAAGGTTTTAACTGTTGAAATGAGCGCAGGACAGATGCTGGAAGATGTAAAACTATCGTTAAACGGTACTGGGGATATAGACTTTTACGGCCGTACTGCCGGCATGTTGCCCGATATCGATGAAATTGTGAGGAGAGTAAAGAACTATGGAAAGTAAGGGAGCACAATTCGAATATATTTATGAAAAACCGGAATCGCTTAGGGAGGTAAAAACCCACTACTGTCCCGGCTGCGGTCACGGTATTGTACATAAACTAATTGCAGAGTCGATGGACGAGCTGGGAATACAGGATAAAACTATTCTGGTAGCTCCGGTGGGATGTTCGGTTCTGGCTTACAACTATATCGATGCAGATGGCTGTGAAGCCGCCCATGGTCGCGCTCCGGCGGTGGCTACCGGCCTTAAGCGGGTGCATCCGGATAAAGTAGTAATCTCATACCAGGGTGACGGCGATTTACTTGCCATTGGTACCGCAGAAACCATCCATGCCGCCAACCGCGGGGAAAATATTACGGTTATCTTTGTAAATAATGCAATTTACGGTATGACCGGCGGGCAGATGGCACCGACAACTATGGACAAGCAGGTAACCAAAACCACGCCCTATGGAAGGGATACCTCGGATGTGGGTTTTCCAATCCGGGCCTGTGAGATGATTGCGACCCTGGAACGGCCGGTGTTTATAGAGCGTACCTCCGTGCATGATGTGAAGAGTATTATGAAGGCTAAGAAGGCAATCAAAAAAGCCCTTCAAAATCAGGCTGAGGGAAAGGGATACTCCTTTGTTGAGGTGCTTTCCATGTGTCCGACCAATTGGGGCGTAGATTCACCGACTGCGGTTGCCTTTGTGAAAGATACCATGGTCCCCTATTATCCATTGGGAAATTTTCGAGACCGGTAAAACCGGCAGGTTGAACAGGACATTGAACAGGATATTGAACAGGACAAAAGGAGCGAAAGGCTATGACTGAAAAAATAATATTTGCTGGATTCGGCGGACAGGGGGTGTTGCTCTCGGGGAAACTTCTGTGTATTGCAGGTATGCGCGAGGGAAAGTATGTGTCCCATATTCCTTCCTACGGGGCTGAAATGCGTGGCGGTACGGCGAACTGTCAGGTAATAATTTCTGATGAAGAGGTTGCCTCACCGGTAGTTTTTCATCCGGATATCGCGATAGTGTTGAACACTCCCTCCCTTATAAAGTTTGAACCCCGGGTTAAAGCCGGTGGTATGTTAATTTATAATAGTTCATTGATCGATGAGAAACCAAGCCGCACCGACATCACCGTGGTGGATATTGCGGCAAACGAAATTGCTGAAGAAAATGGTTCGAGTCGATCGGCCAATATGGCGGTTATCGGCAAGCTGCTGAAACACAAGCCGGAATTAGCCTCGTTGGAATCGGCGGTCGCAGCGCTGGAAGAGGCAGTTTCAGCTCGAAACCGGAAATTCAATCCGGTGAATGAAAAAGTTCTCAAAGCAGGCTACGCTGCTTAAATACTGTTTTTCACATCACTCCTGGGCTCCCGTAAAGTACATACATGCGGGGGCCTTTTGCGTGTAATCCAGCATCCTGATACCAGTCAATCCCACTGACGTTTAAATACCCATCAGGAGAATACCGGGTCCCGGGGTGTTCTCTGCTTTTTCCGGGGATAGGCGCGCAGAAAATCAACCAGTACCTTGGCGCTGGTTTTACTGCGATGTTCCTCTAAAAAATGATTGTAAAGCTTGTGAATATATCTTCGTATCTCATCGCCCGCCGGTAGAGTATTCCCCGAACCGGTGAACAGGGCATCAATCATTTGGAAGGAGTCTTTTTCCTCAAAGGGATAGTTGTTGGAAGTGAGGGTAAACAACCCAGCGGCAACACAGTTTACACTGTGCTGCTTAATCAGAAGGATGCTATTGGTAATCAGCACCGCCTGTCTCCAGAGGTAATCCTTTTCCCTTTGATACTCAGCCGGATTTTCGGCAAACTTGTCGATTATATTACTCATGAAGGTATAGTTTAGGCAGACGATCTCAACATGAAGCGATGGAATGCAGTGCAGGTGAGGATCAAACAGGTGAATTACCTGGAAGTAGAACCCGCCGACATAGCGCGGGCGATTGGTGGTGGACTGTATTTGCAGAAAGACCTTTGAACTTTCTAGGTAAAGAGAAGTAAGAGCCTCAACGAACTTTATGATTTCGTTTAAGGATTGCCTACCGAACTCACGGTAGATAAAGCCGATTGATTTGATCCACAAACTGGTAAAGCTCAAATATATGGAAACATGATGCGGCTTGAAGGGGATCTTTTTATCTAAGGGATGATCTACCCAGGCCACTGGGCGGCGTCGAAGCTTGTACTGTGTCATTAATTGGGGTGCGAAAAAGTGTGACCAAATAGTGTGAAGAAAATTTAGACCGGTGGACCGGGTCTTTTTTTTTGATAAAAAGAGCAGCCCATAGAATAGAGCATTTTTTCCTTCGATGCGGTTTTTCTGAATGGCTTTTATCTCTGTAATTGAAGAAAGAAGGTCCATACTTCAGCCTCAATTCCTTTATGCATGTTTTAATGTGTGAATACTACGACAGCTTTGAACTCTTCGCAAGCACATGCGCGGAATACTTGCAGAGATTGTGTAGCCTGCAGTCTCCTTCGGCTTGCGTTATGATCAAAGGGGATGCCATGGGGGCAAGGATAGGGGGCGGTCAGTTGGCCGGGAAGTGGCGCCGGACCAATACCGAATTTAATCCCATAGTGGCCAGCTTTGTGAGTAATGGATCCAGTTCAGATTCCTGCACCTCCGGGAGCACTACTCGAGTATGTCCACTGTCGGACTCCTCAAATTCAGCTTCCAAACCCCGGTCAGAAAGCCTGCTGTACAGGAGTTGAGCGTTTTTACGTCCTGAAAATGAGGCAACCTGGATGGAGTAATGGGATAGCTCCGGGGAAGGGTCTGCGCTGTGGATTATTTCTACTTTTACCGGTGCTATGCCCGAGCTCATCAGCCCGATCTTCGTGGCGGCTGCTCGGGAGAGGTCGATGATGCGGCCTTCCACGAAGGGACCTCGGTCGTTAATCCGAACTTCTATACTTTTTCCATTGTCTAAGTTGGTAACCTCCACCACCGTACCGAAGGGGAGGGTTTTGTGGGCAGCCGTCAGTTGGTTGGTATCGAATACTTCACCGCTTGCCGTTTGTCTGCCTTGAAACTTTCCGCCGTACCACGAAGCGTAGCCGGTTTCTCCCCAGACTGGGAGTGTCGGCAGCAGCAATATACTTAACAGAACTAATATCTGCTTGTTCACTCTTCCCCCATACTCATCTTTATGTCTATTTTCTCGGCGCATTTGCATGCTAACTGTAATCTTAACACATGGGAGTTTTCGGTTCCATTGAACAATACCAATTTTACCGCTATAATGCACGGCTATGAAGGGAAATACATTTCATTGGGCAGACAGTACTGCCGAAAAAATAGTACGCCAAAAGGGAGAAAAAGATGCCTATGTGTGTGCATCGGGCATCACTCCCTCAGGTACTGTGCATATTGGTAATTTTCGCGAGATTATTTCGGTTGAGCTAATCGTGAGAGCCCTGCGGGATCAGGGAAAGCAGGTTCGTTTTATATACTCCTGGGATGACTACGATGTGTTTCGCAAGGTTCCCAAGAATATGCCGAACCCGGAGCTCCTTGAGACTTACCTTCGTAAACCGATTACCCTGGTACCGGACACCGGTTCGGGATATTCCAGTTATGCAGAGGCGAACGAGAAAGCCCTGGAACTGCTGTTGCCGAAGGTGGGGGTTGAGCCGGAGTATATTTACCAGGCCCAGCGCTACCGCAGCTCCTATTACGCCAAAGGGATTCGGACTGCTCTGGAACAACGGGATACCATCCGCAGTATCTTAAACGAACACCGTACCGAAGCCCTCCCCGAAGATTGGTGGCCCGTATCGGTATTCAGCACCTTTACCGACCGTGACACTACTACGGTACTGGGATGGGATGGAGAGTGGGGTGTGCGCTACCGTTGTGAAGATACCGGTAATGAGGAAACCCTGGATCTGCGTGAAACCAGTGCGGTAAAACTGCCGTGGCGGGTTGACTGGCCGATGCGCTGGCGTCAAGAGGGAGTCGACTTCGAACCGGCTGGAAAGGACCACCATTCCGAGGGAGGGTCCTTCGATACCGGCCGTAAGATTGTCAAAGAGGTGTACGGCGGTGAGCCGCCGGTTACCTTCCAATATGACTTTATCCGTATTAAGGGACGTGGTGGAAAAATCTCATCCTCCTCCGGTGAGGTAGTTGGCCTGTCCGAGGTATTAGAGATCTATCAACCGGAAATTGTTCGTTACCTGTTTGCCGGTACCCGACCGAACAGCGAGTTTGCAATCTCCTTTGATTTAGATGTGCTTAAAATCTACGAGGATTACGATAAGTGCGAGCGAATCTTTTTTGGTGAACAGGAAGTCGGTGAGAAGAAGCGCCAAAAGGAGAGCCGGATTTACGAGCTTTCTCAGGTTCACAGTGTACCAGAAACCATGCCGGTACAGCTGCCCTTTAGACATCTGTGCAACCTGCTGCAGATCAACGGCGGGGATATCGAAACGGTACTTTCTCTGTTTGAGCTGGATGAGGAACAGCAGCGACGTATGAGAGTTCGCGCCCAGTGTGCCTGGAACTGGATTACCCGCTTCAGCCCGGAGGAGTTTCGCTTTCGTCTGCAGACAGCTGCAGACCCTCTGGTGGAGACCGATGAGCAGCAGAAGCGGATGCTCCAGGGGCTCAAAGGGGAGGTCGAAAAGCTTGAAGACCATGATGAAAAGAGTCTTGGAACCGCCATTTACGACGTTGCCCGCAGTGAGGATCTAGAGCCGAAAGAGTTGTTCAGCCTGGTATACAGGGTGCTTATCGGAAAAGAGAAGGGGCCGCGTTTAGCCGGCTTTATCATGACCCTCGGTAAACAGAAAGTGCTGGAAATCCTCTCGCGTTACGTGTAAAGCGTTTAGTGTATAAGCCGCTGTAGAAGTTGGTCTCGGGTACGCCACTTGGGATCAACCTTTACACGCAGATCAAGTTTTACCGCATAGGGAAATAGCTCTCTGAGTTCTTTTTCTGCGGAAACTCTGATCTTTCTGATCATACTGCCCTCTTTTCCAACTATCATTCCCTTCTGGGACTCTTTTTCAACAAAGATGACTGCGCGGGCCCACAACAGGTGGCGCTCCTCCTGCATCTCCATATCCGCAATTTCGACGTACACAGCGTGTGGAAGTTCTTCACGTGTTCGGTTTACTGCCTGCTCACGGATTATTTCAGTGATGCGGAACTCCGGGTCTTGATCGGTGTAGTACTCCTTGGGGTACATCAGTTCCCCCTCCGGGGCCTGTAAAAACAGACCGGCCAACAGGTCGCGAACACCGAAACCGTTTAGTGCGGAAATTGGGTAAATGAGTGAATGGGGGAGATGTTCGGCCACTTTCTGCTGAACAGCTTTTAGCTGAGGCGGGTTAAGGTCGGTTTTGTTCACTGCAGTAATCACCGGTTTGCTGCTGTCCGCGAGCACCTGCATCAACTGGATTTCTTCAGCTCCCGGAAGGCGGTGCGGATCGAGTACGTAGAGAATCGCGTCGCTCTCTTCCAGTGTTGAGTGGGCTATCTGCTTAAGATAGCGATTGAATTTTTTCTCTGAATTATGGTATCCGGGGGTGTCCAGAAATACCAGCTGTCCTCGATCCTCGGACAAAATACCGCGGACTGTATTGCGGGTGGTTTGCGGAGAGGGGGCGGTGATAGATACCTTGTGCCCACAGATTTTATTCATCAGAGTTGATTTACCTGAGGAAGGTCGGCCGATGACGGCAATAAGTCCTGCTTTCATGTCTCCATTGTAGCGATATATGTATGAAGTGCAAGCACCAGGACTTTTCTTATTCTCCTTTTGTTAGTATACTTTTACATACGTACAAATTGTTAACTTTTGAGGTAAATATGATACGAAGTGAGTATGAATTAGAAGAAGAAGAGAAGAGTGAGGAGAAAAAGCCCGGTCAGGAGATGTTAGTTGAGCGGATGATGGAGGCTCGCACGATTCTTCTTTCCGGAGAAATCAATAAAGAGTTAGCTGAAAGGGTTATTCGTCAGCTTATCCTGCTTGAATCAAAGAGCGATGAACCAATTAAGGTGTTTATAGACTCTCCCGGCGGAGATGCTGATGCGGGGTTTGCAATTTATGACATGATGAGGTTTATAAAGCCTGAGGTGTACAACATCGGGATGGGTTTAGTTGCCAGTGCAGGAGCACTCATATTGCTGGCTTCACCAAAAGAGCGTAGGATCGCCCTGCCGAACTCTCATTATCTCATCCACCAGCCTCTCAGCGGAATCCGCGGCGTTGCAACTGAAATTGAAATCCATGCCAAGGAGCTGGAGAAGTTGCGGGCAAAAATAAATAAACTTATCAGCGATGAAACCGGCCGGCCGGTAGAAAAGGTTGAGCAGGAAACCGATCGCGACTTCTGGATGAATGCCGAAGAAGCCCAGGAATACGGTCTGGTATCGCGTACGATAAAAAGCCGCAGCGAGCTGGGAGTGTAAGACTCTGGGGTAAAAATTTTTGAAAAATTTTAAAATTAACTGAAGTATAGGATCAGTTTCTGCCTCTAACAGGGTAGGAGGTCCTGATGAAACAGTGTATAAAGGCCCCCCTGTGGGGTCTTTTTGTGTGTATGAGCGTACAGCTTCTGTTGTCCTGCAGTGGCTGTTCAATGTGTTTGTTCCCGGAGACCGACCCAGAGGAACTAACACTGCTGAGCTATAATGTGCAAAATCTGTTTGATGACGTACGGGACGGCAGCGAATATTCTGATTATGACCCTAGCGGCGATTCCTGGAGTTCCGACCTGTACCATCTTAAACTGCTGCAGCTTTCTGATGTACTCAGCAGATACCCGGAGGGGGGAGCCGACATCCTGCTGCTGCAGGAGGTTGAAAACCTCAACGCCCTGGAGATGCTGGTTACCCACTACCTTAAGGGCTGTGGATACCGCTACCGCTGCATCTCTGATGCCAAGGATTCAGCGGTGAATACCGCCATTCTCAGCCGATACCCCCTTGAAGACATACAGGCGCATAGCGTATCCATCGAAGGTATTCCTGCGGGCAGACCGATTCTTGAATGCAAAACACAAGCCGCAGGCAAGACGCTCTACCTTTTTAACTGTCACTGGAAATCGAAATCCGGGGGAGCTGCCGAGACTGAGCCCCTGCGGCGGGCATCGGCGGCTGTCCTTGCAGGGCGTTTTCATCAAATTGAAGAGCAGCACTCTCGCGCGAACATTATTGTGGCCGGTGATCTAAATGAGTGCATCGACGAGCAGGCACGGATAGAGGCTGAATATCCAACTGCACTGGTGCCGGTGCAGGACTATAAGGGGCTCTCCCCGGCCCAGCGCAGCAGCTGTATAGGCGTCACCGGCAGCACAAAAAATGGGGATAGTCCTTCGGGAGCTGTTATTAATTCGGAAGCCCTTATTCTGGTGAGTCCCTGGTTGATCGAACCGCGGCCGCGGATAGGCAGTTATGTCTATCGATCGGAGTGGGAGACAATAGACCATTTTCTGTTGAGTCCTGCCTTGTGGGATAACGAGGGAGTGGAGTTTGAACAGTTTGAGGTAATTCAAAGTGAGCAGCTGCTTACTCAGGATGGCTTTCCAAAACGCTGGATACCTCAGCTCGAGAGCGGGTATTCAGACCACCTGCCCCTGCTTTTGAAATGTTCCCTGGAATAATGTTGCTTGGAATAAGGGGTACATTAAGGGCTTGAGCGAGGCTTCTTTCTGTCCCCCCGCCTCACTCACTATCTATTTCTTCTGCTCGATTCTGCGCACAAGGTTGTCTATTTTGCGGTAGCGAACCAGCAGAGAGTCAAACATACGGGTAAAATTTTTTAGATGGGTGGAGGCGGTAGCTATTTCCTTATCAAAGGCCGCCATCTCCTGCTGTACTTCTGCTAGGCGTGAAATAACCTCCTCCGCTTCCTGGGGAAAATTAAAACCCCGCAGTCCATAGGCAATAGTCTGAATGTACAAAAATATGTTGGCAGGACCCACCGGGACAACCTTCTCTGCCAGTACCGCAGCAGAAAGGTCGCTGTCTTCTACAAAGCAGTTGTAATACAGGGTCTCTGAGGGCACATACATGAGCGCAAATTGGAGGGTACCCTGGTCGGGGCGTATATACTTCTCGGCAATACTTCTGGCGTGCTGAATGAAGGTTCGCCGGACTTGGGCGGGTATCTTTTTTTCTTGAGCACTTTGAGTCAAAACTTCTCGAACACTCTGAAAGGGGAATTTCGCATCGATCGCTACCAAATATCGGTCCATAAATATAACTGCATCGGCCCGGGTCCCGTCCTTAAACCCATACTGGAGGCTAAAGGCATCCTCGGGCAGCCAGTTATGCAGCAGCTCCCCCAGCAGTTTCTCGCCAACATCGCCGCGGGTACGGGGCAGAATGAACAGGGATCGCAGCTCATCTATGTGGTTGGAGATTTTCTCCAGCTCGTTTAAGCGCCCCTGGAGTTCACCTGTATCTCGGCTGCTTTGCTCGCGGCGGCTGCTCTTCCTTAGTATGAGTATTAGCAGCAGAGCACACAACAAAACAAGGCTTATTGACCAAGAGATAAGTAAAGGAATACTCAGAGAAAATGTCATTATATTTCCTGTGTACGGCTTATGCGTCTTTGTCTTTGGCTTCGCTCACTTCCTCTTCTGCCGTGTGTGCTTCCTCTTCCTCGGCTTCCTGGCTGTTTACCTGGTAAAACAGATGTTCAAGTTCAAGAGCAATGTTCACATTATGAATGGTAGTGCTGCCGGGACAGTCGTTTCGTGTGCACTTTAGTTCAACCGGTGCAAAATTAAGGATACCCCGGATGCCGGCATCGATGAGACGGTCCAAGACTTTAGATGCCTCAGAATCAGGGACTGCAATGATAGCGACCTTCGTATCGTGTTCTCGAACGTATTCAGTCAGTTTGTCCATCCCGTAAATTGGAACTCCACTGGTGTTGTGGACATTTTCGGGGTGTGTATCAAATCCGGCTACAATTTCAATGCCGTCGGTATTGAAACCGCTGTACTCCATTAGTGCAGTTCCGATACGGCCGCAGCCGACCACTACTACATGTTGAGCTCGGTCGCGACCCAGAATTTTATCTAGTTTTTCAATTAAAGTGTCGACATTGTATCCCCCCCGCTTATTACCTGGCAGGCTAAGGGTTGAGAAATCTTTGCGGACAAGTGCGGGGGTTACTCCAATAGCATCCCCCAGGTTGTTGGAAAAAACGCGCTCAAAGCCTAGGGCTTTTAATTTATAGAGCAGCCTTTTGTACTTTGTCAGTCGTAATATAAAGTCTTTATTCATAATAACCCCAGTTAGCTGTAGATTTCTTGATAAAATCTGTTATAATTTTTAATGTGAGTCAATCCCTCTTGGACATACATATTAAATATGTCGGTTTCACATATAATCAAACAACAAGATGCATATTAAATTGTATATGTGCAATAATTCACATTAACTTGTTTAATAATAGTGGAGAACCGGTAAAAAATCAATTAAAACTTGAAAAAATCACAATATCCAGTTTTAATAGTGCTTTTTTTATTGATTTTTTTTTAATTATTTTCTACTATCATTTTACATACAAATACAGAATAATACCGCACCCTTTGGGGTGCGGCATGAAATGGAGGTTCCATGGCTGTGAAAAGCGATGCTGAGATTACGTTTTCCCAAGAACTCCTAGATCACATGGAAACGTGGCGTGAGAAACCGGGCAATCTCATCATGATCCTGCACAAAGTGCAGGAAGAGTTTGGCTATATTCCGCGTGAAGCCGCGAAGAAAGTTGCCAAAATCATGAATGTTCCGTTAGCGAAAATTTATGGAGTTATCACTTTTTATCACTACTTCAAACTCAACAAACCCGGTAAGTACAATATACAGGTATGTATGGGTACTGCATGCTACCTCAAGGGTGGTGAGGACATTCTGAATGAGTTGGAGTCGGTATTAGGTATTGGAGTAAATCAGGTGACTTCAGACGGGCAGTTTTCTATCGAAGCAGTGCGCTGCGTAGGCGCCTGCGGTCTTGCACCGGTACTTATTGTCGGTGAAGACGTATTCGGTAAACTAACTAAAGATCGTCTTCCTGAAATACTTGCAAAATACCAGGAGAAATAATGCACCGTACCATCTGTGATTTTGCGTTGGATCTGGTACAAAACTCGATTGAAGCACAGGCTAGTCTTGTGATGTTCGATTTTTTCGAAACCGAGAATGATGTAACCGTATTTGTTGCGGATAACGGGTGCGGAATGAGTTCTGAACAGTTGAAAAAGGCACAAGATCCTTTTTTTACCGATGGTATAAAGCATGCAGAGCGTGATGTTGGATTGGGCTTGGCGTTTCTCACCCAGGCAATAGAGCAATCCGGAGGCGAGTTCGAAATTGACTCTCGAGAAGGGCAAGGAACCTCCGTGAAGTTTCAGTTTGATAAGACCAACATCGATACCCCCCCAGTTGGAAGTGCGGCGAATACTTTTTTGGCCGCTCTGACCTATCCGGGAGGGCATGAGATGGTTATCAACCGAAAGTTCAATAACGGTGCTGATATATATTCCTATTCCCTCACCAGGTCAGAACTTTCAGAGGCAGTGGGAGGTTTTGAAACCTCAGGATCATTACGGCTGCTGCGGACATATTTACTGTCCCAGGAAGGTATTACGGAAGAGCAGGCTGTAAGCCGAAAGAATTAGTGTAAAGGAGCAAGTTATGAACCTTGAAGAATTAAGAAAACTTCGGGATGAGCAAAAACAGAGCCTATCCCGTCGCAACACGGATAACAAAGATATTCAAATAATAGTGGGAATGGGTACCTGTGGCATTGCCGCCGGTGCAAAGGATACCCTAGAGGCTTTTATTCAAGAGTTGGAGGAACAGGAATTGAGCACTGTTCGAGTTACACAAACAGGCTGTATGGGCTTGTGTTATGTGGAACCGACGGTCGAGGTTGTCATGCCGGATATGCCGGATGTGATCTATGGCAAGGTCGATCCGGAAGTTGCACGCAAGATTGTCCGTAAACATATTATGCACAAAACTATGGTCAATGATCATGTATTTGATCGTCCGGCGGCTGATATTGTGGAAGAGGGAGGCAATCAGTAATGGCGGCATTTACTAACTTTATTCTTGTCTGCGGTGGAACCGCATGTGAATCATCCAAGTCGGACAAAATCTATAAAAATCTGATGCACGAGTGCGAGAGTCAGGGAGTGCGGGACAAGGTTCAGGTTGTTAAAACCGGATGTTTTGGTTTCTGTGAACAAGGGCCAATTATAAAAGTGCTCCCCGAAGAGTCTTTTTACGTGCAGGTAACACCCGAAGATGCAAAAGAGATAGTGTCTGAGCACATTGTAAAAGGGCGCGAGGTTACCCGCCTGTTGTACGATAAGGCGGAGAGCAAAAAACGGGCTCAAATCGATGAGATGGACTTCTATCAGAAACAGGTTCGAGTGGTGCTGCGTAACTGTGGTGTGATAAACCCCGAGGACATCAACGAGTACCTTGGTCGAGACGGGTATGTTGCCCTTGAAAAGGCTCTCTTCGAGCTGAAGCCCGATGATATTATCGAAGAGCTTAAAACCTCAGGTCTGCGCGGACGCGGGGGAGCGGGATTTCCCACTTGGATGAAGTGGAACTTTACCAAGCAGGTTGAGAATGATCAGAAATACATTGTGTGTAATGCCGACGAAGGCGACCCGGGTGCCTACATGGACCGCAGTACCCTCGAGGGTGACCCCCACAGTATTCTGGAAGCCATGACCATTGCCGGGTATACCGTAGGGGCTAACTTTGGCTATATCTACATCCGTGCAGAATATCCACTGGCCATTAACCGTCTAAAAATTGCTATGGCCCAAGCCCGTGAATACGGCCTGCTGGGCGATAACATTCTTGATACCGGGTTTAATTTTGATATTGAGATTCGCTTAGGTGCCGGTGCCTTTGTCTGCGGTGAAGAAACAGCTCTTCTCCGTTCGATAGAAGGTGAGCGCGGTATGCCGACCCCTCGACCTCCCTTTCCTGCTACTAAGGGTGTGTTTGACAAACCGACGGTTATCAACAATGT
Organism: Spirochaetaceae bacterium; assembly: GCA_041686355.1. Lineage (GTDB taxonomy): Bacteria > Spirochaetota > Spirochaetia > DSM-16054 > Sediminispirochaetaceae > DSBN01. The sequence continues at coordinate 55,807 of JAWLDZ010000004.1, forward strand.
AGAGACCTGGGCGAATATTCCGATTATCCTCATGAAGGGTGGAGAGTGGTTCTCTAAAATCGGTACGGAGGATTCCAAGGGAACAAAGGTATTTGCTCTTACCGGTAAAATTAGAAACTCCGGTTTGGTGGAAGTTCCCATGGGTACTACCCTCCGTGAAATTGTGTTTGATATCGGTGGCGGAATCCCGAACGGGAAGGAGTTTAAGGCGGTGCAAACCGGTGGACCCTCCGGTGGAGTGATTACCAAGGATTATCTCGACACTCCTATAGATTATGTACACCTGCAGAAACTCGGCTCAATTATGGGCTCCGGTGGTATGATTGTAATGGACGAGGACGACTGTATGGTCGATGTGTCTAAATTTTACCTTGGTTTTACCGTTGATGAGTCTTGTGGTAAGTGTGCTCCTTGCCGGGTTGGCGGACGTACTCTGTACAACATACTCGAGCGCATTACCGAGGGTGAAGGTGAGATGGAAGATCTCGAGAGAATTAAGTCGATCGCCCATGCCACCCAGAAAGCCTCCTTGTGTGGTCTCGGTCAAACGGCACCGAACCCGATTATTTCTACCATCACCTATTTTGAAGATGAGTATAAGGCCCACATCAAGGATAAACGCTGTCCCGCCGGACACTGTAAGAAGTTGATTACCTATCATATCCTTCCAGACAAGTGTATCGGCTGTGGCTTATGTGCCCGCCGCTGTCCGACAAATGCAATTAGCGGTGAAATTCGGCAGCTGCACACAATTGATCAGGAACTTTGTATTAAGTGTGGTGAATGTTACAACGTATGTAAATTCGATGCGGTGTACGTGCGATAAGCACCTTTAACTAAGGAGGAACCAGTTGAAAACTGTAAACATAAAAATAAACGGCGAGCCGGTAGAGGTGGAAGCGGGTATTACCATCCTTGCTGCGGCTAAGAAAATGAATATCAATATCCCGACACTCTGCTACCACTCAGACCTGCCGGCTTGGGCGGCTTGTGGTATCTGTGTGGTAAAGTTGGAAAACTCCCCGAAGATGATGCGTGCCTGTGCTACTCCGGTAGCAGAGGGCATGGGTATCATCACCCATGACCCTGAGCTGCACCAGATTCGGAAGACAGTCATAGAACTCATATTATCGACCCATCCCAACGATTGTCTGATGTGTGGACGGAACCAGAATTGCGAGCTCCAGTCTTTGGCAGCGAATTTTGGTATTCGTGAACAGCCCTACGAAGAGCGTCTGCGTGATTTGCCAAAGGACGATTCGACACCTTCAATTATTCTAAATCCTGAAAAGTGTGTAAACTGCGGCCGCTGCGCAAATGTGTGTCAGGTGCTGCAGGACGTGTGGGCTATTGAGTTTGTCGGGCGTGGAGAAAACACCCGTATTGCTCCGGCCGCCGACGCGGCCCTGGCAGACAGCCCCTGTATCAAATGCGGACAGTGTTCGGCCCATTGCCCGGTAGGTGCAATTTATGAGAAAGATGAAACCGGCAAACTCTTAAATGCTATCCGGGATGAAAATAAGTACGTGGCAGTACAGATTGCGCCGGCGGTGCGTGTAGCATTAGGTGAAGCCTTCGGCTATGAGCCCGGTGAGATTTCAACCGGTAAAATCTATTCTGCCCTGCGCCGCTTAGGTGTAGATGCGGTGTTTGATACCAACTTTTCGGCAGACTTGACTATCATGGAGGAGGCCACCGAATTTGTGCAGCGCTTGACCGAAGGCTCCGGTGAAATACCGCAGCTGACCAGCTGCTGTCCGGCCTGGACCGATTATATGGAGAAGTATTTCCCCGATATGATACCCAATTTCTCGACTGCAAAATCTCCCATGATGATGCAGGGGGCAATTACTAAAACCTATTATGCCGATAAAATCAAAAAGTCTCCGGAAGAGATATACTCGGCGGCCATCATGCCTTGTACTGCAAAAAAGTACGAGATTACCCGCTGTGAGAAAATGTACTCTTCCGGCGAGCAGGATGTGGATGTAGTACTCACTACCCGTGAATTGGCCCGTCTCATTCGATCGGCCGGTATCGATTTTAATACCCTGCCCGATGAAACTGCGGATAGCCCGATAGGTAAGTACTCCGGAGCGGGCACCATCTTCGGAAATACCGGTGGAGTTATGGAAGCGGCTCTGCGGACAGCCTACAACTTTGTAACCGGAAAAGAGCTCCCGGAAATGAACATCGAAGCTGTGCGCGGTATGAACGGTGTGCGCTCCGGCGAGGTTGAGATTGAGGGCAAGAAGATTCGGGTTGCTGTAGCCCATGGAATGGCCAACATAAGCACCGTACTTCGTGAGGTGCAGAAGGCAAAGGAGGAGGGCAAAGAGCCCCCCTACCACTTCATTGAAGTAATGGCCTGTCGAGGCGGCTGTATAGCCGGTGGCGGTCAGCCCTACGGCACTACCGATGAGGTACGGGCAAAGCGAATTGCCGGCTTGTACAAGGATGATGAGAAGTCGGAAGTTCGGGCTTCCCACTTGAATCCGGAGATCCAGCAGATTTATAAAGAATTTCTCGGTGAACCCCTGAGTAAAAAATCACACGATCTGCTGCATACGAAGTATACACCGCGACCGCTGTATCAAATATAGCAACTACCGGGCCGTCCTTCATGAGGGGACGGCCCTTTTTTCTTGATTTCTATCTGTGGTCTGGAAAATAAGTGCAGTTACTTATACATTGATAATGAGGTGGCTGTAATGAAAAATGATACGCGAATAAAAACTTTTGTAATTGATACAAACGTGTTTATCCACAAGGCTGATGCAATCCTTTCATTTAAAGACAATGAAGTAGTGGTTCCCTTGTGGGTGTTGGAAGAACTTGACAACCTTAAGACCTACAGTGGCGAACGCGGCCGAAATGCGCGTCACGCGATAAGGTTTTTAGATCAGCTTGCCAAGCAGGGGGATATCCATCAGGGTGTGAAGATGGACAATGGCTCGACCCTCAAGGTTTTACTCGATTACGATCATGACATACAGGTGGACCTAATTACCGACAAACCGGACAATAAGATCCTGCTTACCGCCCTTACCTTACAAAGGCGGGGACGCAGGGTGTTCTTCGTATCAAAAGATATAAATGCCCGGGTAAAGGCTACAGCCCTGGGACTAAAAGCAGTGGATTACGAAAAGCAGAAAGTGAATATTGCCCAGCTGTACCAGGGGTTTCGGTCTGGTGATATTTCCCTTGATACCTATGAGGACCTGCAGACGGAAGAGAGAATACCCTGGAATGAAGAGCTGCATCCGAACGAATTTGTAATTCTTCACGATAAAGAGCATGAGAATCCCTCCTTAGGGCGTTATCAGCCCAACAGTAAAGAGCTAAAGACCATTTTTCCTATTCCCGGAAGTATCAGCGGGGTTAAACCGCTCAATATTCAGCAGGAAATGGCCTTTGAATTGCTGCTTGATGAATCGGTGTCTCTGGTTACACTGATGGGGAAAGCCGGTACCGGTAAAACGCTCTTAGCAATCGCGGCGGGGTTGAAAAAAGTTTTTGATGACAGTGCATATAAACGGGTACTCATCTCGCGTCCGGTGATGCCTCTGGGAAAAGATATTGGTTATTTACCCGGAGCCAAGGAGGAGAAACTCTCCCACTGGATGCAGCCCCTTTTTGACAACATGGAATATATTTTAGCGGTCCATAAAAGACCGAACCTCAGAACACTCGACTCCATAATTGGGAGCAATCAGGTTGAAATCGAGGCGATTACTTATATTCGAGGTCGTTCACTGCCTAATCTTTACATAATTATTGACGAGGCTCAAAACCTTTCACCCCATGAGATAAAGACTATTGTAAGTCGGGCCGGTGAGGATACGAAAGTTGTGTTAACCGGCGATCCGTATCAAATAGACAGCCCCTATCTTGACAGCAGCTCGAATGGTCTCAGCTATCTGGTTGAAGCATTTAAAGGACAGAAAAATTTTGGACATGTAGTACTCGAGCATTCAGAACGCAGTTTACTGGCTGAGCAAGCCGCAGAACTTCTCTAGACCTGGATACTGATCACAGTGAGGAACGTATGACCCTGTACGAGGATATCTACCATGAAATAAGGCAATCTATAAAAGAGGGACGTTTTGCTCCTGGGGCTCGTTTACCTTCAATTCGTGATATAGCTGAACAGCGTGGCTGTAATAAGTTGACGGTGAAAAAGGCTTATGACCGCCTTAAGGCACACAACTATATCGAAAATAGAGTTGGCAGCGGTTCCTTTGTACGGTACCCGGAGGACAGTGGCCCAAAAAGTCATCGAATATATCCCTTTCATTCGGCGTATGTGTCTGCGGATCTTTTTCCCACCCAGGAGGCGGCAGATATTATGCAGGACCTCTTCCGGGAAGAGGAGGGGCTGTTTGGCTCAGGACCGATAGGCGGCGAGGCTGAACTAATTCAAGTTCTCTCGGCGCGGTATCGGGTTCCCGCGGCTACCTCGTTGATCATTAGCGGGGCCCAGCAGGGGCTCAATCTATGCAGCAGCCTGTACAATCTCAAGATATCCGAACAGATGGTGTTCGAAGATCCAACTTATTCGGGAGCTATTTCGGTTTTTAGACCTCGCAAGTTTGTACCTCTGCTGCAGGATGGACCGGACTTGCAGGTGCTGAAAAGGCTGGCCACTGAGGGGGCCCGCTTTTTTTATACTATGCCGGAGGTCCATAATCCCACCGGTATCAGTTATTCAAAAGAAAAAATTGAACAGATTGCCGAAATTGCGGAGGTCCACGATCTAATCTTAATTGAGGATGACTATTTATCCGAGTATCTCGATCGCACTCCTGTGCGGTTTGTTGATCTCATACCGGAGAGGACTATCTATATTAAAAGCCTGTCGAAGGTAACCGCCCCAGGAATTCGGCTTGGGTTTATGACGGTACCTCCGGATCTATACAGCCAGGTGTTGTATAAAAAGTATTCAGCCGATATAGGGACAACCGCGCTAATGCAGAAATTCTTGACCCGCTTTATTCAATCAGGCCGGCTCGACCAGCATATCGGGCATTGCAGGCGGGTTCTAGAGCAGCGTAAAAAAAGAATTACTGGAATTCTTTCAAAGCACTCTTATCTGCACCTCGATTGGGAGCAGGCGGGGTACAACTTGTGGATTCGAACCGAAATACCGATGAAAGTATCCGCTCCCCCATGGGCAGAGGGGAAAAACTTTTCCTTTTCTCCGGAGTTGCGCAACTATTTTCGACTCTCCTTATTAGGAATGGACAATGAGAGTTTTGAACATGGTGCGGCTTATCTTGATTCCCTGTTTGCCGCCCAGCATGCGGGTTTTCAGCGTCCGGTTTTATAAGTTTTATAGGTTTTATAGAAAGGGAATACTAAATGAGGAGTACTAGATGAAGATTCGGATATTAGGGTCAGGCACTTCCAGCGGTATCCCTGTAATTGGATGCAGCTGTCCGGTCTGTACGTCCAATAATCCTAAAAACCGGCGTACCCGTGCTTCGGTGCTCATTAGAACTGCGGAGAGCAGCCTGCTGATCGATACCGCTACCGAGTTTAGATTGCAAGCCCTCGAGGCTGGTGTACAGGGGATAGACGGGATTTTTTTCACCCATGCCCATGCCGATCATGTACATGGGCTCGATGATTTACGTCCATTAAGCCATCACAAGCCGATTGAAGTATTTGCCGACCCGGACACCAGAAAAGAAATTGAAAATAGATTCAGTTACATATTCAGCCGAACGGGGCAGGGAGGGGGAGTACCTCAAATCCACATGAATAGCCTAGGCCGAGAAGCAGTGGACTTTGCCGATGTGAGAGTTCAGCCAGTACCGGTACTTCACGGCAGTCTGCCTATTTTGGGGTATCGTATAGGCTCATGTGCCTATTTAACCGACTGCAGTTCTATTCCCGAGGCAAGCTACCCGCTGTTGGAGGGTTTAGATGTACTGATAATCGATGCGCTTCGCTATCGTCCCCACCCAACCCACTTCAGCATAAATCAGGCCTTGGAAACAATTCAGCGAATTGCCCCGCAAAGGGCGTTTATGACTCATCTATGCCACAATGTGGAACACCGTATTCTGTCACGCCAACTTCCGGAGGGTATTGAGCCGGCCTACGACGGACTGGAAATCGAGCTTGATTGCAACGAAAGGAACCCGTATACTTAAAACCATGGAGACTACGGAAGATTTTGAAGTAATGATTGAAGACTCTTTTCAAAGGCTCGAAGAAGTAGTTTCCAGTAACGCTTTGGAGCGTATATCGAGCTTAGAGCGTAAATTGGAACAACTAGAGCAGGAATTGGTCACTTTTCTTGAAGCAGAACCCTCAGAATCAAAAAGGGATTAGATTTTTGTTGAACTTACACCGCATTAATGCCGAAATACATACCAGGATGAGACGTTTAATAATTCTCCTGCTGTTACTGTGTACTCCCCTGTTGATGCATGCTGAGGTAGAATTTCAAGGGTTACACTTATCACCTGAAAATCAGCTGCTTTTTTCTATAAAAGCAGATAGCCCCGCGTACGGCTCCTACCAGACGCTGTTTTCTCAAAATCTGGATAGTGGAGCGCTGCAGCAGCTCTCTTTTTTCCCTGAAAGGGTGAGCTATCTGGAGAAATCAAAACAGCTGCAGATACAGAACCGGTTTGGAATCTTTCGCAGTAGCTTAGGGGGAAGCAAGGGAATTTCTGCACCCAAGTTGGTAGAAGAGTTTCCCTCCTTCGCCGATGGCGAGGAGATATACTCAGGCAAAATTCGCCAAGTGGGCAGTTCACCTGACGGCCGTTATGTGCTTTTTATTCGTCCTGATAATCATGCTTACGGTGAGCTGGTTCTGTTGGAGGTGGAAAACGGTACCAGCCACACTATTGCCGAAAAAATTACCGTATCATACGAGGAGCCGAATGCCCTCTGGGCACCGGATTCCCGTTATTTTGTGTACGAAAAGGCCGCCAAGTTATATTACTTTTCTATGAACCAGCTGCAGCGTAACGAAATAATGGATGAAGAGTTGCGATTGATTGGTGATGGAACTTTGTCAAATGTACAGTGGACAAAGCAGAATCAGCTCTACTATATTGATGAGTCGGTGCTGTATCGGATTTTTAGCGCGGAGTTTTTTACACGCTCCTTTTACAGCGATCTTCTAGATGCAGGCCAGGTGGTTGGTAAAATACCATTTGATTTTGATTTTAATTTTGACAGTTTTTATGTGTCACCCGATGGGGCCAAGCTTTTGTTTAATAAGGGCGGTCGGAACCTTATACTGTATTACCTTAAGCAGGACGATTATTTGAGTACCGGGTCCACTGTGTCTCTTCCCTATCTTTACCTGCCGCGTAATACCCGGGTGAAACGCCTTTTATGGTCTGAGGATGATATGATCACGGTTCTTACCGGAAGCATTCAGGGCGGGCAGAGTAATTCCTCCCTTTTCAGACTTGATTTAGCCCCACTGAAGGCCGGAGAGACTGACTCTCTTTCCTTCGAAAAAATAGGTGCAGAACAGGTGCAGGATATGGTGCTTGCCCCCGGAGGAGACCATGCAGCATTGATCTATCCGGATAGGGTGGAGGTAAAGCAGTATGATCGCTGGCAAACCCAACAAACCCTAGACCATGCAGAACCAATACATGCTAACTGGACAGCCGAGGATGAGCTGATCGTATCGGGGCGACAATATATTAAACGCTATCGACTCAATGAGATTGAGGATAAGTTGCTGAGCTTAAGTCAGCCGGGCAGCTATGGGTATAGCACCGATGGGGTAGTTTATACTCATATAGCCGGTGAATATTATGGGTTTGATCGAGAAAACGGGTGGGAGCGGACCACCACAGATAATGTGGATATTAATGAGGCATCGATAGCCAACGAGGACTACCGGGTGTACCTGAATAACAATCCTGAGGGACACAGTTATGCCAATATGATTATGGTGCGGCACATTCAGGAGTATAAAACCACCCAACTCGGAGCTCATACCGGCCATTCCTACGAGCCTTTTCCCGAAGAGGAGGAGCCGGTTAACTTTAAGAACTTCAGCCACGGTTCGAGGATCCGCCGTCGCGAGGTTGCTCTTGTATTTAATGCGATCGATTCAATCGAAGGGCTGACTGAAATATTGAATACCCTCCACGATTACGGGCTTGAGAGTACCTTTTTTGTAAATGGCGAGTTCATGCGCCGCAATCCTGAAGCGGTAATTGAACTATCACAGTCCGGGCATGAGATCGGTTCTCTGTTTTACTCATATTTTGATATGACCGATGCCCGCTACCGGATATCTAAGGAGTTTATCAAACAGGGATTGGCCCGCAACGAGGATGAATACTTTAATATCACTGCCGATGAAGGCGGCCGGGGGGATGAGCTGGCCCTTTTGTGGCACAGCCCTTATTATTTTGTAAATAATCAAATTATTGAAGCTTCCAATGAGATGAACTATACTTATATAGGCTATGATGTAGATCCCTTGGATTGGGTGTCCAGGGACCAGCAGAATGGAATGTACCGCTCCTCGCCTGAACTGGTACAGAGGATTCTGCAGAAAAAGAAGCCTGGTTCGATTATTCCAATTAGAATAGGTACGGTAAAGGGCGGTCGAGATGACTACCTTTTTCAATATCTTGATTTACTGATTGATGGGTTAGTCTCGAAGGGTTACACGGTAGTTCCGGTTTCCACTCTTATTGAACATGCTCGATAATGAGTAGTGCTGGGGGCAGGGGTGATTTTTAACACGGAACTATGGTACTATTATGCAATATCATAGGAAAAGGGTTAAGAGAAACATGTTGAAGGCCGAAAATAATAGACAGATACGTATATATAGGGAGGGGAGGTTATTGTGAGCATGCAGAATAAACTGAATGCATACAGAGAAACCCACATTAAAACTGCCAGCCAGGGCAAAATCATAATCATGTTGTACGATGAGTCTTTGCGACAGTTAGATACTGCGATTCACCTGTTGAAAGACAACACTCGTGAGTATGATAAAGTCAACAGTGCTATTTTGAGGGCTCAGGACATGGTCACAGAGCTGATGGTCTCCCTTGACTTTGAAAAGGGCGGTGATATTGCGCAGGGTCTGTATAGCCTATACATGTTTTTCAACCAGCATATGATGCAGGCAAACATGAAAAAAGATGCCAATATGCTGAGAACCGTTCGTGAACAGCTAAATGAGTTGCGTACAGCCTGGGATCAAGTGATCAACAAAGCTCAAAGCGGCAGCCAGAATTCCGGTGGTATTAACGTAGCAGGATGATCCCGCAATCTAATCCGGTACACAACAAGTTACTTACCTACCTGCATCTCAGGGAAAGTGTAATGGATACCTATCTAAGGGTTTTAGATTTGCAGAGTGATGACATCACTCGCAGCGATGCCGATACACTCACAATCCATGCCCAGATGGAACAGGAACTCGTGGATCGTCTGGAGGGACTGCAGAAAGTTATATCTGCTTTAAACAACGACTGTGCTGCTCTCGAGAGTTCCCCGCAATTAGTAGCAGAACAGCAACTTCAGCAGAGCCTGAATCAGAGCTTTAACGACAAGTGTGAACGTGCACTTGAAAAAAACCAGACAAATCAGGAAAGTTTGACGGCGGAACTCGGGGTTCTTACCCACAATTTGGAGAATATTCGTCGCTTTCAGACCCGCACCGGGCGGGGTGCGGCAGCTCCAAAATCTCGCTTCATAGATATTCAAGGATGAAAAAAAACGCGCTCTACTTAGTAGATGGTTACAGTATAATCTACCGCTCCTATTTTGCATTTATCAATCGGCCCCTGACTGATCCTGAGGGGCGGAATGTCTCTGCCCTCTTCGGTTTTTTTCGTACCCTCTTATCGTTGTTCGATACTTACAACCCTCAGTACTTTGCAGTCGTAATGGATTCCCGGGTACCGACTTTTCGCCATGAGATGTACGAGCCGTACAAAGCAAACAGGGAAAAGGCTCCGGACGACCTGCACGCACAAATACCCTTTATAGAAGAGGTGCTGGAGGCGATGCAGGTAAAGGTCTTGCGGCAAGACGGGGTAGAGGCCGATGATATTATCGCGACCCTAGCCCGGGTATGCAGTGAAGCTGAGCGCAACTGTTATATTATTTCAGGGGATAAAGACCTTTTACAGCTGGTAGACGAACGGGTAAGTATGCTCCGGCCGGAGAATGGGAAATATCGGAACATCGGCCCCCGGGAAGTGCTGAATGATTACGGTATTCGGGCTGAGCAGGTAATTGATTACCTATCCCTAATGGGTGATTCCGCCGATAACATCCCTGGAGTGAAGGGGATCGGGCCAAAAACGGCGGTGAAACTGCTGCAGAAGTATAATACTCTTGACGGCATATATGAGCACCTGGAAGAGTGCTCCAAGGGAGAGCAAAAAAAACTTGAAGAAGGGCGCGACTTAGCCTATCTTAGTCGTGAGTTGGTCGTACTGCACACTGCAGATGAATGTCCCACCGATGTAGAAGCGTTTTCTCTGGAGAGTATAAACCGCAAAGCGGCGGTGCCGCTGCTGCTGAAGTACGGGGCTAAATCCCTTGCCGAGCAGGCCCAGGGCGGGGCGCTCAGTCAAAAACAGGAACAGCAGGTGCTGGAACCGGGAAATCAGCAGGCACCGGGCTATGCAGAGCGGGGGGACTACACTGCGATCAGCACGATTGACGAGCTGAAAGAACTGGTCCGGAAGGTGCGAAAAGCAGGCCGCTTTGCCTTTGATGTAGAGACCACCAGCCTGAATGAAATGACCGCAGACCCGGTGGGCTTCAGCATTGCCTATGAAACAGGGCAGGCCGCCTACATCCCGCTCAGCGCCGGAGGCCGGAAGGTGCTGCCGGAGGAAGGGGTGAGGGCTGTTTTGACTGGACTGCTGCAGGACAGCCAATTAGAGCTGGTAGGTCATAATTTTAAGTACGATTATAAAGTTCTCTCCCGCTGGGGAGTAGAGGTGCAGAACCTCAGTTTTGATACAATGGTGGCAGCCTGGCTGCTGGATACCACCAGTATGAATTATGGTATGGACAGTCTCGCTGAGAAGCATCTTGGATATAAGACAATCCATTACAGCGACGTGGTACAGAAGGGGAATCTTTTCTCGGATGTGGAGTTGATGACTGCCGCCGAATATGCCGCTGAAGATGCCGATGTAACCCTCCGCTTTTACGAGGTATTTGCACCACGGTTGAAGGAGATGGGTTTTACCTCTCTTTTCACTGAGGTGGAGATGCCCCTCGTAAGTATTCTGGCTCGGATGGAGCTGCGCGGCATTCGATTAGCCGCAGAACCTCTGCAGCAGTATTCTGAGGAGATGAGCAGAGAACTGGATGAGATACAACAGAAAATCTATTCGGAAGTTGGGTATGAGTTCAACATCAGCTCAACCAAGCAGCTCCAGGAAGTTTTGTTTGTAGAGCGTAAACTGAAGCCGGTTAAAAAGACTAAGACCGGTTATTCAACCGACCTGAATGTACTGCAGCAGCTCTCTGAAGAGGATATAGTTCCACAGCTTGTGCTCCGGCATCGCGGAGTTTCAAAACTCAAGTCAACGTATGTGGATACCCTTCCCGAATTGATAAACGAACACACCGGGCGAATACATTCCCGATTTATACAGACCGGTACCGCCACTGGGCGACTTTCCAGCCGTGATCCGAATTTACAGAATATACCGATTCGCGAGGAGGCCGGAAGGCGTATCCGAAAGGCATTTGTGCCGCAGCAGGGCTGGAAGCTGATTAGTGCAGATTACAGTCAGATTGAGTTGGTAGTACTGGCCCATCTGTCCGGCGACCCGGAGCTGCAGGAGGCTTTCCGCAGCGGCAGTGATGTACACAGCCGCACCGGAGCCCTTATTTTCGGGATCGACCCGCAGGATGTGAGCCCAGAGCAGCGCCGGATTGCCAAAACCATCAACTTTGGAGTGATGTACGGTATGTCGGGGTTCCGCCTCTCCAATGAGCTTAAGATACCCCGGGCCAGGGCGGATGAGTTTATCACTGCATATTTCAATCGCTATGCAAAAATTCAGGAGTATATTCATAAAACCGTTGAGTCTACTGAAAAGTTGGGTTACTCAGAGACAATGCTCGGTCGGCGCCGCTACATCCAAGGGATTAACAGTCGGAACCGTACTGAAAAAAACGGTGCTGAACGGATTGCTGTAAATACTCCTATTCAGGGTACAGCTGCGGATATCGTAAAGCTGGCAATGATTAAAATTGATCGTAAACTGGAAGCAGATCAGCTTTCGCTGCGTATGCTTCTGCAGATTCACGATGAGCTTATCTTTGAAGCACCTGCCGAAAAGGCAGAGGAGTATGCCGGACTCATCCGCACAGAAATGGAAGATGCGATAAAACTTTCCATACCTTTGAATGTGAGTGTTGAAATCGGCGACAGTTGGGGAGAGCTACACTAAACGTCTATGACCTTAGTCTTAGGATTAACCGGAAAGTGCTGTGTGGGGAAGGATGTTGCTGCCGAGTATTTGGAGGAACATTCATGGAAGGTGATCAATGTGGATCAAACCGGGCATCGAGCCTTGCAGGAAGAGCGAGCCGCCCTGGAGGCAGCCTTTGGGAGCACAATTTTTGAGCCGAATGGACGGGTAAACCGGAAAGCCCTTGGTGATATCGTATTTTCCGATTCCCGTAAACTTAAGAGCCTAGAGGCGATTCTGCATCCCCGCATGCGTGAAATTGTGGAACAATCCTCTCACTATTATAGAGAGCGAGGAGAGAACGTGTGTATAAATGCGGCGCTTCTGTTTTCCATGGACCTGCACCGCATCTGCGATTATGTAATAATGATAAAAGCACCCTTGTATCTGCGAATAAAACGGGCTATTCAACGGGAGGGATGGTCTTACCTACAAATTCTGCAGAGATTCTGGTCCCAGCGAAGACTCTTTCCTAAAAAAAAGACAAAAAATGTCGATATGTATAATGTATGGAACTCCGAAAGCCGTGAGGTTTTGCATCAGAAAGTGAAACACACAGTTGAGGAGCTCTTAACTATAAATGAACGGCAGGGTTGAAGATGGAACAAAGAAAACTTCTCTGGATAATATTTTCCGCCACACTCTTTCTTTTAGTAGTGGTTGGGGCCGGTATTATATGGCTCTATCCGCAACCGGAAGAGCAACCGGTTGCCGCAGCAGGCGAGGCTGAAGCCCAGGGAGCTGGTGCTGATTTCGACCCGATAGAGTGGGTCCGCTCCGATCAAAAATCGCTCGGTTTAGAAGAACGCCCCAGATCGCTAAACGAAGATGATAACTTTGTAGTGGTCTATGGTGAGAACGGAGAAGCAGAAAAGAGTCTTCCGACTATCGAATCGGAGGAAGGTGAGAAATCTTCGGAGGAGTCTATGGAGCGGGCCGATGGGACTAAAGATAGGACTGAAACGCCTTCAGCTCAAACACCTACTGCCGAGAAAACTGAGAAAGAAACGCAGCCTTCTTCACAGCCTTCTCCTCAGTCTTCTCCGCAGCCTAGTACCACACAATCCGAACCTGAGACGCGAACTGTGCGTAGTACTGAGTATTGGATTCAAACGGGATCTTATACAAGCCGTACCAGGGCCAACAAGATAAAAACTGAGCTCGACCGACAGGGTTTCACCGGTCGCATCATGTCTAAGGACGTGGATGGAAGGCTCTATTATCGTGTACGGATTGGCCCATACCAGGAAAAGGAAGAGGCGCAGAAGTTCCTAACCTGGGTGAAAGAGAAGGAGCAGTTCAGCAGCAGTTATATTTCCCAGGTCTATCGTAATAAAACCGTTGTCCAGTAGCTGAACAGTAATCTGAATGACTGATTGGAAGGAAGAACGAGTACACACAATAAGGGCGAGGCAGGATTTACCTGTCTCGTTTTCTTTGTATGAAAATGAAGAAGCCTTCTTTACTGCGGCGGAACAGCAGGACTTTCAGTTTGGTTTTGCTGTAACCCCTTATTACTTTTCCCTGATAGGTGATTCTCCTGACGACCCTCTGCGGGCCCAATGTATACCCCGCAAGGACGAGTTTAAGATAGTGGAGTATGAGCTTCAGGACCCGTTATGGGAAAAGCCTTATTCGCCCCTCCCCAGAATGGTGCATCGTTACCCCAATCGGGTTTTAGTGTTGGTAACAGATGAGTGTGCCCTCTACTGTCGGCACTGTTTTCGCCGGTATTTCTCCTCGCAACGCGGCGGTATTATAAGCCATGGTCAGCTACGAAAAATTGTAGAATACCTTCAACTCCATACGGAGGTTCAAGAGGTAATCCTCAGCGGGGGTGACCCTTTGGTCCTGGGGGACACCCGAATTTCCGAGCTATTACATATTCTGCGGTACGAGGTTGGCCGAACTTTGGTGCTGCGGCTTGCAAGCCGGATACCGGTTGTCATGCCCCAACGGATTACCCCACAACTGGTGAAGATTCTCTCACAGCACTCCCCTCTGTTTGTGATAACCCAATTTAACCATTCACGTGAAATTACTCCTGACAGTCGGCAGGCCGTTTCTGGGCTTGTCGATGCGGGGGTCCCCGTACTCAACCAGGCGGTACTGTTAAAAGGGGTCAACGATCGGTTGGAAATACTTGCAGAGCTATTCCAAGGCCTGCTGGAAATGCGGGTAAAACCCTATTATCTGTTTCAGGGCGACCTTGCTGCGGGTACCTCTCACTTCAGGGTGCCCCTTGCGGAGGGCTTTGACTTAATGCGAAAGCTGCGCGGGCAAGTCTCGGGTTTAGCAATGCCGGTATATGCGGTTGACCTTCCGGGTGGAGGAGGTAAAATTCCTCTAACCGCACATTACCTTGAGGAACTTCAGGAGGGCCACTATGTTTTTATTGGTCCCGACGGGAAGCGGTATTACTATCCGGAGGAAGCACGGTAATTTCGACCCTGCGGTTTAGATGCTGTTTTTCACTGTTCCGGTTTACGGGATTCTGGCCGGCAAGCCCCCGGACAACCGGCGGCTGATCCGGGCTCCAGCCTAAATTTTGAATGTACTGAGCTGCTTGACGAGCACGTTCGAGCGAGAGTTCTTCCCGTCCCTGCTCCGTTCCATAGAGGGCGCAGTGCCCCTCTATTACAAGTTGAACTCCTTCATACTTACGTATTTCCTGTGTAAATTCGGACAAACTCTGTCGGGCTGTTTCTGTAAGCTGCGAAGAATTGGGTGCAAAATAAATCCGCTGCGAGAGCTCCGGAGGCACTACAGGCTGAACCTCCGCCTCAGCGTCAGTTTTTTCTTCATTGGTTTCAACTGCTTCCCCTGCGGATCTATTCTCGTTCCGATCCTGCTCCGACCTTTCTGCTGATCCGGAGCCCAAGGGGGAGGACGAGTCAGTTTGTGCCGAAGTTTCGGCTGAAGGCATTGTGTACTCTTCTTCTTCTGTTTCTAGGTCTTCCGATGGTTCTGTGCTGTGCCCGTCTGCTTGGTTCAAGACTTCAGTTTCTTCAGTCCGGGATATATGACTTGCTTCAGGAGTAGTGCATGTCCGCAGCAGAAACCATGCAGCCGCTGCGAGAAGGACAAAGCCGAGCAATAGAAGCCATGGCCACCTTGCTCGGGAGCGAAGGTATTTCTTTACAGAAATTGAAGTGCTGCTGTAGAACCGTCCGTCGACACTCATATTCAATTTCAGCTTGTTTTTTCCATCGTAGTCTGCCTTTAAGACTATCCGGGGCTCGCCCGCAGGTCGTTGCGGCAGATGATCAACTGAAAATTCGTGCAGTAGTGTACGCTGATTTTCATTTATTAGGAACACCCTTACTTCTGCGCGTTTCTGAAAATCTGCGAGAGTAGTTAAAGAGATAGTGTTCTCTCCTGCTTGGTCAAGCGAAAGAAAACGGGCATAGCGGGAATGTTCAACTTCAACACTTATATATTTTCTCACACTATAAGTTTAATCCTTTCTCCAATTGGGTCAAGCAAAAAGTTTTTTTTGCAGGGCTTTCCCGGCTTTTACGGCCTCCGCCTGAATGAAGATATCCGTTATTCGATCGGTATACAACGAGGGGGTTGGGTTAATCTCGATAATTGTAGCCCTGTGAGCGGATGCTTTTTGGGGCACTGTAGCCGCCGGATACACCTCGCCGGTAGTGCCAATTAGGATCATACAATCGCAATGTTCAGCCTCATACTGCGATTGCACAAGCGCTTCGGAGGGAATCGATTCGCCAAAGAAAATAAAGTTAGGCTTCCAGACACCTCCGCATTCACAGCGTGGGGGAGAACCCTTTAATACCTCATCACTTGGTTCGGTTTCTCGTCCGCAGGAGGTGCAGATCAACGTTCTTGAACTTCCGTGATATTCAATGACATTATGACTGCCTGCCTGATGGTGCAGAGTATCAATATTCTGTGTAATTACGGCGTTCAGCATTTTCTGCTGTTCCATTTTGGCTAACAGTGTATGCGCCGCATTTGGTTCGGCTTTACCAAAAAAAGAGTAAAAGATTTCTTTTATTACTTTCCAGCTCTCCTCCGGATTGCGGTGGAAGTAACTTAAGTCTAGAACCATAGGGTCATACTTAGACCACAGCCCGGTTTCGCCACGAAAGGGAGGAATCCCGCTCTCGACACTTATTCCTGCTCCGGTGAAGCCGGTACAATGGTGGGAAGCACGAATTGTTTCAACTGCCAATTGTACTTGTTCCATAAATTCGTTATTCTCATCTTGCATGCATATATTGTAGCACCTTGCTGCATCTATGATCAATAATGAGTGAGAGACAGGTACTATTATGGATATTGATTCGTTGTTGAACCAAATTTTTTCACAACCCCTGCAGTTTGGAGTTTTAGAGCTCCCCTTTAACCTGCTTGAGCTGGTGCTGCAGTTTTTGCTGCCCCTGCTGCTGATTAGCGGGGGGTATAGGCTCATAATTGTAAGCATCCGCCGCCTGCTGCGGCGCTCCTCCCTTAAAGAAGAGATTCAGCAGCGTATTTTGCGTTGGCTGCGGCTGGTACTGCGACTCTTTTACATTTTGGGTATAGGACTTTTGATCGGTCGCCTGTTTGGGGCAAAAATATTTGAATATCTCCAGAGCTTTTATGGAGTTTTGAATCAGCCTCTGATCAACTCCGGCAACACCCGGGTCACTTTCATTACAATTCTGCTGACAATTCCGGTTTTCTATCTTGCCTCCTGGGCAGGCCGTACCACCCGCGGTATGATGCGCAACTCCCTGCTCACAAGGATAGGTCTTGATGAGGCTCAGCAGTTCTCGGTATCAAGCCTGGCCCGTTACACCGTAATGGTGCTGGTGCTGCTGATCGGCCTTTCAATCATAGGTATCGATTTGTCTGCACTTACGGTAATTTTCGGAGTACTTGGAATAGGCTTGGGCTTTGGTCTGCAGAGTGTGGTCTCAAACTTCTTTTCCGGGCTGATCATCATAATAACCCGGCCGGTTAAAGAGGGAGACCGTATTCTTGTGCAGGGGATAGAAGGAACGATACTCCAGATCCGCATTCTTGCTACGGTAATAAACACACTGACCAATGAAAGCATTATTGTGCCCAACTCACAACTGGTGCAGGAGAGTGTCCACAACTTCTCCTTTTATGACCCTTCAATTATTATTAAGAATGAAATTGGGGTTGCCTACTCCAGCGATATTGACCAAGTTCTGGCTGTGCTTCAGGATATTGCTGAGCGAAATCCCTACCGCCATGACCGTAAAAAGTGTTGGGTGTATCTAAATGAGTTTGGAGACTCCAGCATTAACCTTACCGTGTATACCTGGATTCAATCTGCAAATGAAAAATTTGCAGCCCATCATTGGAATAATCTGGAAATCTGGCGGGTGTTTAAAGAACACAATATTCAGATTCCATTTCCGCAGTTAGACCTGCACTATCGGTCCAAATTTTCAGAATAGGAACAGTACAGAGAAGCTGTATGAGCAATTGAGAATCGCTGAGGCTGCAGCCTATTTGTTGACCCTGTTTTCTTCAGCAAAAATGTGGTTTGGGTAGTGCCCTTCCACAATGTCCTGCAGGGAAACTTGTTCGAAGTACTTTCTAAATAGGGTGTAAGTATGATCCCAGAAACCATGGGCTGAACAGATATCCTCACGTCCGCAGGAGTTTCCGTCGTCAAGGGTGCACGGGGAAAAATGCAGTTCTTCACCAACAGCCTGGAAAATATCGGCAACAGTTATTTCGTTCAGGGTTTTTACCAGCTGAAAGCCCCCTCCGGGGCCTCGGGTAGATTTAATGAGTCCCGCCTTACGAAGACGAAAAAAGATCTGCTCCAAAAATTCTGCGGAAATATCCTCGAGTTCCGAGAGTGTCCGGATTGAAACAGGGTTGTTTTCAGCCTGTTGTGAAAGCTGAAGTACTGCGCGGAGCGCATAGCGGCCTTTTGTTGTTATTCGCATAACCTTATCCTATTCTTGATATACTGATTTACTATACCTTATTGGTCAATAATTGTAAAATCTATTTGCAGGCGGAAGCTAAAATTCTCAATATTAATCACGGTTCAGGGCTATACTCTTATAACCCTTCTGTTTTTTTGTGGTGAAAGAGCAAAACCCCTCAGGTGAGTGATCAAAATGCTGGAGATGTGCACTTTTTCCGGTAATGAGGAGTGTTCCCCCCGGTTTCAACAGTATACGAGCAGCGGTCAGCACTTCCTGGGCGCTTGGTACTCCGGCGAGATGCTCTAGTTCAACAATCATCAAATCGGCTGCGCGGTTTTTCTGTTTGTCCTTCAGTTTTTCGGCGGCGAGTATCGGGCTGGGGCTGTGAAGCAAAACCCCAAGGCTCACATGAGGTTGTGCTCGGAGATTGTAGCGACTGGCCTGCAAAGCCAGCATGTCCCGTCCAAGCAGGTCAAAAGTGAGGGAATGTGTAGGCTGAGCAGCAGCCAGCAAGACTGCGGTATGGCCCTGTCCAGGATTCCATATGCATACCCGACTAAATGGGTCGGCAGCCTTCATACAGCGATATGCGGTTTGGGTCTGGTATGGGATCGAGTCGAAATCGGCAAGTCCCCATACGGTATCGAGATAATAAGAGAGATCAGCATATTCAAAACTTGCCCCAGTTCTAAAATAGGCAGGCGGCAGCTCTTCCGGCGGCAGCTCTGCTGCCGGTAGAAAACCTTCAAAAGAAGGCTGATCCTCCCTTGCTTGTTCCTCCGAGGCTATAATAGGCTGTGCCGGAGTAAAGTAAAACACACTATGGCCTGAGCTCTGCTCCTGGTACAGTATCCGGGCGTCTAATTCTGCAAGGGTCTGTTGGGTGTAGTCGGCCAGGGGGTTTACCACTACGATTGCCGAGAGCATGCCATGGATGAGCATACTCCTGTATATCTGCCGTAGTACCGGCTCGCCTACTTTAGCAGGGATATTTGAAATGACAAGGTCAAAATGCTGTCCCCGCAGGCCTTGAAAGGCCAGTCCGCCGATTACCTGAACTCCCTCTGCAGAGTTCTTCTGTGCATTGTACCGGCTGAATGCAAGGGCTAGGGCATCCCGATCCTGCAGGCTGACCCGCAGGTGGGGATAACATTTCTGCAGAGAGACTCCAAGAGTACCGATACCGCAGCCAATATCCAGCACCTGTTGAATTGAACTGAAATCAATATTTTTCTGCACTGTCTTTAACAGAAATCGGCTGCCCTTATCAATTTCATAACTGCTGAAGAGTGCCTGGGAGAGTACAAAAGAGAGGTTTCCTTCGGCGCAGCGAAGGGAAACCTCTTTGTTGCTGTAATGGGAAATTAATGATTCCATCCTATGGCTGGCTATGCCTAAACCTACTGATTTACCCGCTCTACGTACTCTCTTGTTTCGGTATTTACCATAATACGTTCGCCCTCTTTAATGAAGATAGGCACTTTTACCTTTAGGCCAGTCTCCACTTCAACGGTTTTGGTCGCACCGGTTACCGTGTCGCCTTTAATCGCATCCTCTGCTTTGGTGACGGTGTACACTATTTTAAAGGGGAGTTTAATATCCAGGGGGCGATCCTCCCACATTATCAGGGTGTATGTATCTCCCTCTTTCATTAGTTCCCGGTATTCGGGAAAGGTTTTGGCGGGAATCTCGAACTGTTCGTAGGTTTCCAAATCCATGAAGTGGTAGTTAGTATCATCGGCATAGAGGTACTGACTATCCTTATCTTCAACTAAAATCTCTTCTACTTGGTCCTGGGTTTTCATCGTTTCGCGTAAAACTTGACCACTGGTGGGATTTTTCAGCTTGGCCCTTACAAAGGCAGACCCTTTTCCGGGTTTCACGAACTCCCGTTCAACCACTACAAAGGGGTCACCCTTTATAAGAATTGCCATTCCCTTTTCTAATGCTCCGGCTCTTATCATAATTATCTAACCTCGCTTGAGTTATTATATTCAGTTGACCTGGGTGTGCGGCGTAATGCTACGGCCGCATAGTATCAGAAAGCGGGAAAAAGATCACCCCCTCAATACTGGATTGTCCGCTCAAAGCCATGATCAGGCGGTCAACACCCAGGGCTACACCCGAGCATTTGGGAAAGCCCGTGCGGTGGATCTCGATAAACTCCTCGTCTATGTCCGGAACGACACTGCTCTCGGCAGCCTTCAGGGCAGACTCTCTGCGAAAGAAGTCCTCAATTTTAGCGGGATCCGTCTCTTCCGAGTAGCAGTTGGCCAGCTCGATTCCATTGATATAAAGTTCCCATCGCTCCCGCCAGGGCGTTCCCGGAATCTCCTTGGCCAGACAGGTAATTTGGCGCGGGAAATCCGTTAGAATAAGGGGCCGGTCCTTTGGCAGCTTCGGTTCTACATAGCTGAGAAAAATTCGGTGGTATATCTGCTCCCAGCTGTCTTGCGTCGGCTGTATCGAAAGGCCCAGGTTACGGGCGGCACGAACGAGGGCAGGCTTATCTTGGGTTTCAGACAGGTCAAAACCGGCATAATCGAGAAATGCCTTCCGGACAGTAATTTTTCTAAAGGGCGGGCGCAGTTGTGCGGGGGTTTCAGGACCGGCGAGGCTTTGAATAAGTTCTTCGGTGGTGGCGATTGAGTTCCGGTAGTCCGCCTCCATGGTGTACCACTCGAGCATGCTGAACTCTGGGTTATGGTGAGGCCCTAGTTCTTCGGAATTGCGAAAGCTGCGGGTAATTTGAAAGATGTTACCGCTTCCGGAGGCGATAAGCTTTTTCATATGAACCTCTGGCGAAGGAATGAGGTACAGCGGAAAGGATCCGTATTCATTGCTGGTAAAAAGCGTCTCAAAGATTTCTATCGGCGCCTCCGGAATAAGAGCCGGTGTAAGCAGAGGCGTGTCCACCTCTAAGTAGTTTTGATTATGAAAAAAGTTTCTAATCCCGTTGATAATCCGCGAACGGCTGTGCATTTGAGTGAAATTCATGGTACTAGTGTAAAGGAATCATTATGTTTAATACACTAAGGCAGTTTAAAAATCGTAGAATATTGAAGCTGACCCTTCATAAGTGTACACTTTATAACTGTACAAAAAATAGGAGAAGAACTACATGTCCACAACAAAGACTCAACTGAGAATTGGGGATAAACTACACGGCTTTACCGTTACCAATATTGACCCCCTCGAGGAGTACCATGGCAGTGGTATCCATCTGCAGCACGACCTTACCGGTTTGGAGGTGTATCACCTCTATAATGAGGACCGGGAGAATTTGTTCGCCTTTGCCTTTAAAACTCCCCCCGCCGATGATACCGGGGTTGCCCATATCCTCGAACATACGGTGCTCTCGGGATCGCGGCACTATCCGGTGAAAGACCCTTTTTTAGCGTTGATGCAGGGAAGTGTGAATACCTTTCTGAATGCCATGACCTATCCCGACAAAACGGTGTATCCCGCCGCCAGTACGGTAAAAAAGGATTACTATAATATAATGTCCGTGTATGCGGATGCGGTTTTTTTCCCCCTTTTAAAACGGGAGCTCTTCCTGCAGGAGGGCCGCCGCTTTGTACCACAGGAAGACGGGACCCTCAAGGTTGAGGGAATTGTTTTTAATGAAATGAAGGGAAGTTTCTCAAGTTACGATTCAATCGTCGGTGACTGGTCGTATCGATCACTGTTTGAAAAGTCACAGTATCGGTATGAATCGGGCGGAAGTCCCCAGGCAATTCCGCAGTTGAGTTACGAGCAGTTTGTGGAGTTCCATAAAAAGTACTACCACCCGGCCAACTGTCGATTTTTTATGTACGGAAATATTCCTACTGAAGAGCAGCTGGAGTTTCTGCAGAAAAACTATTTGTCCGAGTTTGGGGCCGGAGAGCCGGCACCCGACATTGCTGACGAGCCGTCTTGGCAGGAACCGAAAGTGTTTACAGTAAAGGGGCCGGCAGTCGAGGGGGAGGAAAAGCCAAAGCCCACCATTACTCTCAACTGGCGTACCGGTGTGATCAACGATCCCCTCACCCTGCTGTCGATGCAGGTGTTAAGTGGTGCTCTGATCGGACATCCGGGGACTCCTTTGCAGAAATTGATAAATGATACTGAATTGGGCGAGGATATGTCTCCGGTCAGCGGCTTGGAGACTGATATCCGTGATATGAGTTTTTCCATCGGCATTCGGGGTATTGAACCGGAGAATGCGAGCCAATTTGAGGACCTGGTGTTGGGAGAGCTGAAAAGGCTTGTCGAGAAGGGACTCCCCTCTGATGTAGTCAAGGGAACCCTGCGGCGGGTTGAGTTTCAGAACCGGGAAATCCGTGGAGGAGCACCCTTTGGCCTGCGGATGATGAACAAGGCTCTGCGGGGGTGGCTGCACGGGGAGGAACCCCGTACTACCCTCGAGTTTACCCCTCACATGGAAAGACTAAAACAGGAATACGATGCGAATCCTCACTACTTTGAACAGCTGATTGAACGCTCACTTTTGAACAATCCCCATCGCAGCACGGTTGTTGTTGAGCCGGACGGGAACTATTTGCAGGATCTGGATAAAGAGATTCAACAAACTGTCGACAAAATCCGCTCACAGATGAATGAGGTGGAAGAGCAGCAGCTGCGGGGAGATCTGGAGGCATTTGAGCAGTTTCAAAATGCCCCCGACCCGCAATCTGCCCTGGAAACTATACCAATTTTATCCCGCGAGGATCTGCCGGAGGATATTTCGGTGATCGAGACCGGTGATACCCAGGTAGATGGTATTCCGGGTTTTACCCACGATTTGTTTACAAACGGCATTATCTATATCGACTTTGCCTTTAATATAACCGAACTATCGGAGCGAGAGAGATTGCTGCTGCCACTGCTGGGACGCATGCTGACCTCTACCGGTCTGCCCGGTGTTGCGTATGACGAGGTCGCACGCCGACAAAACCTTAAGATGGGGGGGCTATCCCCTTATCTGGATATAAGTCCGATGGTCGGTGCCACCGACTCGTATCTGGCGTATCTGTTTGTGCGTTTAAAGTGTCTTGAGGGCTCCCTGGAGGAGGCCCTTGAACTGACCTTTGACCTCTTACAGCATGCGCAGGTGGAAGATAGCCGGCGCTTGTGGGAAGTTCTCACTGAGTTTAGAAATGACATGCGCTCAGCGGTTATTCCGGCGGGACACTCCTTCTCTACCTTACGGGCGGGAGCTCACTTGGAGCCGGCCATTCGGATTGAAGATGAATGGCGCGGGATTGAGCAGCTGCTTTTTCTTACCACCCTTCCGGCTCAAGCAGGTCCGGAGGTTGAAGCGATTGGACAGGAGCTGAAGGCTCTGCGTGATAAGCTTATGACC
>JAWLDZ010000005.1:0-33414 GCA_041686355.1 Spirochaetaceae bacterium
ATCATATCGCCGACAGTTACGTCCGGGTGATGGAACTGCACTGTATCCATATCGTGACCACCAAAGCTGACCGCTCCCTGAGGACACCAGTGATAGCAGCCGAAACAGCCTACACAGTGATCTAGCCACACAGGCCGGTCGTCCTGCATGCGGATGTTGTTCGCAGGGCAGATAGAGGCGCAGGTTCCGCAGCCGATACAGTTTTCATCGGCAATCTGCGTCAGATCTTTTACGCCGTAACGGATCATATTGCCCAGCATTTTGAAGATCGAGGGTACCATTTTGAGGTTCTCTTTCTTCAACATCGGTCCGTACGCACTTTGAGATTCAATTATGCCGCTTTTTCGATCCTGAAAAAACTGTGAAACCGCAGCGGTTTTCTGCCGTCCTTCACTCCAGAGATATTCCATTCGCGCTTCTCCGATGAGCCGTGAACCGATACCGCTCTGCGGCATTCCCACTGCAAAGCCGGCCGACAGGGTCCCGCCCCGGGTTTTTATAAGCTTTTTAATTCGATAGAGGGCGCGGCCGGGACTGATACCGTAGGTGCACACGGCAAACAGGTATGCATTCTGAATATTGTCTAATTTGTCGAGGACCTCAACAACAAATTTGGGCGGCTGGCCGCCATGAACCGGAAATACTATGCCTACAGTAGAATTGTTCGATAAATCTACTAACGCGCCGTCCTGCTCCCGCAGCACCTTCATCGGAAGAAGCTGCGCATCAAGGTCCTCGGAAAGCTTCTTGGCCACCGCCAGTGAGTTACCGGCGCCGGAAAAGTAATAAATTGTTTTAGTTGCCATAGTTGCAGAATAGCACTGTTTCGGGAAAACTTCAGTTTAAAAATTAATGGGGAAAGGAAGGAAACAGCGAGTGAGGGGAATTGAACCCCCAATTAAAGCTTGGGAAGCTTTCGTGATACCATTTCACCACACTCGCATCGAAAATAGCTACACAAAGAGTATTAGATTACTTTTTATGTGTCAATATTAGGGACTCACCTAGTCCGATTCCTCCTCTTGAACCCTATGCCGTACAACCTCTTCACCATCGATTTGAATGACCATTATGGAGTCTACTTCTTCCAGATAAGGAATAGTCAACAGACCACCCTTGTGACTAAAGGAGATAAGAGTTTCCTTCTCCCCGCTGGTTCGAATAATTTCGACCTGCACAGGTACATGTACCGGGTACTCAGGCAGCTCCCGCTCAATAATTCCAAACCGATAGTCCTCTTCTACTTCCTCAGGAGCCTTTATCATCAATTGTCGGAGGGTCCCGGTTGGTACCTCACTCTCGGGATTCGGGCTCTGAGATACCACTGTCCCCGGATCACCCTCTTCCTGAGTAGTCATCGTAAAAACAAAGGGATGGCCGGCAGAAACTATTTCAGCCAGAGCTCTTCGCCATTCCATATCAATGTAGTCTTTCACCTCAGTACTTTGACCTTCCGGGCCACGGCTTACCACCAACTCAAGCTCGGTTAGTACGGTTAACTCAGTTCCAGGAGAAGGCTTTTGCTCTAAAATAGTACCTGAGGGGGATTCATCATATACGCGAATATAGGGTTTCTGCAGTTTAAGCAGCGGCCCATAGACCGATTCAAGACTCTTTAAGTGGGTCTCCAGCTCGCTCACATTCCAGCCCACAAAATCATCCAATTTTTCTACGGCTGCTCCCTTACTCACCCGCAGGAGTACTTCGCTTTTAGCTTTCACTACCGCACCGGGTATCGGATCCTGCCCAAGTACCGTCCCCTTGTCGGAGAGCTTATTCGAGTAGCGCAACTGTACAGTACCATATAAGGCTTTATCTTGGAGTTCAATAATTGCATTTGCAAGTTCCATTCCCCGCAGGTCGGGGACCATGGTTTCCTCATTTCCCTCAAGGGTAATCATGAAAGTTACAATACCAATTAAAAGGGCAGCACCTATGGTACCTAAAGAAAAGTAGAGGACCATTCGAAAAAACCGACTCTCCTGACTTTGCGGCTTTTTAGGAAAACCCTTTTTCTTAAAAAATCCGCCGATTCCGTGTTTTCCTGTAGAAGGTTGGTTCTGATTGTTATTCATATTATCCATTTCATGATTCATTGACTATCTCCAAAGGTTATCACAATTTATTATCTCCAAGCTGGGATCCAATTATCTCTTTATTCCCGTTTACAAAGGCCCGCCACTCAAGCGACTGCTTTCCCTGCAGCTGTAATCTGCGCATACTCAGCAGGCCCCTTCCTGTTTGTACCAGAATTCCATTTTCCCTGTCTATACCAAGCACCGTCCCGGCCTTGACCTTTGCCGAAGAGAGAGTGCCCTCCGCCGTTTCTGAGGGCAGCGAAGAGGCTAACAGGGTAAGACGTTTGCCCTTCCACTCCGTAAAAGCCTTCGGCCAGGGAAAAAAACCACGCACCATACGCTCGATCATGTAATTCGGTAGCTGCCAATTAATTTGACCATCCCTTTTATTGAGTTTACGACAATAGGTGGCATACAGAGGATCCTGAGCTACAGGGGCTGCAGTACCTGCTTCCAGGTCGGACAGGGCCGAGAGGAGTAAATCGGCACCTGTATCCGCTGCATATGCTGTCAGTTGATCTGCCGTAAGGGCAGCGTCTAAGGGGAAGCGCGTCTGAGCTAAAATATCACCAGTATCCATCTCAAGAGCAATTTTCTGGACTGTTACCCCTGTTTCAGGGTCGCCGTTTATAATCGGCGCGATGATCGGGATGCTCCCCCGGTAACGCGGAAGCAGTGAGGGGTGCACGTTTACCCCGCCCTCGGGGAAAAGGTCCAAAAACATGGGACCGAATATACGCCCGTAGGCAAATACTACTAAAATATCAGCCCCTAACGGCGAGAGGAGCTGCCGGGCCTCACCTTTGAGCGTATGCGGTTGAAAAACCGGAAGTCCAAGCTCCTGGGCCGCCTGTTTGACCGGGGGCGGTTCAGCTGTACGCCCTCGGCCGCGAGCTCGATCAGGATTGGTAAGCACTCCAACGACAGTATGCTGTGCCGCAAGGGCTTTCAGTGAAGGCACTGCGATTTCCGGGGTACCGGCGAAGAGAACACGCATATTCCGGCTATTTCCGCATTTTTTTATGATACGCTTTGAGCAAGCGCTCACGCTGTTTTTCCTCGAGGTGGTCAATAAACAGCACACCCTTTAGGTGGTCAATTTCATGTTGAACCACCCTGGCCAAAAGGCCCTCTGCATCGATTTTAAAGGGTTTGCCCTGCTCATTTACGGCTTGTACTGTGACCGTGGCCGGCCGAATTACATCGCCGTACATTCCGGGAATACTTAGACAGCCCTCTTCATAGGGAAAGAGCTCTTGACTGGTCCCGATAATTTGGGGGTTAATGAACACCCGCGGCTGGTCACCGTTTACATGGCACACAAACATGCTTTTTAACAGCCCGACCTGCGGTGCGGCAAGTCCCACACCATCACCGTGGTACATCGCCGATATCATGTTTTGCGCCAATTCGGCAATTTCACCGTTTACATCTTTTATTTCATCGACCTGTTCCCTTAGAACATCGTCGCCTAGTGTTACTATATCCAACATGGTATAATAGTACTAAAAAGAACCCATACCGTCAATTATAGCAAGCTCACCGGGTCAACATCAATTTCCACATGTACAGCCCCAGGCCGTTCAAAACTGAGGTGCCACTGGTAGAGGAAGGAATGAACTTTACCAAAATTTTTACTTCTGATCAGCAGCTGTTCACGATAGTTCCCCGCTATTACTTCAATCGGACAGGGAGAGGGGCCTAACACTTCGGTGGTGGAATCTACCTGTTCTACCGGAGCTAATTGGACTGCAATATGCTCAATTACCGAAAGTACCCGGCCCTTATCACGTCCCCTCACCACTATCCGAAACAGTCGATAGAAAGGCGGAAACATCAGCTGACGGCGGATATCGAGCTCCTCTTCGTAGAAGCGGGCAAGGTCATGTTCAACAGCTTTTTTTATAGCCGAGACTTGGGGCTTATAGGTTTGCACCAGCACTCTTCCTTCTTCCATAAACCTGCCGGCCCGGCCGGAGACCTGCACTATTAAATTAAAGGTCCGTTCACCTGCACGAAAGTCGGGAAGGTTCAGTGCACTATCGGCCAGGACTATGCCGACAAGCCGAACTTTAGGGAAGTTCAGGCCCTTCGCAACCATCTGGGTCCCCAAGAGCAGATCGTATTCCCCGGCTTTAAAATCTTTCAAGATTGCCTGAAGACTTCCCTTCTTACGGGTTGAATCGGTGTCAACCCGGGCAATTCTCAGCTGCGGAAACAGCTGCCGGATATCTTCCTCAATTTTTTCCGTCCCAAAACCCGAGTAACCGATATCCAGCGAGCCGCACTCCGGGCATACATCCACCGGCCTGCGGCTGTAGCCGCAATAGTGGCAGACCATCCGGTGCTTGCCCTTATGATAGGTGAGATTCACCGAACAGTGGCTGCACTTCATCTCGTACCCGCAGCTTCGGCAGTGAAAAAAGTAACTGAAGCCCCGTCGATTGAGAAACAGAATGGTCTGCTTTCCCATCGCGGCGGTCTTGTGAATTTCCTCGGTTAAGCGGTCGGAGATCGCTCGCGTCTGTCCCTGCATCGAAACCGACTCGACCACCGGCATCTCTCCTCCGGATACTCTGTCAGGCAACTCCAGCTTAACTATCTGCCCGCGGTTCATCAGCTCATAGGCCTCAAGGCTAGGAGTTGCGCTACCCATCACCAGCTTTGCCTCTGTAAGTATGCAGCGTTTCATGGCCACCTGCCGGGCGTGGTAGCGAGGAGTTTGTCCAGATTTGTAGGAGCTCTCGTGCTCCTCATCCACGATTATCAAACCTATATTATCCATTGGACTGAATACCGCACTCCTCGCTCCGATTACAAAACGGATCTCCCCCGCCTGCATGCGGCGCCACTCTTTTAGCTTCTGTGAGGGGGTAAGCTTTGAATGCCATACCGCGGCGGCACCTTCAAAGCGCGACTGCACCTGTTGAATAAGCTGGTGTGTAAGGGCAATTTCCGGTACTAGATAGATGACCGCTCCGCCGGCCTCAATAGTATGGGCGGCAAGCTGTAAAAACACCTCTGTTTTACCGGAGCCGGTAACCCCGTATAGGTAGTACATCCGTTCAGTCCCGGCTGCGATCCTTTCCAAAGCCTGCTCCTGGGCAGGGGAGAGCTGTGCGGGGATATGAAAGGAATCCTCTTCGGTGGGGATAAACTCGGCGCGGCTCTCCCGTTTGCCCCCGGGAATTATCACCGAAAGAGACTCTCCGAGGGAACAGAAGTACATACGGGAGATCCATCGAGCCAAGTCAATTTGAGCATCTCCAAACAAAACCTCCGAGTCGAGGGAACGTTTGACCGGCAGGATTTTGAAGTTTCCCTCGGGACGTTCTGCGGACGTATCCACAACAAAACCGGTCATCAGACGCCCCCGGAAGGGAGCCTCTACCCGCATTCCCCTCCGAACCCGGGAGGGCTCTTTTTCCACTTTTTCTTTTCGCGATTTCCTAGTGCCCGTTTTCTCCTTCGGCTCGGGTTGACGATAGGTAAAAGGACCTTCCACGGGTATGTTGAATATTACCTGAAGGTACTCGTCCGATACTGCTGTTTTCGGATCTTCAGACGGCACCGTTTAGGCTCCCGTTTCCTGCTGCTCGATGAGTCGCTGCAGCTTCTGCAGATCATCCCATACGGGCTTACGATATACCGGATTCCGCAGCACTGCGCTAGGATGATAGGTTGGGATGAGGGGAATGCCCCTAAACCGATAGATACGGCCGTGGAGTTTGCCGATTCCTTCGCTTGTGCCGGTCAGGATGTGGGTAGATATTCTTCCGAGAGTCAAAATTGCCCTCGGCTGAATAATATCCAACTGTCGATTCAGATACGGCATACAGGCTGCAGTTTCATCCGGCAGGGGGTCACGGTTATCGGGGGGGCGGCATTTTATAATATTTCCAATAAATACATCCCGGGCGCGGTCCAAATTAATAGCCTGAAGCCATTTATCAAGATACTGCCCGGCACGCCCAACAAAGGCATGTCCACTTGCATCCTCCTGCGCGCCAGGAGCCTCGCCGATGATCATAAGTTTTGGATTAGGAGCCCCGTCACCCGGTACGGCATTAAGCCGGTTTCCCGCAAGACGGCATTTCTGACAAGCCCGAATCTCAGCAGAAATTTGATCGAGGGAATCGAAATCGGGGCTTTGTTCGGCGGGAAGGGGGCTCTTGGCTGAGGAGCCTGCACTGCCTAGAGGCGAGTTTTGGCTTTGCTCCCGGTCGCCGCTATTCTTAACAAATTGCGAACGCAGTTGGACAAAATCCTGCACGGCAGCCCGGCGGCCCGGGGGATACAGCTTCTGTGGCGGGTTGGAAACATCTACAGGCCACCCGCCCTGCAAATACGACTCGGCAGAACGCAATATT
Source organism: Spirochaetaceae bacterium (assembly GCA_041686355.1). Classification (GTDB taxonomy): domain Bacteria; phylum Spirochaetota; class Spirochaetia; order DSM-16054; family Sediminispirochaetaceae; genus DSBN01. Next base: position 6,449 of record JAWLDZ010000005.1, read on the forward strand.
TCCCAATACTTTTTAAGATTCTCTTCTTTTGTTGAGTTTTCATTCATTGCGTTATTCTCCGTCGGATGTTCCATAGCTCACCCTATGTAAAAACAGACCCTGGGGCGGAGCGGTCGCCCCGGCTGCGGTTCGCTCCTGCCGGCGGATCAGCTGTTCCATGCTCTGAGGATCTTCACCGGCCCGTCCCAACTCGAGCATAGTTCCTACTATAGACCGTACCATCCTCCACAAAAAGGCATTTCCAACGATTCGGAACACCACCACTCCCTTCTGCATAAACACCGAGGCAGAATGTACTGCCCTTACTTTAGAAAGACTTTCATCGCCGACTGCGGAAAAGGTGGTAAAGTCGTGTACACCTACCAAACAGGCGGCATATCCGTCCAATAGCGCCACCGATGGAAGCTGGGAATGGGAATAACAGTACGGCCGTTCAAAGGGCTCAGCAATACGTGACTGAAGCAGATAGTAGCGGTACTCCCTCGCAAGGGCACTATACCTGGCATGAAAATCATTCGCAACCAGGCGACTCTCAAGAACCCGAATATCCTGTGGTAGATGGCGGTTAAGTGCCAGGGAGTACTTTTCCGGCGGCATACCCTCGTTAGGAGAATCGAAGTGACATACCTGACCGCGGGCATGCACACCTGAGTCGGTCCGGCCGGAGGCAACCACCGCTACTTTTTGATTCAATACCGCAGCAGCAGCCCGCTCTACCTCGGCCTGCACCGTCGGTTCCTTAGGCTGAATCTGCCACCCGGCATAACGTGTACCATCATATGCGATTGTCACTTTTATTCGAGCTGCCATTGCCAATTACTCTCAGTCAGCCCTTAAGTTCACTGTTTATATTCGCATGCAGATCTCGCGCCCGTTCCAACAATGTAGCAGGCTTGTCCTTGGAAGCCTTGCCCAATCCAAACAGCCGTCCTACCGTAGTTTTAGCCCTTTCTAACGACATCCGGCGTGTCTCTTCATTGTCTTGTGTTCCGTAAAGGAACTCCAGCAGAGCGGAAATATACAACACTCCGTCGTAGCCGTAATTCTGATCCAAATCAGGTCCGAGAAAACCGGCATCAGTGATGCCTTCCTTCCCCTCCTCTTCATACCGTAGGGCTTCTGTATAAAAAAACCATGCCTTATGATAGTAGAGCTGGGCAAGATAATCATAATGTTCACCGGGCAGCTTGCGGTGAAGATCGTTAGATAACCATGCAGCCCGCAGGGAACACAGCCCTTTTTTAATGGTAGGACTCATCTCAGAGGGAAAGGCTTCCATGCTCATCATTGCATAATGGTAGGAGGCAACTCCTAAAGGTAAATCGCGGGGCTGGGTAAAATCCAAATCGGGGAATATCTTCAACAGACTGTTCCGCCGGCTTTCGCGGGACTCATCCAAGGCGGTGACTGTTGCCGGGGGAATAAGGTCAAAATCCTGGGGAAAAGCTGCATATAGACATTCCGGACAGACGGTAATACTGTAGATCAGGGGATACACCTCGCCATATTTTTCGGTAGGTTCATATAAACGGCGCAACTCCTTTGTAAGAGAGCCTGCAATCAAGCGCCCGCGGCCTGTGCGCATATCCTCTCTATAAAACTCACTGCTGCATACCGGACAAGTAATACTATTTTTAGAAAAAAAGGTAATAGAATCACCGGCTTTTGCACTCATCTCAATCTCCCTCAATTACTATCAAAGCTACTGCCATATCGTGTTCATGGGTCATGGTAAGATGAATTGACTGGCCCCGATGACGATGGAAAGCCTCCAAGGCAGTACCGTACAACTGAATATCCGGCTTTCCATTGTGGGAGTTCACTACCTGAATATCCCTCAAAACAAGTCCTCGCATACCGGTTCCGAGAGCTTTGCCAAAAGCCTCTTTCGCAGCGAAACGGGCCGCTAAAGAGAGTATGGAGCCGCTTTTTCTATGCTGTACCGCTTCAATTTCATCATCATGAAAAAACCGACGCAGCAGTCTCTCGTTGTTCCACCAATGACGCATTCGCTCTACGCTCACTATATCAATACCCATTCCTAAAATCATTCCGGCTCCTCTAATTCGGAAACTTCTATCTCTACACTGGTGGGACTGTATTTCATCACGAGTACTCCCCGCGGTACATCCGGTGTCACCGAAAGCGTGTACATACCCGGCTCTTCAATATCCGAGCAGTCAAAGGTGAGCATAAAATCTTCATTATTCACCTGCTCCAGCTGTAACTGACTCCCTTGTATCGTCATCCAGGCATCCTCTGGAACCCCGGATACCGCTAAATCACTTGCCAGATCCAGGGCTATTAGATCGATATCCTCAACCGTCTTGAGAATAGTCTTCTCCTGTACGATACCAAAAAACTCTACCGTATCGCCCCCGGGAAATGCTGTGAACTGATCCTGCTTCTTTAACCGTAAGCGCACGGTAAAATCTTCTGTCCGTCCCGACAAATCGATGGGTTCTGTCTCAATAGATTCAAGATCCTCTACAGTACTCTCCACCCCCTCTATCTCAACTGATGAGGGTGTGAGAAAATATTGGGTAAGTTCATACCCCTTAGCCGGGTATCCGACCAAACGCGGTTTTACATCTACGCTTTTAGATAGCTTTTTTTCAATTTTTAAGCTGATTTTTCTAGGCTCCACATGCAGTTCAAGGGGGTCTATGTGGGCCAGACGGCCTTCCTTCACTACCCGGATCGGCACGGTGTACCGTCCCTCCTGGCCGTATTCGGTAAAATCGGCATATACTTTTACATCATCTTCCAAAACGAGGTTTATGTCTTCACTCTGCCCCCGCATGGTTACTCTCACTGTTCGCGGATAATTCTCTGCCGGTATATACTGTTCGCTCGTGCGAATTTCCAAGGGAACACTGAGGAAGCGCTCTTCAAGTGTGGCCATTTGATTAAACAGAAACAGCAGCACCGCCGCTGTGATTGAGAGAATTTTTATTGGCCAGTTATTGGTAATATGCTCAAAAATTTTATTAAGATGCAACTGAAATATCCTCACTCTCTTCCGCTGATTCCCCGGATACTCCCAGCAGGTTCCGCAGTGTCCGACGCACCTCTTTTGAGGACAAATCATAATAAAGGTTGGCATCGTATGCTAAAGACAGGGCCCCGGTCTCCTCGGATAACACTAAAATTACCGAATCGGTTTCTTCAGCCATTCCCAGTGCCGCCCGGTGTCGTGTACCGAAACTTCGACGTATATCTACCTGCTCACTCAGAGGTAAAAAACAGGCAGCCGCAACCAGCTTTCCCGATTGTACTACCACTGCCCCGTCATGCAGAGGGGTGTCAAATCCAAAAATTGTAATTAACAGGCTCGATGAAAGCTCAGCATTCAGACGGGTACCGTTGTCGATTAAATTTTTTAGGCCTACCTGCCGGGGGAATACAATCAAAGCACCCCGTTTGCGGCCTGCCAACACTTCCAAGGCGTTGATAACGGTTTCAATGTGCTCCACGTTAGCCCGGGAGGCAAAGCGAAACAGTTCACCCCGTCCGATACGCGTAAACATTGCGCGCAGTTCCGGCTGAAATACAATCGCTATAACGATCACCAGAACGGTCGCTAAACTGTTTATAATCCACAAGAGGGTCTGCAGGTGAAAGAAAAAGGCCACCGCATAAATCAATAAAAGAAACATGGCCCCTTTTATCAGCTGAATAGCGCGAGTCTGGGCAATAAGCTTGTAGATTTGATAGAACAGAAAGGCCAGAATAGAGATATCTAAGAACGGCCTGAGTACATTCGTTACTACCCATACATCACTGAATAAATCCATACCTCTGCGTGACTCCTAACGTAGGTTATAGTGTCGGATTCGGCGTCTCTCCCACTTTTTCTAATTCCAGCATCCACTGGTTTAATTCCGACACCCTTCCGTTTACCATATAGTACTTGTTCATATTATTCCACAGGGTATAGCCGCCGCCCTCAGCCTGAAGTATACCCTCTAACTGACGGTTGAGATAGCTGTGGTATTCCGCTTCTTCCATCGACAATTCATGCCCCATCAGAAAGGCCTGTACGTACGGACGGATTCTGGTACCTGGTCCGACAATAAGCTGTGCCCGCTGGGTGCCCTTCTTGTACAGCTCAAAGGCACGTTCGATATAATCGTTTTGCGAAAGGAACTGATGAGGAAAATGGGAGGGATAGTACATTGGGCAAATCACATCGACATGTTCAGCCAGCACAGAGATGTCCTGTCCGATCCAATTTCCCATCCGATACCAAGAATTAAACCCGTACAGATCAGCAGAAATTGGTACAGAGAGTTTAGCTGCTGCCTTTTTCACAAACGACTCGACAGCCTCGGTCTTCTGCATGCCCGGTTCACGGTGCCGGTACCGGGCTGTAGAGAGGTCACCATCGGAGGGAAATCGAATATAATCAAATTGTATCTCATCTATTCCCATGGCTTCGAGTTCTTCCGCAATTTCTATGTTGTAATCCCACACAGCCTCACTAAAGGGGTCGGTCCAAAACTCCCGCTGCACAAGGCGGTTTTTCTGTTCACCCTCCTGTTCGTATGTTTCAGAAACCTTGTGCCCCCAGGGCGCGTCCTCTTCTACATTCCACATAGCCTGGGCATAGTTATCAGCTTGGTACAGGCGTTTATCCTTAAACACCACCATCCGACCGATAACATACAAGCCCTCCTCATGGGCCTTCTTCAGCAGTTCTTCAATATCAAATACCGTATGAATCGCACCGATTTCTGCAGGACGCTTCAGTTCAGAGCCGTAGGTCAAACGACCCCAGTCATCTTTTACATCCACCACGATACCGTTGAATCCATGCTCTTTCATAAAAGCAATGTGATCTTCCATCCGTGTTCCAATCACATTATAGGCATTCAGATATATTGCACGGATTTCCTCCTGTGCAGTATCGGCCTCGCCATCTTTTGGGTTTCTGCTAGCACGATTTTGTACACGCAGCAGGGGCGGCCGAAAACTCCACTGTCGGCTCTGTAAGTTATACACCCCTCGGCTGTCTTCAAAATGCACCTCTAAGGCCGGATCGTCGGTAATTCCTCCACTGTAGCTATTAATAGACACCAATCCCTTAACCTGCTCCGGGAGTTCAATCACGGAGATATCCCTGGTCTCGGTGTGATACTGGAAAATGCGTTGATCAAAGGCTGAGGCAATAAAAAGCTGGTTTGGCAGACCGGGAACCATCGTTAAATCGCTAATTTCCTCATAAAAGCCGGCACCCAGATAGAGCTTATCCAAATGCTCGGACTCTTTTCTCCAGGTGCGGCCATCATCCTCACTGACAAACAGTCCATTAAAAGAAGTACCGAGATAAATCCGCCGGGGTTGATCGGGATCAAAACTCACCGCGGTAAGGTAGTCCTTGGACTTTACCGGATGGCTAAGCCCCACTTCCGTCCAAGTACGACCGGCGTCTCTACTGGTGTACAGGGCGGAACTGGTAGTCGCTGCCAAACGGTGAGTATTCCGTCTATCCAGACTAAAGGAAGTAAAACGACGGTAATGCTTTTGATCAAAGGGCCACACTTGTTCACGGGGCAACCCCTGATTGATAGGCTGCCATGCACGCCCCCGGTTTTCCGAATACAGGGCTCCCTGATTACTTGACAGGGCATACATCCCCCCGTTATCAGCCCGGGCAATGTGGGTGAGTCTGAACTCTTGACCGGAGGAGGTCTCCGAACCAAAGATAAAAGGGGGAATAGATATCTGGAATAAAAAAAGGAGCACCAACATGGAACTGCTGTAAAACAATGATTTATTCAATTAAACTACCTCTCATTAGTACTCCTCTTAGGCCGGTTACAGCACGGGAGCAATCATTCTAAAAATCGAATTTCTCAGACGACGGAAAACTGAAAACTCCCGAAAGTCTTCAAAGGTGATCTGCTTACATTCTGCAACATCATCGTTGAATTGTTCAATAAGATCGGCGGTAATTTTTGCATCATAAAAAAAAGCATTTACCTCGTAATCCAAATGAAAACTTCGGGTATCCATGTTACAGCTGCCGACAGTGGAGATCGTTTTATCAACGATCAAAACCTTGGCATGCATAAAGCCCCCTTCGTATAGATAAATGTGTACTCCCGACTTTAACAGATCCTCAAAATACGTATGGGCAACCCAAAAGGGAACCCGTTTATCCGGCAAGCCGGTTATCATCAAATTTACCTCTACCCCGCTGAGAGCAGCCGATTCGAGGGCATTCATCAGCGACTGATCCGGAATAAAATAGGGACTCTGTATACATATTCGGGAATTTGCATTGCTTATAAGAAGCTCAAACATCTTCTTGATAGAATTCCAATCGGAATCGGGGCCGCTAACCACTATTTGAGTCGGTAAATAGTCACCCCGAGCAGCCGGAAGTGGGAAAAATCGGGCATCCTGAACCACATCGCCGCCACTGTTATACCAGTCGGATAGAAAAACACCCTGCAGCAGCTGCACACTCTCTCCAACCATACGAACATGGGTATCGCGCCAGCGGTGGAACTGCGGCCCCCCGTCAATATACTCAAGTCCTACATTCATACCTCCGGTGTATCCGATTTGTCCGTCGATCACCACAATTTTGCGGTGGTTACGATAGTTCAACAAGCGGCTGGAGAGAATATTCATAGGGTCTAAAAAATAGTGAGCATCGATTTTGGAGTTCTTCAATTCGTGTTTAAACTTCCAGCTCTGCTTATTAAAGCAGCCTACTCCGTCAAAGAGCAGCCTTACCTTAACCCCCTCCCGGGCCTTGCGCTCCAGAATAGTCTTGATACGGTTGCCAAGTTCATCCGAACGAAAAATAAAAAACTCCATATTAATAGTATCTTGGGCATTTTCAAGGTCTACCATTAAAGCGTCAAAAAACCTGCCCCCCTCATAATACAGTTCAACCCTATTATTAAGTGTGACAATACTGTTGCCGGCCTGCAGGGCTAAACTGATTGCTTTGACCATATCGTTGTCAAGATCGCTGTTCGAGTGGACATTCTGTAAAAAGGTTTTCTGCTGATCCAGTACAGGACCGAGGTAGGTCTTAAAGGTGCGTTCCGGGAGCTGCTTCATTATCTTTCTTTTTTTCCAGTTTACCCCGCTTAAAAGGAACAGCCCCGCCCCAAAATACGGAAGAAAGTAAATGGCCAGTAGCCAGGCCACTGCAACCTCGGGAGGCTTGTTATCCAGCACAATCTGAATAGTAAGTACTATCACGAAAGTAAAGTAGATAAAGAGTAAAATTGAGCCAATGTTAATAAAGGTTATCATCCAAACCCGCCAAAGCTATAATATAACGCTCAGAGTGTATGAGATATTGTACAGCAGTGTTGATTTTTTTCCAAGCTTAAACCAGTATTGACGGTAATGAATACATTTTATCAACTTGAAATTACTGATCTGGCCTTCGGCGGCGAAGGAGTGGGACGAATCGAGAATATGGTGTGTTTTGTCCCCTTCACCGCTCCGGCGGATATAGTGCAGGTGGAGATTACCCAGCACAAAAAGAAGTTTCTGCGTGGAAAAGTGGTCTCCTTCGACACCCGCTCTCCCAAGAGGGTCGAGGCACCCTGCCCCTACTTTGGCGAGTGCGGCGGGTGTCAGTGGCAGCATATCGACTACTCACAACAGCTGGAGTCCAAGCGGTCGCATCTGCAGCAGGTGCTGCACAAGTCTGCCAGAATCGAATACCCTGTTCCCCCAGTTATCCCCTCGCCAAAGATATATAACTATCGCCGTACCGCCCAGCTTAAGGTAAACCCCGCCGGTGAGCTGGGATTTTTCAAGGAACACAGCAACACCGTGGTTCCAATTGACCAGTGCCTGGTAATGGAGCCGGCCTTGAATGCGGTAATTCCGCGGATAAAAGAGAAGCTTGCTGGATTACAGGAAAAAGAGTCACCTCAGCTTCCGCTGGAGGTTGAGATAGTATCAGAGGATGGCCAATCGGCGGTCTTCCATCTCATATATAAGGGCCGACATTCCACACAAAGCTTTCTGCAGGCCAATCGAGAGGTAAATTCGCATCTGCAGGAGTTTGTCCTTCGCCACGTTCGTCAGCAAATTCAAGCCGGCCAAACCATTCTGGACCTGTTTTGCGGGGATGGGAACCTTTCCCTTCCCTTGGCAGACCTGGGTGTAAAAGTGGTTGGCTATGATATTTCACGGCCAGCTATAAAGAAAGCCCGCCGGGCTGCAGAAAAAATAAGCGCAACAGGACCAACAGACCAGAACAGGGCTGGGGCTGCAAGCAGCTATTCCTTCCATAAGGCCCCTTTCCAGGAGATCATCAAAACTATTACCGAACTGGCCCCACAGACCCAAGTGGCGATACTCGATCCCCCGCGACAGGGGCTGGATGGGAAGGCAGAATCGATGGCTGCCTTGGGGATTCCTCTGGTGCTTTACGTATCCTGCAATCCAGGAATTCTTGCCCGTGACCTGGTCTCTTTTATCCGCGCCGGCTATGAGATTGCAGAACTAGAGCCAATGGATATGTTTCCGCATACGTATCACCTGGAGACGGCAGTAGCCCTGACTCTTGGGGGCTCACATAAAAAGAAAAAACAATAGAGGTCGAATAATGCCGGGCAAAGAAAATACAAACAAAAAGAGAGAAAAAGCAAGACTGCGTTCACAAGTGCGCAGCAGTATAAAAGAGTTTTCGGAACAACTGCAGAAACAGGAAGCCGCTGCCATGACAAAGAAATTTATCGGCTTGCCGGAGTGGGAATCGAGCCGAGAAGTACTGCTGTTTCTGTCTATGAAGGGTGAAATCAATACTCAAGGGCTAATCAAAACAGCAGCCCAGCAGGGCAAACGTATATGGGCCCCGCGGCTTCACGATAATGAGATGGAGTTTCATCTGATATGGGAAGCTCAGCTGGATGGCACGACGGCCGGTGCCGAGATATCTGAATCGGCACTTGACCTGGAGTACAACCCCTACGGACTGTGGGAGCCCCGCAGCACGGCCCCGGTGTTTATCCCTCAGCAGGGGATACCCTGTATTATTGCCACTCCCGGACTGGCCTTTGACCGGCGGGGGAACCGCCTAGGCCGCGGGAAGGCATACTACGACAAGTGGCTTAGCCGGCATCTCCCATGGATCGAGACAGAACAGATGACCCCTGTGGGAATCGGCTTTTCGATCCAGTTGCTGGATACAGTGCCCAGGAGTGAACATGATCAAGCCCTCCCCCAGCTGATTATGGGGGGAGAGCATATTTGCTGCACATCTTCCGAGTAAGCGTCCTGCTTGCTATTCTTTTGCCAGACGCTCGTTAATTTGAGCGGCGGCTTTGCGCCCCTGCCCCATCGCCAAAATAACTGTTGCAGCACCAAGCACTATATCGCCCCCGGCATACACCCGGTCGATGGAGGTTTCTAAATCCTCATTCACCACGATATTACCCCATTTGTTAGTTTCAAGGTTGTCGGTGGTGTGTTCAAGCAGGGGGTTTGAATCGTTTCCGATTGATACAATCACGGTATCAACATCAAGGATGCTTTCACTGCCCTCAATCGGGATCGGACGACGCCGGCCGGAATCATCCGGCTCACCAAGCTCGTAGGTTAAAAGTTCCAGCCCCTCGACACGACCCTTTTCATTACCGAGAATCCGTTTGGGGTTGTGGAGCAGGAGGAACTCAATTCCCTCTTCCTTTGCATGATGGACCTCTTCTACACGGGCGGGCATCTCTTTTTCGGTTCGGCGATACACAATATACACCTTTTCAGCACCCAGCCGAAGGGCAGTACGGGCGGCATCCATAGCTACATTTCCACCACCAAGGACTGCAACCCGCTTTGAGTGGTATATTGGGGTATCCGCGTGGTCCTCATCGTAGGCTTTCATCATGTTGGAGCGTGTCAAATACTCGTTAGCGCTGAATACCCCCACCAGATTCTCACCCTCGATATTCATAAATTTCGGAAGGCCGGCTCCACTGCCGATAAAAATGGCGTTGTATCCGTCTTTTTCAATTAAGTCGGTGAGTTTTCGAGTCCGCCCGACCAGAAAATTAGTCTGCAGCTCAACGCCCATCGCAGTTAAAGTATCAAACTCTTCCTGGACAATCGCTTTCGGCAACCGAAATTCCGGAATACCGTAGATCATAACTCCACCCGGCCGGTGGAAGGCTTCAAAAATGGTTACCTGATGTCCGGCTTTACGCAAGTCCGCTGCAGCGGTGATACCCGCCGGTCCGGATCCGATTACCGCTACTTTTTTTCCCGTTTCAGGGGCTATCTCAGGTATCGATTTCTTACCGCTCTCCCGCTCTACATCGGCCACATAGCGCTCTATTCGCCCTATAGAAACCGATTTGAGGGGGTCCTTTTTAGCTTTCCCAACGGTACAGGTAGCCTGGCACTGGGTCTCCTGGGGGCATACACGGCCACAGATTGCCGGAAGAAGACTGCTCTCTTTGATAATTTTAACAGACCTGTCGAAGTCGCCCTCTTCGGCGGCTTTTAAGAAGGCCGGGATGTCTATCGCTACCGGACAGCCCTGAATGCAGGGAGCATTTTTGCACTGTAAACAGCGGGCAGCCTCTACCCGCACCTGCGACTCGAAATAGCCGGTAGCTACTTCATTCATATTCTGAATTCGTTCAAGGGGATCCTGATTGGGCATATCCTGGGGAGGCAGTTTAAGTCGATCCTTGTTTTTCAGCTCCACCCCTTCAATTTCAGAGAACAGTTCATCCGCTTCACGCTTCAATTCTTCTACCGGCTTCATTTGGATTCCTTCCTTTGCTGCTGTTCTATCTGTGCATCGAGCAGGCATTTATGGGCATGCTCCTCTTCCTGGTCCTTATACGCACCTAAGCGTAACATCATATTTTCAAAATCAACCTTATGGCCGTCAAACTCGGGGCCGTCAACGCACACAAACTTGGTCTTGCCGCCAACTGTAACCCGGCAGCCGCCGCACATACCTGTACCGTCTACCATAATAGTATTCAAGGATACCACAGTGTGAATTCCAAAGGGTCGCGTTGTCTCCGCAGCGAATTTCATCATAATCGGAGGCCCAATTGCTACGACCTGATCGGGGGGATCCTGTTCGCAAATTTCCTTCAAAGGTTCGGTCACCAGCGCCTTACGTCCGTAACTTCCGTCATCAGTCACAATAATCAACTCATCGGCGATTGCCTTCATCTCATCTTCCATGATCACCAATTCTTTAGTCCTGGCTCCGATAATAATAATGACCTTGTTACCAGCGGCCTTCATAGCCTTGGCAATCGGATGCATAGGAGCGACCCCGATTCCTCCGCCGACACAGACCACTGTACCCAGCTTTTCAATATGGGTGGGCTGTCCCAGTGGGCCCAGGACGTTCTCAATTGAGTCACCCGGCTCAAATTGGGACAATTCAATGGTTGTTTTACCGACAGTCTGAAAAATAATGGTTATGGAACCTTCCCCCGGATCAGCGTCCGCGATGGTAAGGGGAACTCGTTCACCAAAATTTGTGTCTTTCTGTACTATTACAAATTGACCAGGTTTTCGCTCCTGGGCAATTAGAGGAGCTTCAAGCTTCATTTTATACACTTGATCGGATAACTGAAGCTTTTCAAGAACCTTATTCATACAACGCCTCTCACTGCTGATTTGGACCGGGCTTTTTTACAGTTTCTGCTCGGCCCGGTCAACCATCCATTACATAGTAAAAATAGATTTTTCGCAAGCACATTCATTGAATAGCATACAGATACAAAAGCATCGGTCAAATGGATCAGACTATATAATATACCCTGCGATCGCCCGAGCAACCGCGGTAGTACCGGCCGCCGGTCTATCGGAACCGGTGAGCAAATCGGCAGTACAAATACCATCGATAAAACTCTGTTCAACAGCTTCACGGATAGCTGCCGCCGCATCGGGCAAACCCAATCCGTACTCACACATCATGGCCGCCGATAATATTTGAGCCACCGGATTAGCCTTGTCCAGTCCGGCCAGGTCGGGGGCTGAACCTCCGGCCGGTTCAAACAGATGCACAGAATCGCCCAGAGAGGCCGAGGGCAGCACCCCCAGCGTACCCGGCAGGGCGGCGGACTCATCGGACAGGATATCCCCAAACAGGTTTCCCGTAAGAATGACGTCGAACTGCCCCGGATTAACAATCATCTGCATAGCGGCGTTATCCACATACATATGATCCAGTTTTACCTCCGGATACTCGAGCGCTAAGTCCTCGACAGTCTCCCGCCATAGAAGCGAACTGTACAGCACATTCGCCTTGTCAACCGAAGTAAGCTTATTCCTCCGGCCACCGGCGGCCTCAAAGGCGAGTCTGGCTACACGGCTGACAGTCTGCTTGTCGTAGTACATAGTATCCAAACCGCTCGCATCATTCTTCTCCTTCGGCTCACCAAAATAGATTCCGCCGGAGAGTTCCCGGACCGTCAGCAGATCAACCCCCTTTTCCAGGCGGCGGCTGTTGAGAGGAGAGAGGTGGGAAATGGACGGATACACCCGCACCGGCCGTAAGTTTACAAACAGATTCAGTTGCTTCCGCAGGGCCAATAAACCGCCCCGCTCGGGACGCTTTTCCGGCGGGAGGGCATCCCATTTGGGGCCCCCGACACTGCCCAGCAGAACGGCATCGGCACTGCGGCACAGTTTCAGGGTATCCTCCGGCAAGGGGGTGCCCTCCGCATCCAGAGCCGCCCCTCCGATAAGTCCGTGGTTAAACTCAAACTGGAGGTTAAACTTTTTGCTCACCGCCGCAAGCACTCCTTGGGCAGCCTCCATCACCTCCGGACCGATTCCATCGCCCGGTAAAACCGCTATCTTAAAGCTCGATTCAGTTGCACTATTCAGCTTTGTTTTACTGCCCATTTCAGCGCTCCCCTTCCAGAACCCATTTAGGTGCCAGCTTAGTGGTAGCATAGGTTAGCCAACCGCCGCTATGAATAATCTGCTGCAAGAATTCCGGGTAAGTATTGGTGACATATTTCGTTCCCTGACTAATATTCGATACCTGCCCGGCATTAAAATCTATTTTAAGATAATCCTCCTCTTCAATTGAATCGGTCTGTTCCAGCTCTACAATCGGAAGGCCAATGTTAATGCAGTTTCGCAGGAAAATTCTGGCAAAACTCCTTGCAACTACACATTGGATTCCCGCAGCCTTAATCGCTATTGGGGCATGCTCACGGGATGATCCACAGCCAAAGTTTTCGCCGGCTACTAAAATACTGCCGGGCACATCCTCCCTGCGGCCGAAACCCGGACTGGCATCCTCCATACAGTTTTTTGCCAGTTCATCGGGGTCGCTGGTAGCCAGGTAACGGGCCGGAATAATCTCATCGGTGTTTATGTGGTCTCCAAACTTGAAGACCTTACCTTCTCGTATCATTTATATCCTCACTCTTTTCATTTTCTGCTCTTCTTTTTCCTTCAACTCAAATGCAGCGCAACACTTATTCCGCTGCTATTTCAGTCGCTCGAGGGCTGCGGCATCCGGCCCGCATAGGTATCCTTCAACAGCAGTGGCCGCAGCAACCACCGGCGATGCAAGGTAGACTTCGCTGCTGGCATGCCCCATTCGGCCGACAAAATTTCGGTTGGTGGTAGAGACCGCTACTTCCTTTTCGGCCAAAATACCCATATGCCCGCCTAAACAGGGTCCGCAGGTGGGGGTTGAAAAGGCACAGCCGGCACTTACGAACTTTTCAGTTAATCCCTCCCGCATGGCCTGTAGATATACCTCCTGCGAACCGGGAAGGATAATGCAGCGCAGACCTTCGGCTATCGGCTTATCACCCAACACCGCCGCCGCAGCCCGTAGGTCTTCGATCCGGCCATTGGTGCAGCTGCCGATGACCACCTGATCAATTTTAATCCTTTCTGCTGCCAAGGTACTGATAGTGGCGCCATTGTCGGGCAGAAACGGGCGGGCTACCGTCGGCTCCAGAGTACTTAAATCAATTTCAAGGCTTCGGCTGTACACAGCCTCCTCATCAGCACTGCGCATAGCAACATCAATTCCCCGGGCCTCCTCATAGGCTTGAGTAACACCGTCTACCGGAAACAGGCCCGCCTTTCCTCCCGCTTCTATGGCCATATTGCTGACGGTAAAACGTGAGTCCATACTTACTGCATCAACTCCCGGGCCGGTGAATTCCAGGGTCTTATAATTAGCCCCATCAACCCCCAGCAGCGAAATCAGATGCAGGATTAGATCCTTTCCGGATACCCCCTGAGAAAACTGTCCTTTCAACTCCACCCGGATTGCTTCGGGTACCTTGAACCACGCTTTTCCAGTAAAAAACACCCCCGCCAGATCGGTTGACCCCACCCCGGTCGAAAATGCTCCCAGCGCACCGTAGGTACAGGTATGGCTATCGGCTCCTACTACTAGATCTCCTGACTTCACCAAACCCTGTTCAGGTAGTAGCACATGTTCAATACCCATCTTACCCACATCAAAAAAGTTGTTAATCCCATGGGTCCGGGCAAAATCGCGTACCATCTTTACCTGCATCGCCGATTGGATGTCCTTGTTGGGTGTAAAATGATCGGCCACAAACACGATCCGATCCGGGTCATATACCCGGCGGCCGCCAAATTTTTCGAACTCCCTAATAGCGACCGGTGCCGTGATATCGTTGCCTAGGGCAACATCAACTTCGAGCAGCAGGTATTCTCCGGCCTTCACCGCTCGTCCGGCTTTATCGCTAAAAATTTTCTCGCTGAGAGTCTGGAACTGTCCTTCAGTGCTCATAGTGCTCCTCACTCTGCTCGGCTTGTGCCGGTAGTTTCAGCCATCTGAGAGTCCTGCTCGTATTCCTCTGAATGCCCATTGGAGAGTCTCTTAAGTACATAACGATTGACCGCATTCAAATATGCCAGCGCAGAAGCCTCAACGATGTCTGTCGAGGAAGCCTTTCCGGCAAACAACTCATTCTCAATATCAAGCATCAACTTTACCTGTCCCTGCGCATCTTTACCGGAACCGACTGCTTGAATAATATACTCTTCAAGTCTGGTCGTGATGTGACAGCATTTATCGATAGCATTGAACACCGCGTCAACCGGACCATCACCAGTGGCAGAGGCAATATACTCCTCATTTTTTTCGGTCAGCTTAATGGTTGCAGAAGGAATCAAGGTATTACCGGTATACACATGAAAATAGGGCATCCGATAACCGTCGATTATTCCACCGAGCACATTAGAGACAATCGAGAACAGGTCCTCATCAAACACCTCTTTCTTCTTGTCCGCAATTTCTGCAAAACGTTCAAACACCTTCTGGAACTGCTCCTCAGAAAGACGTATATTGTACTGGCGCAGTTTTTCCTGGAGTGCGTGCTTTCCCGAATGACGCCCCATCACCAGGCTTTCACTGTGCCGTCCGATGGTATTGGGATTCATAATTTCGTAGGTTTCTCGGTGAGCGAGCACCCCATGCTGATGTATTCCCGACTCGTGGGTAAACACGTTGTCCCCAAAAATGGGTTTGTTCCGTTGGAATAAAAGTCCGGTCAGGTTTTGAAGCAGTTTTCCGGTTGGATACAAAAACTCTTTTTTTATGCGAGTATCCACGTTGTAAAGATCACGGCGAACCTCCAGACCCATCACCAGCTCTTCCAGAGCACAATTACCGGCTCGCTCACCGATCCCGTTCAAGGTCACCTCAACCTGACTTGCACCGGCCTTTACCGCAGCAAGAGAGTTAGCGGCAGCCAAGCCTAAATCGTTGTGGCAGTGCACTGAAAGATCAACAGCACCGTTCTGGAATTCCGGAACCTCCTTCACCAACTTCTCGATTAACTGTCCAAACTCATCAGGCATGGAAAAGCCCACGGTATCGGGAATATTGATGGTAGTTGCCCCATGGGCAATCGCTGTATTAATCACCTCCAACAAAAAGTCGGTTTCTGTGCGGGATGCATCTTCCGGTGAAAATTCTATACGGTCAAAATACTGACTCGCATAATCGAGGTGAGTTGCAATCGATTCGAGCACCTGACTGCGGTCCTTTTTCAGTTTGAACTCCCGGTGCAGCGGACTGGTGGCAATAAAGAGATGCAGCATCGGATGGACCGCATCTTTCACCGCATCGTAGGTCACATCGATGTCCCTTTTTACACAGCGCGAGAGGCCGACTACCGCCGCCTCCTTGAGAGTCTCGGCAACACGGCGTACCGCTTCGAACTGAACCTTGGAAGATACCGGGAAACCGGCTTCAATCACATCCACCCCAAGGCTCTCAAGGGCCTCGGCCATTTCCACTTTTTGATCGAGGGTCATTGAAGCCCCCGGCGACTGTTCACCATCGCGTAATGTAGTATCAAAAATTTTAATATATCGTCCCATATACATGCTCCTTTCCATTATCAACTGACGCATCTGTTTTTCCGCCGTCAGTCGTCCTTTTGGCTTCGTCTTTCTTCAATTTGTAAATGAGAGAATCGGTTAACGCCTGCCATGAGGCTTCGATTATGTTTTCCGAAACTCCCACTGTACCCCAGCTGGTCTCTTCATCGGAAGTATTTATGATTACCCGAGTAAGTGCACAGGTTCCCGATTCCTCGTTCAAAATACGCACCTTGTAATCGGTAAGGCGGGTATTCTTAATATGCGGATAGAACTTCTCCAACACCTTTCGCAGGGCCTTATCCAAGGCCTCGACCGGTCCATTGCCGTCGGCCGAGGTATGTTCTACCGCTTCACTGTGCCCCTGTTGATGGGACACATCCTCCGGAACCGAAGCTTTTATAGTAGCTTCAGACCAGGTATTACCATCTCCATTGTTCCAGATCATGATTCGGTAGCCGTGCAGGGTAAAGTACTCTTTCAGTGAACCCATCAGGGCTGCTGAAAGAAGTTCAAAGGAGGCCTCCGCACCCTCAAAGTGATACCCCTGTGACTCCAGCTCTTTTACCTTTTCTACAATTTTGCCGGCTGCCTCACCGCTCAACTCCTGACCAAGCCCCATATTTTTGGTCTTCTCAATAATATTGCTCCTTCCCGAGAGCTCTGAGACAGTCGTAAAACGGTTGTTTCCTACCAGCTCCGGGTTAATGTGTTCATAGGTCAGGGGGTTTTTGCGAACCGCTGATACATGTATGCCCCCCTTATGGCTGAAAGCATGCTGTCCGACAAAGGGCATGTGCTCATGCGGGGTAGTATTTGACATCTCCGACACAAAGTGAGATACCTTCTGCAATTTGCGGATATTCTCCTCACCAACCGTCAAGTAGGACAGTTTTAGGCTCAGATTCGGCACCACACTGCACAAGTTTGCGTTTCCACATCGCTCGCCTAAGCCGTTAATGGTCCCCTGCACCATCTTCGCTCCGGCCCCCACCCCTAATAGTGAGTTTGCTACAGCCGCATCAGAATCATTATGCGCATGAACGCCAACCGGCAAAGAGTAGCGGTCGATGACCTTCTCTGTCTCACGCTGGAAGGCATCCGGAAGGGTTCCTCCATTGGTATCACACAGCACCAGCCAGTCCGCCCCCGCTTCGGCAGCCGCGTTCAAGGTGGCAAAGGCGTACTCGGGATTGGCGTTCACCCCGTCGTAGTAGTGCTCAGCGTCGAACACTACCTCATCCACCCGCGATTTTAAGTAGTGTACCGAAGAGTAGATCATCTCCAGATTCTCCTCAGGCGTCGTACCCAGCGCCTCAACTACATGCAAGTCCCACGACTTTCCAAAAATGGTAATCACCGGCACATTGCTGCGCAGCAGCAAGTCCAGATTACGGTCCTGTTCAACTCTAGTATTCTTCATACGGGTTGAACCAAAAGCAGCTAAGCGTGAGTTATGCAGCCGTACAGACCGGGCGGCCTCAAAAAAGGCCGCATCCTTCGGATTCGAACCGGGCCAGCCGGCTTCGATATAATGCATTCCCATATCATCCAGGGCTTCCATCACCCGCAATTTATCATGCATGGAGAAGGTGACCCCCACCGATTGGGCGCCATCCCGCAGGGTCGTATCGTACACCTTTACCTGATTGCTCATATCTAACTCCCTATTTTTGCAGCCAGGACATCATGGAGCGCAATTTGCTTCCGACATCTTCCAGTTGATGCTCTTTTTCTAGTTGGCGGGTTGCCCTAAATGAAGGCGCACCAGCCTTGTTTTCCAGTATCCAGTCCTTTGCAAAACGTCCAGTCTGGATATCCTTAAGAATTCCACGCATTGACTTTTTAGTCTCTTCGGTGATCAGCTTCTCTTGAGTAATGTAATCACCGTACTCGGCGGTGTTGGATATGGAATAACGCATATACCCATAGCCCCCTTCATAAATGAGATCCACAATCAATTTCATCTCGTTAATACATTCAAAATAGGCCATCTCCGGCTGATACCCAGCTTCGACCAGGGTTTCAAAACCCGCCTTCATCAACGAGGTAACCCCGCCGCATAGCACCGCCTGTTCACCAAAAAGATCGGTTTCAGTCTCTTCTCGAAAACTTGTGCGAAACAGACCAGCCCGGGTAGCGCCGATGCCCTTAGCGTAGGCCTTGGCCAACTCATCGGCATGACCGGAGGCATCCTGATAAATAGCTATGAGCCCCGGAACGCCTCGGCCGTCGGTATATTCACGGCGAACAGTGTGCCCGGGTCCCTTGGGGGCAATCATTACCACATCAACATTTTCGGGGGGCTGTATCTGATGAAAGTGAATTGAAAAGCCGTGAGCAAACATGAGCATATTGCCGGCTTCTAGGTGTGGCTCAATATGCTCTGCATAGATCTGCGGCTGCAGTTCATCGGGAACCAAAACCATAACGATATCCGCCATTCGAGCCGCTTCAGCCGGTTCAACCACTTTAACCCCGTGCCTTTCCGCTTCCCCCCGGCTCGAACTGTCGGCCCGCAGGCCAACAAGCACCCGACACCCGCTCTCATGGAGGTTTAAGGCATGGGCATGCCCCTGACTCCCAAAACCGATCACTGCGATAGTTTTGTCCTTTAACAGATTAAGATCTGCGTCCTTGTCGTAAAAAATCTCCGCCATTTTTTTCTCCTTAAAATTTTAGCTCTATATTTCTAAATTTATAGATTCTGTTTGTTTTACTGTTGCCAACTGCACCTTAGGATGCACCGTTTTTCTCCCAACGATCCATCGCCACAATTCCGGTTCTAGCAACCTCCACAATCTGATTAGATGGAAACAAGCTGATGAAGGAGTCGACCTTTTCGCTGCTCCCGGTTATCTCAACTACAAACCCACTGGTACTGGAATCAAGGATCGAGCCCTTGAAGACATTCACCATCTGCAGCACTTCGTTCCGCTCGCCCATGGGGGCCTTCACTTTAATCAGGCCGATTTCCCGTTCAACCTTGCGAGCCGGGTGGATAGTCATAATTTTGAAGGTATCAACAATCTTGTAGAGTTGTTTCTGGATCTGTTCAATACTCCGGTCATCCCCCTTTACCATAATAGTAAGCCGGAACATATCCTTCTCTTTGGTAGGCCCGGCGGCAATACTGTCGATGTTAAATCCCCGTCGCGTAATCAAACTGGTAATTTTTGATAACACTCCCGGGTGGTTAAAAACCAGCAGTGAAATCACATGATCTGTATAGGTACTTTTGTCTTCGCCCATTTTGTTTCCTCCTACATTTTGCGGATTACTTTATCTAAAGGCTTTCCCGCCGGTACCATAGGCACCACGTTCTCTTCGCCTTCTATCACGGCATGCAGCAGCATACTCCCCTCGCTCTCGGCAAAGGCCTTCATTGTCTGCTCGGCCTCGGACACCTTTTCCAGCTTCACCGAGGGAATGCCCATCGCTTTCGCCATCAAGCCAAAATCCGGGTTATCATTCATGCATGTACCTGAATAGCGTTTATCAAATAACAGCTGCTGCCACTGGCGCACCATGCCGAGGCAACTGTTGTCCAGCACCAGTATTTTCACCTTCAACCCGTACTGTTTCACCGTAGCCATTTCCTGCATGTTCATTTGAAAGCCCCCATCCCCGGATACCGTCAGTACTTGTGCATCCGGATTCCCCACTGCAGCACCAATTGCCGCCGGCAATCCGTAGCCCATGGTACCCAAACCTCCGGAGGTAAGCAGACGACGGCCGTGATAAAAGTGAAAGTACTGGGCCACCCACATCTGGTTCTGGCCAACATCGGAGGCTACTATGGTATTTTCAGGAAAGTATTTCTGCGCAAGCTGGATAAGGTATTGCGGCTTTAGAACTTCGCTTTGTTCAAATTCGAGGGGGTGCTCTTCTCGATATGTTTGGAGTTCTTCTACCCACTGCGAATAGTTGCTGTAGCTCTCCTCGCGGTTGAGCTCCTCTAACACACCGGTTATTGGTCCGACTATGGGCAGATCAACTGAAATGTTTTTCCCGATTTCTGCAGCATCGATATCTACATGAACAATCCGTGCCTGCTCTACAAACACATCGGGATCTCCCATAATACGATCGGAGAAGCGGGTTCCAAATGCCATAAGCAGGTCACAATTCTGCAGGGCGTAGTTGCCGTAGAGGCTACCGTGCATTCCGATTGGCCCATAATTGAGCTCTTCACGCTGAGGGGAAACCCCATGGCCCATTAGAGTGGTTACCACCGGTACACCATAACGATCACAAAACTCGTTCATCAGCTTGGTTGCCCCGGCACTGTTGACCCCTCCACCGGAGATTACCACCGGTTTGCGAGCTTCCTGGAGGAATTTTTTCAGAGTTTTTACTTGGCGTGGATGGCCACTATCCTTTGGCCGATATCCGGGCAGGTCGGGAGTATGAGGATAGGCAAAGTCGGTTTCATCCATCTGAACATCCTTCGGGATATCCACAACTACCGGGCCCGGTCGGCCGGTGGTAGCCAGATGAAAGGCCTTCTTCACCGTAGAAGCAAGTTCCTCTACGTTCTTTACCAGAAAGTTAGCCTTGGTAATGGGCATTGTGATACCCACCGTATCAGCTTCCTGAAATGCATCAGTCCCGATCATGCCGGTAGAGACCTGACCTGTAAACACAATCAACGGCACCGAATCCATATATGCAGTAGCAATACCGGTTATGGTATTGGTAGCCCCCGGACCTGAGGTTACTAACACAACCCCCGGCTTACCGGTTGAACGGGCGTAGCCATCAGCAGCATGGGTTCCACCCTGCTCGTGCCGGGGCTGGATTAGGTTAATCTCTTTACCGTGGGTGTAAAGCTCATCAAAAATCGAAATAACAGCCCCGCCGTTATAACAAAAAAGAGTATCAACGCCCTCTTTTTTTAATGCTTCAACCAGTATTCTCGCACCTTTCATCATCTCCTCCTCTCAAATTAAGTCATTCCCGCAGGGGGGCGAAAAGGAGGAACAATCGGCAGCAGCTCTCGACTTTAGAATAGACCGGTCCCCGGTTACCTGCATATCTATACTTTAGATATACCTATAACCAGGGGTGGGTGAGTCAAGGTGGCTTCATTGTTCCTGTACTTCTCCCGCTGCGGGCTGCTGTTTTAGCAGTGTGCAGGGGCCGTATTACTACGGCAGGAACAATGGAACTCACCTCGAGCTCCACTAATTAGTAGAATAATAATGCCCAATAGGCTTAGTAGTAGGCTGGTAATTAGGATAGACAGAGTTGCAGCAATAATAATAATGATGAGGGCGATAATAGAAATTGAAATAGCGATCATCATGTTCATTATTGCGTTCTGCATACTGTATTCTCCTCAGAATAAACGAAAGTTTATAGTTAAAGAGAACGCTAACAGCACTCTACAACTATGTCAATACAACTGCAGAAATTCTATACCATTTTTTTCATAAATATACATATCCGACTGCATATAGAATCCAATGAAAGCCGACACCCATCAACGGAAGTATTATGTGGACACAATGCTCCGGCATGACCAACTGTGCCGCTTTGTCTTGAGCTGCTCCTGCTGATGGGTGTGAAAGCTCCAATAAAAAGCCGTCTATCCCCATCAGGGCCTGTTTGATATTCCCCCGAAAACCGGTACTCCTGTCCCGTACCACCCTATAGGCAGTCAATTCTTCAAAGTAATAAAATACCCGGTAGAGCAGCGCACCTAGTTTCCCGGGAATCGGCAAGCCCGGAGAAACCGCATAGCGTGATAAATACACCAATCCCACCAGGTTCAGCCCCCGCAGCAAGCCTTGCCTGAGGGCTCCAGCGGTAATCGGGAAAGAGCCTAGGTAGGTAAGCACCTCGCCCAGAGGAGTCAACAATTGGGCTGCGGTTACTGCAGCAGCTATCATTATTCCCGGAAGAATTCGCACTCGCTTTCCCAGGTATAAAGAAGCCAGACCAAACAGCAGAATATGGGCAAATTTGAGAGAAATCTGTGGCTGTAGGATAAATGATGGAACCATCAACAAACCGGTGACAAGCCGAACCACGGGGGTAACCCGCACAGCGGGAGTATTCACTGACTCAGGGGGATGCTCTTTCTTTGCCGCCTGTGCCTGTTCCGGGGGGTGTTCAATCGGCATAAGCGCCAGCCACCGAGAATGCTGCAATAGATACCCGGCAGTGGCACCTAGGATGATTCCGCTGAGAGTTCCAATCAATAAAAATAGCGGTGCAATCAGCCAGGTACTCTGTCCAAAAATATACAGCGAGGCAAACAGCAGCTGGGAGCTGTTGCTTGCGAAAGCCCCCACTACCCCAATGCCCACAAGAGATATTCGCTTCGGATACCATCTGCGCAACAGCAGCATGACCGCACCGGAAGAAACACTTCCGGTCGCGGAAAACAAAAACACGTATGAGAAGAGGGTGCCGGAGACTATCCCCTGCCCCAAAACCTTTAACAGTACCAGCAGTACAAACTCACGCCGGCTAAAGAGGGTCAGAGCAATTAACAAGGGTAAATTTGCCAGGCCTAGTCTAAAAAAAGGGATTGGTTTGGGTATGACAAGCTCGATAATCGACAAAAAAAGCGATAAGGCGGCAAATAGTGCCACCCTATCCAGCTTATGTAAATTCACCCCGACTCCTTATTCTTCCACGTCCGTATAATCGCGAATATCATAACTACGACTTTTCTCGGGGGCCTCAATTTCTATGATAGAAGCGACATAAGGGAGAACATCACCGGTGGATTTACGGGACCCATCTAGAAAACGGAACCAACTAACCTGGGGATCGTTCTGCTCGACAATATATTCGGCATAAAAAATTTTTTCCAATGGTAACTCCAGCCTGTACCAGCGGCCGGATATGAGAGATTCGCTCATTTCCTTTTTCCTTTTACTAACGGGAATTATTTACATACAGAGTATACTCCGGGTTAAGATCACTTAGATAAGGTTCAAACCCGGAAGTACAAAAAACCTCCTGATCCTCTGTTACACAGATTACCTCAAAAAAAGGTAACTCTTCAACCAGGGCAATCCCCCCGCCTATTTCTCCGGCAGCCACAATGTGGGCCAAGATTTCCGCTGCATAAGCCTCCGGGCCGATACTTGCAACACTGGAGATGTTATTTTTTGCGGGATAGCCTGTACCCAGATTTAAAAAGAGTCGGGGGGAGGTATGAAAGCGTGATAAGGATCGTGCCTTGAGATTTTTTAGGCTCACAATTGGAGTGCCGGAGGGATCATCGTTCTCGTACAGTACCTCTTCATCAAAGGTAAACTTAGATTCACCATTTATCGAACGCTTTACAACTCCCTTAGAGATGCTGACATCGACTACGCTATGCTGCTGCAGCAGATCCGCAACTTTATCCACAATATACCCATCAAGACCAGGCTCTAATGTTACTTGCATCGAGGCATCAGGAAGGTATATCTGCTGTGAATCTGGGTCCATCTTGATTCGCCGGAAGTTTACAGATTCCAGAGCAGTATAGATCTCAGTGCGGGAAGGTTTTTTTCCCTCAGATAGGGCCTTTCTCCAGAGCTTATACAGAGGAGCTGCACTTGGATCATAACGACCGCCTGAGACACGAGCAAAGGTGATACTCTTCTGTAGTACTTCAAACAGCCCTTTATCTACTGTAACCGGGCGCTTATTCGCGGCTGAATTGATCTTGTAGATCTGTGAACCCTTGGCACTTGCAGACAGCTGCTCTTCGTACGAATGAACCATCTCCTCTAACTGCCGGCGCACTTTCGAAGGTATCTTTTTCAAAGAAGTTATACGGCAATCACTCCGGCTTACTATAAACTCACAAGCTTCTAGTGAGGTGTCCTTTGGGCTGCACGCCTGCCATATCGAAGAGCCGACTACCATTGTTACCAGCACAAACTCTAAAAAGAGCTTTATTCTTACCATTAACTTCAGCATGACCCGCTTTTCCTCTAACCGTCAACAAATAAAACTTTATTATTCGACTTCAAATAATGGATTCTTTGCATTACAATACCATCATGGTAGAAAAAACTGCTGTTGTACAAAACCAAGCCGGCATTCATGTCCGCCCTTCGGGAGTTATCATTGAGGAGATAAGAGATTACCCCGGCAGGATCAACGCTGAAGCGCATGGTTTCAGTGTCGATTTGAACAGCGTCATGGGGCTACTTTCCCTTGGCCTTGTACAGAAGGACGAAGTAAAGATAAGAGTTGAAGGGCCAAATGAAGAAAAGGTAGCTGCCCAGGTAAAGGAGTTGTTTGAGCAACATTACGATTTTCCACCAAGAAAATAAAAGCATGGAGGCTAACAGATGATCAACAAAAGAGATGCAATGCAGACTGAACTGAAGGAGGATATGCGAGGAGGGACCGGAACTATCGCTATCACCCATCTAGTAGATAAAGATCAGATTAAAAACGGTCGGCTCATGGCTCGTATCGACATCCCGGTTGGTGCAAGTATAGGCCCGCACCGTCATGAAGGTGAAACTGAATACTATCTAATTCAGGAGGGTGATGGGGAAGTCCAGGAATCGGAGGGTGCCAAAATTGTCGGGCCTGGAGATGTAGTGATTACCGGCGATGGAGAATCACACAGCATCACCAATGTCGGTCGAGTCCCTCTGATAATGACGGCTGTTATTATATTCGATTAATATTTGCCGAAGGGTGTACAGAACTATTCGACAGCCTCGCGATGCACCCGCTCGATCGCCCTTTGCACCGGTTCATCATAGCGGGGTATAGCTCCACTCTTTGAAGCAACAAACGAGCTCACCAAAGAAGCCAGATTGGCCGCTTTTTCGATATCATGAGTAAAGAAAAACCCGAATAAGAAAGCCGCCGAAAAGCTGTCACCGGCGCCTACGGTATCCACCACCGGGACATCTACAACCGGAACATGGATATACTTATCCGCCTTGTACACCGATGCACCCTGTTTGCCGCGGGTAATGGCGGTAGTATGAATATTCCAGTCCTCATTCATCCTTTGGCAAAAATCCCGGTCCGACAGTTTTTCACTGTAAAGCAGTTTTGAAACAACCGGCACTTCCTCATCATTCAGCTTCAGAATGGTGCTGTATTTCAGGGAGTGCGAGAGAACCTCCTTAGAGTAATAATCAAGTCGAAGGTTAACGTCACAAAAAACCTCTTTCGGGGCTGCAGCCTCGAGTACCCTCTCAAGGATAGCCTGATTGTTCTTTGTCCGCTGGGCCAGCGAACCAAAGGCTACTATATCCCAGTCTTCTGCTTGGATCGCTTTCATCTGAGTGTCGGAAAGCTTGATCAAATCCCATGCGCTTCCCTCTCGAATCACATACGTCGGCTTCCCCACCTCGTCAAGTTCCACCTCCACGATACCGGTAGGAGCACCAGGGAGAGTAGCAATATAGCTGTCCACGACACCCTTCTCTTTCACACTCTGCAAGGCTCGAACTCCCCGCTCATCATCGCCGACTGCCGATACCATGGCTGACTCAGCGCCCATCTGAGCCAGATGGGAGGCTAAATTAAACGGGGCACCTCCAATATACTCTTTTCCGTTAATGATATCCCACAGTACTTCGCCAAATGCTAATGTTTTCATAGGTCTAATCCCTTGTTAATTTACGGTATTTTACCCGGTGCGGAGTATCCGCTTCGATGCCCAGCCGCCGATGCCTATCCTCTTCATATTCGGTATAGTTTCCGTAAAACCACCGTACTGAACTGTTCCCTTCAAAAGCTAGAATGTGAGTAGCGATCCTGTCTAAGAACCAGCGGTCGTGGGAGATGACCAGAACACATCCGGCAAACTCCAGAAGCCCATCCTCCAGGGCACGCATCGTATTTACATCCAGATCATTGGTCGGTTCATCCAGCAGCAGGCAGTTAGCACCACTTTTGAGCATCATAGCTAATTGAATACGGTTCCTCTCTCCACCGGAGAGCACCCCGACTTTCTTCTGCTGGTCCGCCCCTAGGAAATTAAAACGGGAAACATAGCCGCGGGAATTGACAGTTCGTTTGCCAAGCTGAATTTCCTCCTGTCCATCTGAAATCATCTCCCAGACACTTTTATCCGGTTCTAGGGCCTCACGCATTTGATCAACATGCCCCAATTTTACCGTCTCGCCGATCTTCAAAGTACCGCTATCCGGATTCTCTTTCCCGGTAATCATGCGAAACAGGGTGGTCTTTCCGGCACCGTTTGGCCCGATAATTCCCACTATCGCAGCCGGGGGAACAGAGAAACTAAGGTCATCGACCAGCAGCCGATTATCATAGCCCTTTGTCACCTTGTCCGCTTCGATTACCACATCTCCCAGGCGGGGTCCTGGTGGAATAAAAATCTGTAACTCCTGCTGCCGTTTCTCCTGATTCTGGGTTAGAAGATCCTCGTAAGAGTTAATCCTGGCCTTGCTTTTTGCCTGTCGTGCCTTAGGGGCCATACGGATCCACTCCAACTCACGACTGAGGGTTTTCTGCCGCTCGCTTTCACGCTTCTCCTCCAATTCAAGTCGGCCACGCTTCTGCTCCAGCCAGGAGGAGTAATTCCCGCGATAGGGAATACCCTCCCCCATATCCAGCTCGAGTATCCACCCGGCTACATTATCCAAAAAGTAACGATCGTGGGTAACCGC
>JAWLDZ010000005.1:33514-45329 GCA_041686355.1 Spirochaetaceae bacterium
CCAGATGGGGTTCCTGCTCTAAAAAACCAACTGAATACCCAGGGGAGAGCACCGCTTCGCCCTCATAATGAGTATCTGCTCCGGCCATGATCCGTAACAGTGTGCTTTTACCGGAACCGTTGAGTCCCAGTACGCCGATTTTTGCCCCGTAATAATAGGAAAGAGATATATTCTTGAGCACCTTTTTCTTACCATGCAATTTACTCACCCGCATCATGGAGTAAATTACCTTCTTATCGCCTTCTGCCATCTGTGTGTGTCCTTTGTTTTATTCCTGTATTTGTGTAGTAGTGTATCGGCATGTGGGGAATTGTCAATGGTTTGCCCCCTAAGGAGGACTAAGTGAAGTCTATGAGAAGATCCCCATTTCCCACTTAACTTCATCATTCGCCATAGTTTTAGGATCCCAAGGGGGGCTAAAGGTCCACTCAAAATGAACTTCCGGTATATGAGGATCCGCCAGAAGCGTCTTTTTTACATTCTCTCCGATTGACGGGCCGATAGGACACATGGGAGTGGTAAGAGTCATCTTTACATGCACCCGTCCCTCCTCATCCTGATAGAGCTCATAAATCAGCCCCATATCAACAATCGAAAAACCGATTTCTGGGTCCTCTACCGGCCGCAGCTTCTCCAGCAGTTCTTCCTTACTGTACATCCGACTGTGACTCCTTGAGCATTTGCTCTGCAGTATTCCACACCAACAGCGCACATTTTATCCGAACCGGATACTGCTTCACCCCGGACATCGCCTCTAGGTCGGCTATATCATCCGGGAGCTCTACATCATGATCGGTGAGCAGCATCTCCTTAAATTGCTGGATCCTCTCCAACGCCTCATCCACGGTATGCCCCTCAAGAGCCTCACAAAGCATACTGCTGGAGGCCATAGAAATGGAACAGCCGTGGCCGTCGTAGCTTACCTTTTCAATCTGCTTCCCGTTCATTTTGGTAAACAAGGTTATCGTGTCGCCGCAAAGCGGGTTCTTCCCCTCTTCTCTGCTGGTTGGGTCTACAATTTCAAATCTATGCTTCTTTGATTTATAATGATCAAGCAATATATCTCGGTATAAACTATCACTCACTGCTACTCTCCTCCCCATATTCTAACTCATTCAGTTCGGACTGTGCACCGGGCATACGCAATCTAAGCTGATCGGTAAATGCAGCGGTTAACAAAACTCGAGTATCCTCCCGACTAATTCCCCGTGATTCAAGATAATAGCGGGATTCGGGGTCAAGCTCGGTTACCGTTGAACCATGGCTGCAGCTTACATCATTCTCAACTATTTCAAGCTCCGGAAGAGACTCTATTCGACTCTGCGGACTGAGCAGCAAGCTTCGGTGCTGCTCGTGACCGGTAGAACCCGGTGCTCCAGTGGGAATTTTAAGGGTACCCACAAACATGCCATGGGCTGCGGCCCCTAGAATTGAACGGGTTTCCACATTGCTCATAGTATGGGGGGCATACTGCTCAACCACGGACTTTTGGCCGCAAAAACTGTGGTCGCTGCTGCCTATATCACCAGCTTGCATGAGAGTATATTCCTCCAAGCGGGCCCCGCGTCCCTGCAGAGCATAGCGTCCGTCATGCATTCCCGTTTCAAAACTGCCGATCTCCCGTCCTATCCGCAGTTGGGCATCCCTTCCAAGATACGCCTGTTCAAGCTGATAGCCGGCAGTAAGACTTTGAGTGTGAATTTTTGCAGCGGTATTTACACCTGCGGTTGTATTCGTACCCGCAACACCGTCCTGATAGTCAACCGAGGCACAATCCTCAAGTAGCAAAACTGTCCGGGACAGCATCACCGCCGTTTGATTCTCTTCGCCTAGGTGAAGCTTGAGCCGGATCGAGGCCGAACTGTTTTTTTCAGCATGAATCAGCAGAACCGGAAAATAATAGATCGGCGCTGATACTCCAGCTGTTTCATCGGAATTGAGCCGAATATCAATTTGAATTGTTTCAGTAGACTCCCCGGCAGCAATTTTCAATTGGTAGATGCTCTGTGTATATGCAAGGGGATATGCAAACAGTTTGTTTTGCTCAATGTCATTCGGCCGCTCCAGCCGATACTCCTGCCGGTGCGCTTCCAGCTCTCGCCATCTCTTCACTACTGGGCTTACACCTCCGTCCGCAATATTGAGGGGTGATAAAAGGCTATTATTGGCATAGATATCCACCCTCCCCCTCTTTACCTGTGAGGCTGCACTCTGATTCTGGAGCAGAGCCGAAATCGGCTCTAGGGGAACCCGACGCCAGGCTTCATCCGGTGCTCCGGGCGCGGGGAGAGAAGCTATTTGTTCCTGTGCTTCCCTTTGTATATTTTTAACTTGCAATGTATCAGCTGCCATCATCCTACCGCTCCTTCCATTTCCAGTTGAATCAGCCGGTTGAGTTCTACCGCGTATTCCATCGGGAGCTCCTTCGCAAACTCTTCAATAAAGCCGTTCACGATCATAAACAGGGCCTCTTCCTCGGCAATTCCTCTGCTCATCAAATAAAACAGGGCTTCGTCGCTTATCTTACCTACGCTTGCCTCATGGGCCACGTTCACCTGACGGTTCTCTTGCACATCGATAGTCGGATAGGTATCCGAACGAGATCGGTCATCAAGCAGCAGGGCATCACAATTCACATTGGAGGTCACATCACTGGCCCCGGGAAGTATTTTAACCAGACCGCGATAAGAGCTGCGTCCGCCGTTGTGGGAAATCGACTTAGCGGTAATTGAAGAGGATGTATGAGGGGCGGCATGAATTACCTTAGCCCCCGCATCCTGGCGCTGGATATCATTCGCATATCCAATTGAGAGAACCCGACCCCGTGCCCCTTCTCCTACCAGCGAGACCGCGGGGTATTTCATGGTGGTCCGGGCACCCAGATTACCGTCCATCCATTCTACTTTGGCATCCTTATGGGCAACAGCCCTTTGGGTAACCAGGTTCAACACATTGTTCGACCAGTTTTGGATAGTGGTGTACCGAAGGGACGCCCCTTCCATGGCAAACAATTCGATCACACCGGTATGAAAGGAATCGCTGGAGTATACCGGGGCCGTACAACCCTCTATGTAATGAACAGAGGCACCCTTATCGGCAATAATTAACGTCCGCTCAAACTGGCCCATACTTTCGGCATTGATCCGGAAGTAGGCCTGTAAAGGGATATCCACTTTTACTCCAGGGGGAACATAGATAAAGCTCCCCCCCGACCATGCGGCCGAGTTAAGTGCGGCAAACTTATTGTCATCCATAGGTACCTGGCTAGCAAAGTAGCGTCGAAACAACTCTTCATGCTGCTGCAGGCCTGAATCGATGTCCATGAAAATCACACCCTGCTTTTCAAGCTCTTCCTGCATGTGATGATAGACCACCTCTGATTCAAATTGAGCTGAAGCGCCGGCTAAAAATTTCTTCTCAGCTTCAGGAACTCCAAGCTTGTCGAAGGTTTCCTTAATATGCTCAGGAACATCATCCCAATCGTTAAACTGTTTGTCCGTTGCCCGGGCATAGTAAAAAAGATTATCATAGTTGATTGAGGAGAAAACTGAGGCATCTATCCACTGTGGATCGGGCATCCTATAAAAGGTCGCCAGAGCTTCGAGCCTGAAATCCAGCATCCATTGCGGTTCATTTTTCATTTTCGAAATTTCCCTGACCACATCTTCACTTAAGCCGCGGGTAGCAGACTCCATGTAGTCGGAGGATGCCTTAAAACCATACAGCTCTTCATAGTCACTGTTGATGCTGCTTAAATGTTCTCGCTGCGTATTATTCATATTGCATAACTCCTTAGTGGACAGCCGCTTCGAAGCCTTCACTGTGGATAAACCGACTCAACTCTACCCCGCCGCTGCGTACAAGCTTGCCGGCCTGCATGATATGCACATAATCCGGAGTTATATAGTCTAAAATTCGATCGTAATGACTTATGATCAGTAATGATCTTCCCTCACTGGTTTTTTCTCTTATATTGGAAAACAGCAGTTTAAGAGCATCAATATCTAATCCGGAGTCCGTCTCATCAAGGATGGCTAAACTCGGCTTCAGCAGATTCAGCTGCAGAACTTCCATGCGTTTCTTCTCCCCTCCGGAGAACCCCTCATGCAATGAGCGGCCTAGGAAGGATTTTGGAATTTCAAGCTCGCCCATCAATCCGCGGAGCTCCTTTTGAAACTCTCTTACACTGATCTCTTCATTCCTTCGAGCTTCGGTTGCCTTCTTCAGAAAGGTTGCCACCGCTAGCCCTGGAATCGCAGCTGGATATTGGAAGGCTAGATACAGGCCTGCTCTGGCACGCTCGTCGGGCTTCATCGCCAGCAGATCTTTATCGTGGAATTGAACTGAACCGGCGGTTATTGTATGATGGGGATGACCCATCAAGGCGTGGGCCAGAGTTGATTTTCCTGAACCGTTAGTGCCCATCAGCATATGGATCTCACCGGGATTGATATCCAGGTCGACTCCGTTTAAGATTTGTTTTTTCTGTTCCTCCGCAGGGTCATACACTGTAGAGGCCAGATTGCGAATTGTAAGTAGTGGCATGGTTAACTCCGTATGTGTTACGTATTCACTACTAAAATACTAACCTTTGAAGAAAAAGCAAAGCCCCGGAAGCTTCAGAAAGGGCAATTCCTCTTCTTTTTACTCTATTATTCCGGCACGAGATAGCTTAGACATCAACACCAAATACAGAGCGAATGACAAATCCGATAATAAATGAAATAAATGCAACCCCCAGACTGATGGCAGCCATTTCTCCGAAGCGATGCAAGAAGTTGTAATCCTTGGCAACAGAAATATAAAAATTGAAAACAAGTATAATTAATAGTCCCACTCCAAGGGTAACCGGCAGTGCAATTTGATACAGTGGAAACAGGAAGAAGGGTACTATAAGTAAAAAAACGGTTCCGATATACGCTGCACCGGTATATAAAGAAGATCGTAAGGCTCGGCTATGTTTGCCCTCAGACTTTTTAGAGAGATACTCTGAGGCAGCCATCGATAACGCAGCCGCAATCCCCGTAATCAATCCAACCACTGCAATGAGACGGTTGTTTTGTAATGCAAAGGACAGTCCTGCCAGGGTTCCGGTTAACTCGACGAGGGCATCATTCAGACCCAGCACAATTGAACCAACATACGAGAGTCGCTCTTCCTCTATGATATTAATTAAGGCCTTTTCATGGGAATCTTCGTCCTCAATGATTTTTTTGGCCGGTGGAATGTATTCTTGGATTTTCTGGTAATTAATTTGAGCGGTTTCTTCTCCCAGTTCCATCAGCTTGACTCCGAAGGTGAGTCCAAACACTCGTGCGATCAACATATAAAACCAAATTTTGAGGCGCCTAGGTTTGAGTTCTACACCTGTGTACTCCCGCCAGAATTCATAATGCTGGTACTCCTCACTGCTTATTTTTTGGAGGGTTACCCTGTTCCGACGGTCTTTTTGTCTAGTTGATAGTTTATTGTATATGAAATACTCGGTAATCTCATTTTTTTGTGCTTTTAAGAGCTCTTCTCTTATTGGACTTATATCAATCATTCACATACCCTCTATACTTTAGGTAAGACTGTGTTCAATATATTCGAGCAAAGTCAATCTATCAACCGGTTTACTGAGGATTCCCGCTACATTTACATCACCGAGTTGCTGCTCTATCTCTTCAAGACTTCTTCCGGAGATAATAAGCACAGGTATCTCAGCGGTATTCGCATCTTGAGACAGTTCACGGATAATACTAATACCATTTTTTTTAGGCAGCTGTAGATCGAGAACAGCAATCCGCGGAAGCTCTTCAACGATCAGTGCCAGAGCCCGTTCTCCATCCTTGGCCTCGATTACTTCGTAACCCTCTTTGTACAATATCCGTTTCAAAAACATTCGGCTGATATTATCATCTTCGGCGATGACTATTTTCGCAGTAGTCTTTGGGGGTCTACTCTTTGCCGTAGTTTCGCGAGACTTCTTGATACTTCTCTCTACCTGGTCGGCCAGATTAGCCATCGATGGAATCGGCTTAGTCACATACTCATCAGCACCGGCTCGGTAGCAGCGCTCCCGGTCGGTCGACATAGCATAGGCGGTCATAGCGATGACCGGCACTTGCCTTCCCGCTTCGCCGGCCTCAGTACGCAGTTTTTTTATGGCTTCGTATCCGTCCATAATCGGCATTTGAATATCCATCAGCACGGCGTCTATCTTAACGGAAGAGAGGAGATACTGTTCTACCGCCTCTTTTCCATTGCGGCACTTTATAAGCTGCCACTTCTTCTTTGTAAAAAAATCACTTAAGACCTTCATATTTACATCGTTGTCCTCAGCTATCAGGATAGTGGGCAGATTGTGATCAAGCTCTTCAGTTTCACCAGCGGTATTGACCTCATCAACCGCCGAGGCTCCCTTCGCACGATTGCTGCGACTCTCTTTGTGCAGGCCAGGGGACGGGTCAAAAATTTCCTGAAGCATTGTAAGAAGTTCCGCCCGACTGTAGGGCTTCTCAATTACCCGCCGCAGATTATGATGGGATAGCCGCCCGCGTAAGTCGGCACATTCCGGTGGATAAGAGGAAACTACCACCGGAATACGTGCGAGGAGGGGGTCATTGTCAAATTGAGTGAGCAGAGCCTCCATCTGCCTGCCCTCCCCGGAAATAAGTACCAACTGCTTTTCCGGTAGATCAACTGCGGTCAGCTGTTCCTTTAATAAGGCAAGGTGCTCCGCATCCAGCTCTTTAACCGGTATATTGAGAAGCGACACATCCATATCTTCCAGATACATAGTTGTTACCCGTCGGGAAAAGTCATGCGCTTCGGCGAGGACCACCTGCTTCACGGGTACATCCTCCTGTCCCGTTTTATTCACAGCAGCCTCACGGCTCACCGGCAGGTCAATCACAAAAGAGAACGTACTGCCCTTCCCCTCCACCGAATCTACAGAGATACCCCCCCCCATCATTTCAACCAATTTTGCACTAATGGACAGGCCAAGCCCCGTCCCGCCAAACTTACGGGTGGTCGCATCATCGGCCTGGGTAAAGGTTTTGAATAGATGCTTAATTGAGGAGGCGGGAATACCGATACCGGTATCGCGACAGACAAACTTAAGCCTTTCCGTCCCCGCCGCTCCACCAGCTTCACGGACTATTTGAACCCGGATATCCCCTTTATCGGTAAACTTAACCGCGTTGCCCAGCAGATTGAACAGAATCTGTTTCAGCCGCAAGGGATCGCCTATCAGCCGCTCCGGTATAACGGGATCCACAGCTGCCACCAGCTCAATGCCCTTACGCCAGGCGCTTACACTCAAAAGTCGAGCAGCACTAGTTATAACCTCTGAGGGATCAAATTCGATATTCTGCAGCGAGAGTTTCTTAGCCTCAATTTTGGACAAGTCAAGGATATCATTTAGAATGCTCAATAAGTTATCAGCAGAGGACTTTGCCAGTTTTAGATGATCCAACTGCTCCGGCGGCAGTTGCGCCATCATCGCAATTTCCAACATGCCCATGATGCCGTTCATCGGAGTTCTGATTTCATGACTCATATTGGCTAAAAACCTGCTTTTTGCACGGCTGGCCAACTCAGCTTCCTCTTTGGCTGCTTGCAACTGCTTCTGGACTTCCACCATTTCATTGATATCCATCACAGCCATAAAAATGCTCAGACCCTGCTGCGCGTCTTTTATGGTAGTGCTCTGAAGCCTTACAAAAAAGCTGTTGCTTTCAGGTTTAATAAAGCGTATTTCCTGGGGCTTTCCCTTCCCGTATTTGAGTATATCCTGAAAATGAAAATAAAAAGCATCCTGGTCTTCCGGATAAATAAAATCTGTGAGTTTACTGCCGGAGCTTGCAGCACTAGTACGGCCAAGCATATGCTCCGCCGCATAATTCATCTCCCGTATAAAGCCCTCTTTATCTAAGGTAAAATACCCCACTGGAGCGAGATTAAAGAGTGTAGTATACTTTGCACGCTCTTGCTGTAGGTTTTGCTGGGAAAGCTTCAATTCATCATTCTGCAATTCCAGCTCAATCTGGTGCACTTGCAGTTCGTGGAGCAGCTCCTCGCTGGAATAGTTCGAATAGCGCTGCAGCTGCCCGCCCTGCTCTTCCAGGAAGTTTTCAGCCTTGGCCCGAAAGTCTTCTGTGTATGCTTTCCCTTCCATCCTGTTTCTCCCTATTTCTCCTGCTGAATACTGAACACCGCTCCCTCTACATCTCCGTTGGTTTCAGAGAAAAGCGGTGCACCGCTGATACGCAGATTGATTTTACTTCCATCGGGCTTTTCGATGGAGTGCGCATAATCATAGACAGGTTCATGGGTCTGCATAATTTTACTAAAAGGCAAATCCTCAACCGCTATTTCATGTCCTTCAGAGTCGGTAATTTTCCATCCCCGGTCGCCAAAACCTCGCTGCAGTATCTCTTCTCGATCGATGCCGAATACCTCTGCTGCTTTTTGATTGGCAAACACAATATTTCCCTGTTGATCAACCATTGTTTTCGCTATAGGACTGTTTTCGAGAATTCTCATAAGCAGGTCGCGTTCCTGCTCAAGTTTTTCTTCAAAACGCTTTTTTTCATCGGTATCTACAAAGGTAATTACTATGCCTTCCACTACATTATTTACAGTTCGGTAGGGTAAAATTCTCATTAAAAACCACTTTCCGGTTTTACTGACAATTTCTTTTTCCACCGGCACTAAACTCATCAGCACTCTGTTGATATCATCCATAAACTCCTGCCCCTCAATATTGCGGGTGATATGTTCAATTGGGCGACCGACATCCATCTCCATAATATTGATGACCTCGGTAACTGCAGGGGTGTACTTTCTAATCTTAAATTCCTTATCCAGAAACACCATCCCGATATCCGTATTATTAAGGAAGTTCTTTACATCGTTGTTGGCTTCCGATAGCTCCTCAATCTTATTCTGGTATTCCGCATTTACCGTATATAGTTCCTCATTCACCGACTGCAGTTCCTCATTGGTGCTCTGCAGTTCCTCATTCGAGGCAATCAGCTCTTCGTTCGTAGCCTGGAGTTCTTCATTGGATGTTTCAAGCTCCTCAATTGTTGCCTGCAGATTTTCCTTTGTGAACTGCAACTCCTGCTCTAAATCAGCAATCATTTTATTCTGCTGATCATCAAGCGTGGTTTTCTCTTGCCCCTCGGGCTTAAAGGTTCGCCCCGTATGGTCTTCAAGCATAACTAAAAAGTAGCCCACCGGGCTGTTTTGGCGATCAAGAACCGGCCTGACCGACAAGTCGACATAGCGTATGCTCTGTCCATCCTGAAGTGAAAGGTCTCTATAGGTAATAGGGCCATCTTCTTTCAGCGATTTATGCACCGCCGTACTGACCGCCGCCTTTATGCCGTGGGGCAGCATATCCAGAACATTCAGGGATATTTTACCAGTTGGGATTTTCATAAAATCAGTAGCTTCACGACATACATGAATAAGGGATAGGTTGCGATCGATCAGAAGCGCGGGGGGTACATACTCATGGATCAGAAAATCATAAGCACTCTCTAAAATATCATCACTGCCGCTTTTATGAGCATAGATTTTCTCAGGGAACCGTTCACGCTTCTTCTTATTCGGCTGAAGGGGAGGAACAAAGTAGTCGGATATCCGGGACTGCTGAGACTTTTGCTTACACTGATAAATCTTCCACTTTGTATCGATATATGCAAAAGCCCCGCTCAGCTCCCCTACCGTTTCGCTGGAACCCAAAAACAGATACCCGTTTTTCTTAATTGAAAAATGAAAAGCACTCAGTACCCGCTGTTGGATTTCAGGCTTTAAATAAATCAGCATATTGCGGCAGGTGACCATATCGATTGCCGAAAAAGGCGGATCCTGCATCACATTATGATTGGCAAAAATCACCATTCGACGAATCTCCGGATTTACTTGAAAGGTGTTTTCCTTCTTAGTAAAAAATTTTTGCAGCCGCTCCTGATTCACGTCAGTCACAATACTCTCCGGATACACTCCTAAACCGGCATATTCAATGCTCTCGCGGTCTATATCCGTAGCAAATATCTTTACGTCGTAGTCTATATTCAGCTCCTGCATCTTTTCATAGAACAGAATCGCTAGGGAATAGGCCTCTTCGCCGGTAGAGCAGGCCATACACCATAAGCGCAGCTGCTGACTGTCCTGCTTCTCCTTTAATAAATCATGTACAGCGGTCTCCTTCAGCCGATCGAAGGCTTCGGTATCACGAAAAAAGCGGGTCACTCCTATTAGAAGGTCCTTATACAAGACATGGACCTCTTTCATGGATGATTCGAGGTAGGCCGCATACTCTTCCGTCGAATCAAGCTGGTTTATGCCGATTCTGCGTTCGATCCTGCGAATGACTGTGCTGTCTTTATAGGCAGAAAAATCAACTCCCACTACATCCCGTATCCGGGACAGAATCTTCGCTATTACCGTTGAGTGCTGTTTGGCAATCTCATCATCCTTCTCTGAACTGTGGTCAAGCAGGGGATGTTGAATAATTCGTGCCAATTCTTGGGTAATGTCCTTGGGCGGCAGCACATAATCAACCATGCCGGTTGCACTGGCACTGCGCGGCATTCCGTCAAACTTGGCTGAGATATTATCCTGTGCAAAAACCAATCCCCCTGCCCCCTTGACCGCCCTGATCCCGAGAGTTCCGTCACTCCCGGTTCCGGATAAAATAATACCGATGGACCGCTCTTTCTGGTCTTCCGCCAGGGAACGCAAAAAGATGTCGATCGGCAGGTTTAAACTATGGCTATGGTCCTGTTCAGTGAGGAATAGCTTCCCATGGTATATCTTTAGATTCTTACGGGGCGGTATGAGATATACGTGGCTCACTTCAACCTCCATGCCGTCCTCGGCCCGCTTTACTTCCATGCTTGTATATTTCGACAGAAGTTCAACCATGAGGCTTTTATAATCCGGGGACAGGTGCTGGACGACCACAAATGCTAACTGTAGATTCTCCGGTACCGCTCGAAAAAACTCCTCCAGGGCTTCCAGTCCGCCCGCTGAAGCTCCTATGCCTACAATTCGAAAAGAACCTTTATCTTCCATTGGAAACTCCCAATTTTCAGGTCTGTATATTGTTAGAATATACTATTATTGATTCTTTTCTTCCCGTCAAATAGATTTTGCAAATATCTGCATTCAGCTCTTACCGGGCTAGCTGGAGAGAGCAAATAGATGATAAGGCTGTTGCCGCATCTTATATAAGTCATTAAAATATCCGACAGGAGGCATCAGATGGCAGGAAGAGTAGTAATCGGAATTGACCACGGAGCGTTACATATAAAAAAGACAATAATCGAACATCTAAAACAGCGCGGCTTTGAGGTAAAGGATGTGGGGGTCTTCTCGGAAGAATCGGTCGATTATCCGGATAAAGCTGTAGATGCAGTAAAAGAGTTCCGGCAAGGCGGATACGATTTTGGAGTCGTATGCTGTGGAACGGGTATAGGTATCTCCATCAGCGCCAACAAAATGAAGGGTATAACTTGTGCAATGCCGCAAAACAGCTTTGCCGCTCAAATGGCTCGTGAACATAATAATGTAAACTTTATCGCCTTTGGCGGTAGAATTGAATATCCCGAACCTCTCGAAAAAATCTTGGACTCCTTTATCGATGCCGAATTTGCCGGGGGGAGACATTTTCAGCGAGTAAAAAAAATGAATAATCTGGAGATCTAGAGTGCTTAAAGCGACTGCATGAAGACTCGGCAGACACAAAACTATAAACAGTTTTTAATGGCAGGTTTTATCCTGTTTACTGCTTTCGTGATGTTGGTGGGTATTTTTT
>JAWLDZ010000005.1:45429-71212 GCA_041686355.1 Spirochaetaceae bacterium
GCGACTGCATGAAGACTCGGCAGACACAAAACTATAAACAGTTTTTAATGGCAGGTTTTATCCTGTTTACTGCTTTCGTGATGTTGGTGGGTATTTTTTCTATACATCATATGTGCAGCGATCCATCACCGATCAGGAACGAAGGGTTTCAAACCTGTATATTTCCTGGATTGATCTGAACGAGGAGCTGTATCAAAGTTCTTACGGCCCATCCTCATACTCACAGTTACTTACCACACTATCCAGATTTAAGACTGTCCTGCAGGAGAACTTCCTAAGTGACAAGCTGTTTGAGGCGAAACTTAGAGTTGAAGCACTGGCAAACACCTTACAATTTAGACCACATAGGTGTGGTAGGAGCTGTCCGCAGTTTATGCAATAACCTCTCTGTACAAACCGGAACCCATCTCGGTCTGACCAGTATGCAAGAACGTACTAAGATGCTGCATGGAGAGTTCTCCATTAGCTCATCTATCGGACGGGGCACTGAAAATAAGGTAAAGGTTCCTATGCAATACAAGACTGCAATGTAAGGTAATTTTTTTTAATTTTTCTGAAGCAGGAATGCGTATTTCTCCT
Source organism: Spirochaetaceae bacterium (assembly GCA_041686355.1). GTDB lineage: Bacteria > Spirochaetota > Spirochaetia > DSM-16054 > Sediminispirochaetaceae > DSBN01. The sequence goes on from JAWLDZ010000005.1 coordinate 46,009, forward strand.
CTATTAATATAGAACTAATCCCGCACTGAATTATGGAGGAGATTATGCGATACCCCGCACTTATTTTGTTGACCACAAGTACCCTGCTGTTCAACCTCAGTTGCCTCAGCTCCAACAGCAATCCCGAAGACATCCAGAGGAGCGCTTACTGCACTGTAGATGTTTTTCCGTCCTCGACAGCCGTAAGCCCTGTGAACCACTTAAATGCGTATTGTGCAGTTCACAGTCTCTACAGCGGACTGATCTTGCCGCTTGAGCTGGTTCACACTATGAGCCTCAAGACCAAATATCAGCTGATATGCGCCATATGGAAAACCTGTGAGCAAGAGGTTTCAGTTGATAAAATCGAGGTGTCTAACTATTTTGAACATGGAACTCTACACATCATTCCCAAATTCAGCTCTATTACTACTCCCCTGCTTGAGTGGCACAGTAACGCTATTTACAGCCCAATTACTAAATCACCACTCAAGGGGCGCGGTGATTTTCTCAGCCAAGAAGCCTTACCTCTGCAGAATATTCATGACACCGTTTTTATACTGGAGGGGCATGCAGTTCGCCAATCCGAGCTTTTTTCTGTACAGCACGAACAGAGATTGCAAAAGGAAGGTGCTGCTCTGCATTTGGCACATTTTTATCTTCATGACGGGCAATCCGGTAACGACCACCTTATAGCACCGCTCATAAAAAAACAGCTCCAGGATCAACAAAACAGTTCCTCCGCAAAGGCAGTTGTGTCCCTTAGCCTGGTTCGCTTTCACCTGTATCACCAGAACTACAACGCCGCATATAATCAGCTGGAAAGCCTTAGGCCTTATGTAGTGGATTTCACACCGGCATTGCAGCGGTTATACCGATTTACCTATGAAGTCTATTGCTTAAGCCATGCGTTTGATTTGCAGAACGACTCACTTTTGATAGAATATACACAGTTTTCTCAAGGAGTGAATCAAGGAGTGGAATCAAGGAGAACGAGTTTTTAGAATGCGTCGTGAGTTTACAGAGCCGCAGTTTAGCCGCGCAGCCGCCGATTATTACCATCTCCTTAACAAGGGCTATCCGGAGAAGCGAACCCGGCTGTTAGTTGCCGACCGTTACCAGCTCAACCAAGCCCAAAGAACAGTACTTTACCGGGGTATCTTCCCAAAGACAGTTAACCAAAACAGGAAGCTGAAACAGCTGTATAAATCGGATCTACAGAACTACTGCCTTAGCATCGACTTTTTGAACTTGGTTTATCTTGTGATGAACTATCTCTATGGTCGTAACCTTTTTATTGCAACCGACGGCTTTCTTCGGGATGATGGAGAAAATTATTCTCATTACTCCTCAGTTACCTTTTTTGATAAGGTACTTAAGCTGATTCTTACAGCACTTGCCGTGATACGACCTCCTATGATAGAAATTGTCATCGAAGCGGAAAATATTCCACAATCCCTGCTCAGTTACACCGAACCGGAGTATCTATCCAAGGCACTTAGTACATGCGAAACCGCCGTATCTGTGAGGACCACCGGAGCTGTTCATAGACATTTAAAAACTACCGGAGATTCAATTATCGTAAGTGCCGATTCCCGCATTATTGACCATAGCCATACCGGGGTCTTTGATCTAGGGCATTTTATACTCGACTATAGTTACAAAGCCGATTTTCCTGATTTAGCACAAATAATAAAAAATACTGATCCCAACTGGGATGAACGAGAAACTACTTGTGAAGTATAAGCATTTGGGGTATTTTAGATAAAACCAACTATGAAATACGTTGACGATTTTATGAAGAGCCCTGAGGCTATAAAGCACTATGATCTGCTGAACTCATTGGGTATTTTTGATCATTTAGCAAACTCCAAACGCCGGATTCACGATTTGGAGGAATTACTATCGGATGCAATTGAGATATTCAATCAAGACAGCGGTGACAACCTTATTGAATATATCACCTCAAATCTGGTAGACCGCTTTGTACCGAGTTTTCTCCAATTTGTTTTGAAACTGCACGGGGATGATCAAAAGCCGCGCACAATTTGTTATCATAATCTAAAGCGAGTTGAGTCCCCTGCCCCAATCCATTCCCTTGAGGCTTACAACCGATACTTTTCCTCTTATCCGGGAACCATCAGTTTCTCTCTGTTTGAATACTCGGTTCATAATAAGGCTGCGGCGGAGCAGCTCAAACCGCTTGATCCTGAAATAATTGTGCCCATCAGCGGACCGGATGAGCTTTACGGCATGATCATTGTCGGTAAGAAAATAGTAGACGGGGAGTACTCTGACGAAGAGACAATTTATATCGATCGCTTATTGAAGTTTGCCTCCTTAAGCTTTCAAAATGTAATTCATTACCGCAGCAGTGTGACCGATTTTAAAACTCAACTGTATAATCACTCGTTCTTTCGAAAACGACTGAGTGAAGAGTTAGCCAAAGTCCAGCGTCATAACAACAGTATATCCATTCTTCTGCTGGATATTGATCACTTCAAACAACTCAACGACCTCCACGGCCACCTGGCCGGTGACAAGGTGCTTTTCCATCTATCCCGAAACCTGGAGCATACACTGCGCCAAGAGGATGTAATTGCCCGTTTTGGAGGCGAGGAGTTTATCATTCTGCTTCCCGAGAGTTCAAAGGATGCTGCATTTTATGTGGCCGAACGAGTTCGCAAAGAAATTGAGCTTATGGAAGTCTCTTACATGGAAAAGACCTTGAAAATCACGGTGAGTATCGGAGTAAACCATATTAACTCAACCCGATATGCCTCGCCGTTGAAGCTTATCGAGCAGGCGGATAAGGCACTGTATCACTCAAAGGAGAACGGGCGAAACTGCGTTACCTTTTATAAGCCCGGCCTTCTGTTTAAGGTTACCCACATTGGATAAAGAGTACGAGAATACATGCAACCAAGGTCGTTTGTGGGTAAAGAGTAGTCCAAATCAGGGCACAGTTTTCTATATCAGTCTTCCAAGATAAATATCCAAGATAGATATATAGACGCCTTACATTTTTTTTCCGGTATGCTACTATCAGCAGCAAGAATTATAATAAGAATTTTAAATAGAGGCACATAACGAAAGAGGTGGAGAATATGGACACTACTAAAAATGAACGTTCCCTAAATTTTATCGAACGGGTTATTGAAAAGGATTTGGAAGAGGGAAAGCATGGCGGACAAGTGGTAACCCGTTTCCCCCCTGAACCGAACGGCTACCTTCATATCGGTCATGCAAAATCGATCTGCCTCAATTTTGGTCTGGCTGAGAAATACAACGGCCGCTGCCACCTGCGCTTTGACGATACCAATCCGGAAAAAGAGGAAGTTGAATATATCGATTCAATCAAAGAGGATGTCCATTGGCTCGGCTTCGACTGGGGCAGCCACGAATATTTTGCATCGGACTATTTTGAACAGTTGTACGAATATGCGGTTACCCTCATCAAGGCCGGAAAGGCCTATGTAGACAGTCTTTCACCGGAGGAAATCCGAAAGTACCGGGGTACCTTGAAAGAGCCGGGAAAAGAGAGCCCCGACCGCTCCCGGCCTATCGAAGAGAGCTTGGATTTATTCAGACGGATGCGTGAGGGGGAGTTTGAGGAAGGCACCTATGTGCTGCGAGCCAGGATAGACATGGCTTCCGGAAACCTGAATATGCGCGATCCTACCCTCTACCGTATAAAGAAAATAAAACACCATCGTACCGGTGAAACCTGGACGATTTACCCCATGTATGACTTTACCCATCCCCTTTCTGATGCGATTGAGGGGATTACCCACTCGATCTGTACTCTTGAGTTTGAAGACCACCGGCCCCTGTACGACTGGGTAGTGGAGGCTTCCGGGATTGAACATCAACCACGACAGTACGAATTTGCCCGGCTTAATCTAAACCACACGGTGATGAGCAAACGGAAACTCCTAAAACTTGTCCAAGAAGGTCATGTGGATGGATGGGACGATCCGCGGATGCCGACAATCTCCGGCCTTCGCCGCAGGGGTTACACCCCCGAGTCTATTAGAGATTTTGCAGATCGAATCGGGGTAGCCAAGGCAAACAGCACTATCGACATCGCCCTTTTAGAGCATTGCCTGCGAGAGGACCTAAACCAGAGGGCTCAGCGGGTGATGGGAGTTATCGATCCGGTGAAAGTGATAATCGACAACTACCCTGAAGATCAGGAGGAGTGGCTGGAAGCAGAGAATAATCCCGAGGACAGCTCCGCCGGCAGCCGGCAGATTCCTTTCAGCCGTGAGCTGTATATAGAGCGTGAGGATTTCATGGAGGAACCACCCAAGAAATTTTTCAGACTCGCCCCAGGAAGGGAGGTACGTCTGAAACATGCCTATTACATAACCTGCGTTGACTACAAAAAGAATCCAGAGAGTGGAGAGATAGACGAGATACACTGCACCTATGATCCGGCTTCCCGAGGAGGCTGGACCGATGACGGACGTAAAGTAAAGGGAACGAGCCACTGGGTATCGGCGCGCCACGCCTTAGAGGCGGAAGTGCGAATATACGACCATCTATTTACTACCGAAAACCCGGGTGAAGCCACTGGTAATTTTTTAGATGAAATGAATCCCGAATCGCTGCAGATAGTCAACAATGCGAAACTGGAACCCTTACTAAAAAATGCCGAACCTGGAAACTTTTTTCAGTTTCTGCGCAAGGGCTACTTTTGCGTAGACATAAAACACTCCGCTCCCGGCCGGCCGGTTTTCAACCGCACCGTTTCAATGAGGGATACCTGGGCTAAACTGAAAAAGAAGATGGAAACATAGTTCAGCGGCTTGAAGTTCCGACAATTCCGGCCGTTCCGGCGGATTACCTGGATTTTCGCCGGATTACCCAGCTTCGGTGAGGCCGGCGCTTGCCCTTAAAATCCGGCGGGATTGTGGTGGAAGTGGTGTTTTCTACCTCAGCCCCGCGCAGCCGGCCCGGATCGAAATGAAACTTGTGATAGTTTGTTGAAAAGAGCAGGCTGCCGTCCTTCGAAAGCAGTTTTAGGCACTGCCCGATAAACCACACATAATCCCGCTGAAGATCAAAGGTTCCTTCTGTTTTACGGCTGTTTGAGAAAGTAGGCGGATCTAATATTATCAGGTCATACTGTTCTCCGCCTTCAATTGCCCTCTGCAGATATTCACGCACATCAGAGTTAATAAAGGTGTGCATATCTCCCGAAAGCCCGTTCAGTTCCAAATTTTCCTGGGCCCAACGCATATAGGGTGCCGACAAGTCTACCGACACGCTCTTAGCCGCGGCTCCGGCGGCCGCATATACGGTAAACGCACCGGTATATGCAAACAGGTTCAATATCCGCATCCCGGCAGCTGCCTCACGCACAAGCTCACGGCTTATTCTGAGATCTAGAAAGAGACCAGTATCCAGATAATCTGATAGATTTACTTTGAACAGAAGCCCCTGTTCTTTTACTGTCAAGGTATGTCCAGACTGATTCAGTTTTTCATGCTGGACTTGGCGCCCTTGCACAAAGCGGTGCTTAAAAAAAATCCGTTCCAGCGGCACATACAGCATTCGCGAGGCAGTCTCTAAAAACTCGGTTTCAGCATCCAGTAAGTCCGGCTGATGAGTTTGAGCCAGCGAGGAGATGTGCAGGTAGTTCCCGTAGAAGTCTATCAGCCAGGGTATTTCGGAGATGTTCCAGTTATACACCCGGTAGCAGTCGGTTTCCATTGAGGAAAATAAATTTCTGAATTCCTGGTGATTTTTTTTTAGAAGTTTGCCAAAATCTTTCTGCAGCTGTATTGTATTCATATTAATCCAACTAGTAACCTGTTTAGAGGAGTATAGTATGTCATCATTTTCCGATAATCAACACCCCCACTATCCAGCCCGTACTGTGATGAAAATAATTACGAATATGCCCGATTCAAGCCAGGGGGAGCAGGCCAAGCTTGAGTTGGTTTTTCATGAACTGCTGCTATCACCTAAAGAGTGGAAGCATAAAACTAGCGGAAAGCAAAAATACATGAGTTTTACTACCACTGTATATATCCAAAACTCGGAACAGATGCAGATTCTTTATGAAAAGCTCAAAAATCTTCCCGAAGTGATACAGGTTTTGTAGTATTTGAGATAAGTGCCGGTAACGGCCCTCGGCTGTTTTGCCTTCGCTTTGTTTTATTGCTATATTTGTTATTTACATAGGAGGAATTATGTCACATCACAGCTTAAATTGTACATGGAAAGCGGGGATGGCCTTTGAATCTGAAGTCAGCGGCCACAAAATTGTAATGGATGCCGATGAATCGGTGGGCGGCGAAGACAGTGGACCGCGGCCTAAGCCGTTGCTATTGGCCTCACTTGCAGGCTGCAGCGGAATGGATGTTGTTTCAATTCTAAAGAAAATGCAGCAGCCCCACACTTATTTCAACATCGATGTAGAAGCGGAGCTTACCGAGGAGCATCCCAAGCACTATTCCGCCATCAAATTGATATATGAGTTCAAGGAATCCGACAACCTGGATGAAAAGAAAGTAGAAAAAGCGGTCAATCTTAGTCAGGAAAGGTACTGCGGAGTAAGTGCTCTGCTGAAGATGGCTATCACCGTCGATTATGAGATTAGATACATCTGAGATGAGTAGTGAAACTGCTGATTTCTTAAAGCGCTTGGAACTCGAAAATAAGGGTACCCTGGAGTGGAAGACTTATGCCTTTTTGCTTCAGCAGCAGAACCGTAGAATAATTACAAAGGGAGGACTGCTCTATATTGTAGGGGGCAATCTCATCTTTGAAGATTTTGCTTCTGAGCGTCCAATTAATCGCCTGATAGGGTCTTCACGCAGCACCTACAAAAAGACTAAACTGTCCGCTGCACTGAACTCAGTTACAGCCCTTCAACCGGTTGCACGCCGTGATGCGGTACGGGTATTACAGGGTAAACGCTCTATAGAGCAGGTAAAGTCCCCTCGCAAACTGCAGCGCTTGATTGACCGAACGGTGTATGCATTTCATTTTGCCGACAAGAGTGTGTGGTTCTGCGAAATGTATGACACAGGAAATTTAGACAGCTTTTTGCCCCAATAAATAATACGAGTGAGGCAAAGGGCAGAAATAAGAGGAGTTAGTATGAAGGCATTTAAGGCTTACGACATCCGCGGAGTATACGACCAGGATTTTACCGCCGAAGACGTATACAAAATCGGTTTTTTTCTTCCCCGCTTACTGAATACCAACAAGGTCTTGGTAGGGCGGGATGTACGCAGCAGCACCGAGGAGATCTTTGAAGCCCTCAGCCGAGGGGTAAATGATGCCGGGGCCGACATCTACGATATGGGGCTCGCCACAACCCCCATGGTCTATTTCGGCACCGCTCATTTTAACTTTGATGCCTCGGTACAAATAACAGCCAGTCATAACCCAAAAGAGTACAACGGACTAAAGGTATCCCGCAGCGGCGCCCTTCCGGTTGGTTATTATTCAGGGCTTGCTGACCTTGAACAGCTAATCAGCAACGGTATCGTAGAACCTGCAGAAAAGCGGGGAACTATCGTACCCTTTGCGGTCAAAGATGCGTATGTTCAGTTCCTCAAGCAGTATGTGCCGGAGGATCTTGCTTCCCTGAACCTGACGGTAGACTGCTCCAACGGCATGGCGGCTTTATTAATAAAAGACTTATTGGGAGAAGAGCCCCACTATCTGTTCGACACCCTGGATGGTACATTTCCCAACCATGCGCCAAATCCCTTGGAAGAGGAGAATGTACGCGACCTTAAAGACGGGGTTATGAAGAACAGCAGCGATTTAGGGATTATCTATGACGGTGATGCCGACCGGGTTATGTTTGTAGATGAAAAGGGCAACTTTATTCCTCCGGACCTCATTATTGCCGTGCTCGGACGCTATTACCTTGAACGGGAAAAGGGACCGGTACTGCAGGACATACGTACATCCCGTTCAGTCTCGGAGTACATTGAGAAGTTAGGCGGGACCCCCCATACGTGGAAGGTAGGACATGCCTATGCCAAACTGAAGATGCGCGAGTTGAATGCCGTCTTCGGTGGAGAACTGGCCGGACACTACTATTTCCGCGATTTTTACAACTGCGACTCGGGCATTCTCGCCAGCTTGCTGGTACTGCAGGTAGTACTGGAAGTAAAAAAAGAGGGAGTCAGCCTTAGCCAACTCATTGACGAAATTAAGGTCTATGCCAACTCCGGCGAAATCAACTTTCGGATTGAAGCAAAAGAGGCTGCCATGGAGGCCTTAAAAGAGCATTTTAGCGCGCAAAAAAAGCCCTCTGCACTGCTTGACTTTGACGGCTACCGAATTGAATACCCCGACTGGTGGTTCAATGTACGTCCCTCAAATACCGAACCCTATCTCCGACTGGTGGTGGAAGCCCCGGACCAGCAGCAGCTCGAGCAGCGACTGGATGAAATCCGAAGCGTACTAAAACAATTTGAAGATTAGAAGTTTGAAATAGAGAAGGCTGCCTGAGATTCATCTTTGGCAGCTTTTTTTTCTGATTTTTACATTAGTATATTTGTCACCTTTAGGTATGAATAGTATATTTAAAACATGATACAGAGAAAACTGAATTTACAAGGGGCAACCTGCCCATCATGCGCCTACTCTATCGAGCACTACGGTCGAAAACTGTCCGGAATAGAAGAGATTAAGGTAGAAGCAGGCTTGAATGAGGTACGGGTGGATATGAGCATTCATGATGAAGCCGCCCAGGATGAACAGCTGAATAAACTCGTCAAGTTAGTACATAATTTGGGCTACGACGCCTCCATTGCATCCAGCTAATTTTTCAGGTATAAAGGGTGTATATAGAATAACCTGGAGATGCTTATGCGTGTACTTTTAGTCGGAGGAGCCGGTTACATCGGCAGTCACGTCTCAATGGCCTTCTTGGAGAAGGGACATCAAGTTGGAGTGTTTGACAACCTGTCCAGCGGGTTGCGTACAAATATTCATAAAGATGCTCTTTTTTTTGAAGGAGATCTCTTAGATCAGCAGAGATTATCTGCAGTTTGTGCAGAGGGCTGGGACTCAGTAATTCATCTGGCTGCTTTTAAGGCTGCCGGGGAATCGATGCTTAGCCCTGAAAAGTACTCAATCAACAACATTGGCGGTTCGCTTAACCTCATGATAGCTGCGGCTCAGCATGATATACAAACCTTTGTGCTTTCCTCCTCGGCTGCAGTGTACGGCGAACCGGAATATCTTCCGGTAGATGAGTGCCACCCAACGAAACCCACCAATTATTACGGCTTTACTAAACTTGATATTGAGCGCAATCTGGCATGGTACGATCAGCTGCGCGGCCTTAAATACGCCTCCCTGCGGTACTTTAATGCCGCCGGCTACGATCCAGAGGGACGGGTCACCGGTATTGAAAAAAACCCCGCTAACCTTATCCCAGTTGTGATGGAAGTAGCAATCGGAGAACGAGAAGAGCTTCTTGTATTCGGCGATGATTATGATACCAAGGACGGAACAGGGGTTCGCGACTACATCCATGTAAGCGATTTAGCTGAAGCCCATGTAAAGGCTGCTGAACAGGTCGCTGCATCCAGAAAAAGTATAATGGTCAATCTTGGCAGCGAAACAGGCTTGAGTGTTCTGGAAATCGTTGAATCGGCCCGTCGAATTACAGGTTCAAAAATACCATTGAACATAGTAGAACGACGTGCAGGAGATCCAGCTAAACTGGTTGCATCAGCCAAACTGGCATCAAAGCTGCTCGATTGGAAGGCTCGTTACAGCAGTGCTGAAGAAATAATCGAAACCACTTGGCGGGTGTATAAAAAAGCCCATGGATAAACAGGTCTTTACTACCGCTCGAGAGCGAATGCAGGGTTTCTGTCGCGTGTGCCTGCTGTGCGACGGCCGTGCCTGCAGGGGGGAAGTCCCCGGCATGGGAGGTACCGGCACGGGTTCCGCTTTTACCGAGAACCTCAAAGCCCTTAGCCGAATCAAAATAAATATGCGTACCCTCCACTCGGTTCATGCCCCCGAAACGGGTATCCAGCTGTTTAATCGCTCACTCAGCATGCCGATTCTTATCAGCCCTCTGGGTGGGGTGCATTACAATATGACAAGAGAGCTGCATGAGAAGGAGTATATTACACAGATGATAGGCGGCGCGGCTGCTGCGGGAACTTTGGGTGGCACCGGAGACGGGGAAGTGCCGGAGATCTTCGAGGCTGCCATTGATACCCTTAAAAGGTATCCCCCAGCGGGCATTCCATTTATAAAACCTTGGGAGAACAGCCAGCTTTCAGAGCGAATTGCGCAACTGCAGGGGATCGGAGCAGAGATATGCGGCATGGATATTGATGCGGCCGGTCTAATTACTCTAAAAGAGCTTGGGCAGCCGGTGTATCCCAAAACACCTCCTGAGATTAGACAGATAATCAGCAGCTCGAAGATGCAGTTTATTTTGAAGGGAATAATGACCCCCGATGAAGCTCAGATAGCGGTTGATGCCGGGGCCTCTGCAATTGTTGTTTCTAACCACGGGGGACGGGTACTCGATCACACTCCCGGTACAGCCGATGTACTCCCCGGAATTGTAGAAGCAGTCAACAGCTCTATCCCGGTACTGGTAGACGGAGGTATCCGTTCGGGTACGGATGTATTCAAAATGCTTGCACTCGGTGCAACGGCGGTGATGATCGGCCGGCCGATGGCAATTGCGGCTATAGGCGGTGGTGCTGAAGCTGTTTCTGCTAAGTTGCGAACTCTACAGGCTGAACTGGAACAGGTAATGGTAATGACTGGTGCACCTGATCCGGGATCGATCAACCATACCCATATCAGGATGTAATTGTATACCCTGGCAACGAGATTTTTGGCATTCTAATAGTGAAGGGTTTTAAAAATTCTCAAGGTGGGATTTTCTATATTTTGCTTAATCGTCTTGACTTTCATTATCCAAACACTAATAAATAACATAAGGAGGAAACACAACATGTTTGAGTGGGTACCATTTGAAAAACACAAAGGCTCCTGGAAAGAGAAGGATGTAATTTTATTGGCACTCTCGACCTGCGCTTTTTGTAAGCGTGGAATGGAGTATCTGAAAAATAAGGATATCGAATATCGATACGTCTATGTCGACACACTTTCACCGGAGCAAAAAAAACAGCTATCCAGTGAATTTAAGGAAAAATTCGGTCAAAGAGGGCTGTATCCTACGCTGATCGTAGATAGCGCCGATTATCAACTTGGTTTCATTGAAAAAGCGTGGAGCAGATCACTAGGTCTCGATAGCTGAGGGTACATGTAGATGAAGAGTAATGAAGCGAAGAATGACAAAACACTTGAGGATGTCAAAGATTTTATCCGGCGAGCCGCTCGAAAGTACAACTGGGCGGTAGTTCCGGATGAAAATTTTATGCATGATCTAGCTCAAGGACTACTTCATAACTACCAGCGATTCGGATTCTATCAATGCCCCTGTCGTGACAGCTATGGTGAACGTGAGCATGACCGGGACATCATGTGCCCTTGCACCTACTGTTCTGATGACATTGAAGAATATGGGCAGTGCTACTGCGGCTTGTTCCTTTCACATCAGTTCGCAGCTTCGGAAAAATTTCCCGAAGCAATTCCAGAGCGGCGACCGGATGAAAAATTTCCCTACTAGGAACTCTCCGGTATCTCTGAAGCTCATCGCAATTGCAGTATTGAATCCGTCAGCTGCTGCCACCAGCTCCCCTCTGCCACCGGTTCTTTGACCAGAATCGGGTAGCTGCGAATAAGCTTTTGGCCACTTGTAATTAAGGTACGGCCTATCTCTTCTCCGTCCCTCAGCGGCGCAAATAAGGGAAGGTCAAGCTCATGCCGCACTTCTAGGGCTGCAGCCACATCTAATGGCAAGACTAACACTTCAGGGTCATGCAGCTGAGCTTGAACTGTTTTCCTGGCGCCCTTCCAAACCCTTAGTTCCTGCAGTCTTGGAAATTGAGGTTCCACGCGTCTAAAATGGTAGAAACCGTAGGAGAGCAGGTTCACTCCGTCAATTGCTCGGGTAAACGCTCCTTCGCGTATATTTTCACCCGGACCGCCTAGAATTACCGCCACCACTCGGCGATCACCTGCCGTTGCCGAAAGCGCAATATTATAGCCCGACTCATCAATATATCCAGTCTTCAAACCATCGACCCATGGATGACGGCCGATCAGAATATTGTAATTTTCTTGAGTAATCGGACCATAACTCGTGTGGGCTCCTTCCTGCAAGATTTCGGTGGTAGGATAAGTAAACTCTTTCTGACTGTGCAGCAGCTCGAGAGACTCTGGATGACTGCGGATATAGTCACAGCAAAACAGTCCGAATTCCTTAGCGGTTACATAACTCTGCGCACTTAAACCTGCCGGATCTTCGAAGTGGATATTTTCATATCCCATTTTTTCGGCTTCCCGGTTCATTTCTTCCACAAATTTTTCTACCGAGCCGGAAACCACACGGGCCAGCATGTGGGCTGCATCATTACCGGAAGGTACCGCAAGTCCTCTCATAAGCTGCAGTACGCTCAGCTCCTGCCCTTCCTCAATAAACATCAGAGAGGATCTACGGGGCATATTGGAAAAATCATCCCTCCCCTCAACCGTGATACGTGTATCCAAATTGATTCTCCCTTCCTCAATCGCCCGATAGGTGAGGTGCAGTGTCATCAGTTTGGTCATCGAGGCGGGGGAAATTCGGACATCCCCGTTCTTCTGATACAACAGAGTGCCGGTTTCATAATCATACACTGCCGCAGCCTTCGACATGATCTGGGGTTCCACATCACCAGAGAAAGCCACACTAAGGCTTTGTGCAAATAGACAAATAGTCAATAATATTAGTCTGCTTGTACGCATGTTGTATCCTTTTAAGCTCGTTTAGCTTATGCATCGTCTTAATAATACCCGTCTTAATAATACCAAAAAAAGATATTTACATCACTCCTCTAACGGGATATAGTGCTGAACAGTAAAATAAGAACCATGGAACCTACACTAATCGCCTCGTTTATAGGCATAATCGCCACTACCCAAATACACATCTCTAAGGGCCTTCAGAAATATGGTATCGATGCCCTGCGCCCGGAAAAGGACCGAAAACATTCGGTAGACCATCAGCGAGGTAGGAAAATCGCCTACTTTAGCGGTATAATCCTCAACAATCTTGCTTTTCTGTGGGTCCTGGTCGCCAATCTCTATGCGCCGACCTCTTATTATACCAGCATGTTTGGCTTTGGGCTGGTAGTACTGATGCTGTTCTCAGAGCACATACTGCATGAAAAACACACTGTACTGCAGCATCTCGGAGCCTTTATTATTGCAGGCGGTACTATATTAATTGGACTCAGCCGCAGCACTAATGAAGTCCCACCCATGAGCGCAGTTGAGCTAAATACGGTGCTGCGGTTTCTGGCTATCTACTTCCCACTTAATTTTCTGCTGCTCGGTCTGGCGCTCAAATTGCGCTGGCAGCGGACCCTAGGGGTGTTGTTCGGGACGCTCACCGGCTGTGCAGCTGCTATGGACCCGATCTTAAAAGGAATTGGGCAGAGCTTTGGCACCAATATCCAGCTGATTCCTCATACCACGGTGGGTTGGATCATTTTTCTTGCCAGCTTTCTCTTTGGGGCCATCGCCTTTTCCTTTACTCAGATCGGTTTTTACAAACACGCACGAGCCTCTACCCTAGTTGCGTTCCATAACATAACCCTTATTCTCAACCCGCTGCTGCTGCTCAAACTCTCATTGCCCGGTTTCTCTCTGACAAGGCTGCAGGTAACCGGGGTACTGGTGGTGGTGGCCGGCATAGCACTTATGTTCTCCGAAGCAACCTTCTCTTTTTTATTTAACACTAAAAAAATCGGCAATGAGTAACGCTTTTCTGCAATTTTTTACAATTTTAGCTTACACACATACAAAAAAAACTATTAGAGCATGTCCACTCGACTAAGCAGAATTTGCTGAATTGCTCGTAGCGATTGTATTTAGCACCCATTTTTCTTATACTAAAAAGAGGGTGGATAACGTGCATAATTTTGAACAAATTGCTACTGAAGTATATAAAGCCGGGCAAATAGCTCGATCTCAACAACGGGAAGTCGTCCGAAGCTATAAGGAAGACGGCTCGGTATTGACAGAAGTCGATCTGGCAATTGAAAAACAGCTGACTACGGTAATACGTCAGGAATTTCCCAACGCAAATATTGTAAGTGAAGAGTTCCCCAGCGAGTTTCGTTCTGGCCGCGAATTTACTTTTACTATAGACCCGATCGACGGCACCGACACATTCAGTCAGGGTATGCCCGGGTGGTGTGTTGCAGTTGGAATATTAGATGCAGAACTGGAGCCGATTGGTGGTATTATTTCTGCTCCCAGATGGGGAAGTGACCCGGATTACGGAGTTTATTTGCACCTGCTGCCAGGGGATGAGCTAAAAATCGATGGCATGCCTACTGCTTCTGGAGCTGAGAATGAGGTTCCCGGGACCCAGCTGATGGTCGGCTCAAAGGTGCACCGTAAATACGATTTTTCACCTTTTCCAGGCAAAATCAGAAGTATAGGCAGCTCGATTCTCCACATCATAAGTCCCCTTATACACCCGGTGGTATTAGGAGCCTTGATTCCACCCGCTTACATATGGGACATTGCCGCTGCGCATGGTATAATTAAAAGCCGCTCCTACACTTTAGAGTATGTCAATGGAAACTCTGTGAAGTATGCAACTATGGTCCATCGACAAACTGCTGAGCACCATATGCTTTGCGGCACAGAAGGCAGTATAGCCAACATTAAAAAACATATTACCCTTTAAAGGGTCTAAAACAGCGAAGTAGAGATGGAGAGATGCTCATAACGCTTAAACATGTACTTACCTAGATAGACAAAGGGAGTATCCAAGGCTGCAACAATCCATTTCAGTAAGTAGGTGGTGAGCATAATCTCTAGAAGTACTCCAGTTGAGAAAACTCCGTAAAAAGCGATTAAAGTAAAAACAAGGGAATCCAACAACTGACTCACCATTGTGCTAAGGTTATTTCGCAGCCATAGATGCTTTGTGGCAGGCCATTTTTTCTTCCACAAATGAAATGCCCAAATATCATGGCTCTGGGAAACTCCATAAGCAATGAGACTGGCCAACATAATACGCGGAAGAAAACCAAAAACAGTTTCAAGGCTCTCGTGGGCAAAATCTTCTGCCGAAGGTACGAAAAAAAGGGCCAGGTTCATTAAAAGCGTAAACATAATCAGTGAAAAGAACCCAATCACCACTGCCCGCCCGGCCTCTTTCTTTCCGTAATTTTCATTGAGAATATCGGTCACCAGAAAACTTGAAGCATACACAATATTTCCTAAAGTGGCGGTAATACCAAAAAGTTCGATAGTCTTGGTCACCTGTACATTAGCAACCATCACTGCAACGGGTATCCATATAAACAAACCCAGTCGACCCCAAATTCGATACGCCAATACAATTGCTCCGAAGTTCACAAATAGAAGTACAATCCATAGCAATTCGTTCAAAATTATATCTCCTTCAGGGCTTTTTTGATATTGCTGAACAGAGCCTCTTCGCTCTGTAAGTTTTTAAGAAGTTTTGAGAGTACTCGACTGTGCGCTTGGGAGGGGTTAATCCCCCCATCTTTTACCGCAGCGCTTTCATAACTGTAAATAGAACCCCCGTTATACTCGAGACTTACCACCGCCCATGCCTGAGCCATATCCGGAGCTCCTTCGATGTACTTTGGAAAATCCTCCACAAATATATCTACCATAATATTAAATCCGCCAGGCAATTTCTGTGGTGAAAATTCAAAGGGAAGCTCCTTATCAGAAAAAAGCGCCCTTACCTCACTTTCTATCGACCTTTCTACTTGACTATTTTTAAGTTCAACCAAAAATCCCGCAGGAAGCAGGTTCACTTTTACCGCCAGTTCCTCATATGCAGAATCAAGCTCCTGTCTTCCAAACGCCTTAAACGCACCCACCTCAGGGAATATTAAAAGTGTGGAGTCCCCAGCCGTCGAAATCCCTTCCGGTAGTTGCAGTAAAAACTGCCCTCGGGAATCGGTAGTAGTCTCGGTAAGCCTTCGCCCCGCCTTGTCTTTGAGTACAACTTTGATGGGGCCCGATTGAGATGTCAGGCTACTGTGCAGAGTCCCTTCAAGTGTCAAAGGCTCGCCAATCTGCAGTTCAACTACCTCATGGTCTAAACTGATACGCAGTGAGTCGGCATGCTGCCGAATTACATTGAGTACAAGATCACTGAGGTTGCCGCTCTCTCCAAGCAAGCTCCCTTTTAAATCCTCCCCGAAGGAAACCTCTGCTATTAATCCATAGCTGCGTACCAGCCGTTCGATTCTATCGGCAAACGTGGATTCCTCATCGACAAGTGCCTGGTCCAATAAGCCCTTTACTCGTGTCACGACCTCCTGGCGGCGCTGCTCTTGGATCTCCTCCCACTTGTTCCTGCTAAGACGCATATAGACCCAATATCCACTGCTTGGACAGTAATAAGTATCTACAGTTTCTATATCCTGTATATTGGTTTCAACCGATTGATTGACCAACTCCTCTACCTGCTGGGAGTACTCTCCCTCGCTGCTGCTGGAAGTAGCAACCTCTAGTTGACTGTATATTGTGGTTGATATACGGGTAGCCAGATCTGTTCGAGCACGTGCCTCCGCTACTGGCCTGTCTTCGGCTTGGCTTCCGGTATGAGCTGAACCTACCCCGACATAGTACCCTTCTTGTTCAGGATTCCTCATCCAATCCGGTTCAGGAGGGCACTGAGGTGCTGAAGCACAACCGGTAAGCCCACTACCGACCAGAATCAACAAAACGGTCGCTGCACATGAATACAAACCTTTCCAACCTTTCATAATTTCCCTCTCCTGCTTATTTGACGGGACAAACAGCCAAGCTATAGTAGGTGTTTCCATCTTTTGAAACCCATCTATCAATAACATAAAAACCACGTACAGTTGTATCGGTAATCTGCAGATTCAACTGCTGATAGGCACTCCCCTGGTTCGCTTTCTCTAAATCATCCCTTTTATGCTTCACTTCGATATTAAGCTGTTTAGCTATAGCTGCCAAAGCTTGACGATCTGACTGTAGGAAAGATTCTGCAATGAACATGTGCCGACTGGATGTCCCAACTGCCACAATAAACCCCTTATAAGAAGGCGGGTCGACAAACCATTGCGGGACTTCCCCCACGACTTCAGTCTGCACATTGAAACTGGAAATTCGAGTACCCTTTAGAACTCCAGAAAAATACGAACCCTGCGTATCCTGATAGTGCTCGGTAACATTGATTTTATCAACCATAGATTGTACCACACTTTTATCTACGTCCACATCTACCTGTTCTCGATAGCCCATATCACGGTTATTGCTCTGGGTGAGGAACTTGGCGGTCACCCCAGCCTCCCGATACATTGCTGCCTGCCGGGCAAGCAGCATATGCCCCATTCTGTACTCATTTTCACGGTTGGCCATTCTCGGAACTGCCGCAAAAAAAGTCGGATTCCCCTTATCCGGAATCGTGTTTAACAGTTTGCGATATGGGGCCTGATTAAAATTGATAAGCCCTGAGACTTCTATAACCGGAGGCCGCCCTGCCTCTATACTTTCGGCTCCCTCATTCAAATTAGTGCTCTCCTCAGAATCAGCTGCCACTGTTTCGGATTCGGCATGAAAAGTACCGCTGGTACAGGATAGAAGTATCCCTATAAACAAAACTAACAGTCCAAAAAGCTTGCATATATATAGTGTCTTGTAAAGCATTTAGTACTCTCTTTATTTTGTATATATAATGAATATGAGTATAGCAAATATCCAGGAAAATTTCTATTCAGGCGCTGTCAAAATGATAATTTTGACACCGCCTCTGCAGTTTGTTTGGACTGATTAATTGGTTCAAAAAAAGAAGGCCAACTTATATACTGTAAGCGGCCTTCTTAAAATAAACATATTATTGCAGAGTTATTCTTCCTTAACTGGCTCCGAGGTGGTCGGATTGTTTTCGGTTTCATACTCCAAACGCTCTAAAGCCTGATCGGCTTTGAACTCTGCAAATGCGGCCCCTTCGCTGCGCTCAAAACTCTCGGCAGCTTCTTCAAAGGAACTAAGCATACTCTCTTTGCTGTAGACCATCAGGACCCATACACCACCATCTTCCATAGGATGACGCTGCTGAGTAATCGCACCGTTAAGGGTAGTATCAGTTACCTGACGTGTAATGGTTTCGGCAAATTCAATTAGCTGGGTATCATCGCCAACACCTGATTCCTGGGCATAAGAGGTTACAGCACTCTTAATTTGTGCATCAATTTGGTTGGCAATATCAGCTCGCGCATTGGCCTCTGCTACTTTTATAGAGAGGGGCAGAGAGGACTGTTGAGCGAAGCCAACACCGTAGATTGCATCTGAAGCAAGCGGGGGATTCATGACAAAATCCGGCAAATTAGATGTATCTGTTTGTTCCTGCTCAGGCTGCTGCGGTGCACTCTCTTTGTCTCCAGCACAGGAGAATAGCAAGGCTATGGCGATCACAATGGTAATCAGCAAAATACTCTTTTTCATAGATCAACTCCTAACTCAGTTTTATAGTTTACAAAGAAAGAGTAACGCTATTGTAGAGAGTTTTCAAGGTTTTTCAAATATTTTGAAGTATTTTAGCAACTAAACAACACTATTTGGGTTTTCTGCGAGACTTATGCCTTGTAGACCTGAAAGCACTGATGCGCTGATGAAGTAAAGTCTTATGACTTCCAAAATTAGAATAACCACAAAAGCTTTAAGCTAAATTACTACAGGCGATTTCAAACAAAATGTGAGTATTCTAAATTTGAAAAATTTTACAAAATTTTTCAAATTTAGAATTGCTGCTTTGACAGCTTTCAGAAGGATGTGTATAGTCTAATTATGGCCAAGGAAAAAACTTACTATTATCTTATAGATAAACTGAGTGCCGCTAATGCCGACACCTTCAAAAAAGCATTACAAACGGTCGATTCCATCAAAAGTATAACAATTCGGCCAAATGAAGGAATGGTTGAACTTGTCTCAACCCGTAATCCGGAAGATTCTGTTAAAATCGCCTGTGATATTGCTGAAACTCAGTTTAGAGTACGCATAAAGCGACGTTAATCAAAATGCCTGTTCCATTTTGGCTAAAAGGCGGCGATTTCCACGTCCGTTAAGGCAAACTCGGGTAGTGCTTTTCAGCTTTCCATCCCTGCTTCTCTGCCATAACCTTCAGAATCCCCGACACCGTATCCCTCGAAACTACCAGAAGAGTACCCTTAAAATCCGCAATCAGCGTATCCAGCACCTGTCTATGACCCCTGCCGGCCATTTCTAAAGGACCAATTTCATCGAGGCAGATTATATCACCGGCAAACGCAGCATGTATGCAGCGACGGGTGAAGCTCAAGCCCGATTCAAGCAGCACAAAACGTCCCACATGCTGAACGCCTTCCGCCGCCTTCATCTTTGCAGCTGTTTCCGAGCTCCTTACTAATGGACAGCACTCTTTGGAAATAAGATCACATACGTCGTAGCCGATTTTACGCCCCTCTTTATATAGGGCCTCGGCCGTTATTCCTCCAACAGCATACCCTTCCCGTCTATAATTGGCGATTAACCTGTGCAGATGACTTGTCTTCCCACTGTTTACCGGTCCGGTGATTATAATTATACGACGCACAATTGCAATAAATCTCCTTAAACTCTACACTGTTCTGTATATTATGCAGTATGCAGCATCTTTCGTTGGTTGGTCAAATACCGGTAAAACCCATCTCATCACACAACTCACCAGGTTATATACCGCCCGAGGACTAATTGTCGGGACTATCAAACGAGGTCATTCACCCCCCAGCATTGAAACTGCAGGCAAGGATACCGATCTTTTCTTCCAAAACGGAGCAGAACAGGTTGCCTATTTATCGGATCATGGAGGGTTTATCAGATTCAAATCAACCCCATCCCTTGAACAGCTGCAATCTGATTTTCAGCACTGTGAGATCCTGCTGATAGAGGGAATCATGCTAGCGGAAGTACCCTGCTTTGAACTAATCAGCTCTGTAGAACAGCTGCCGGAAACAAAATTTCCAAGAGAAAAAATCACTGCCTATATTACAACCGGGGCGGTACACACAACAGTCCATACCGCCACTAAGCATACGGAAGAAAAGGGAAATCAGCTAATTTTACCGGGTACGGATCCTGAGCGTATAATTAAATTTTTGGAGGAAATATGGAACGCAAAGTGAGTATTAAAGTAAACGGGAAAAGGGTTCCCACGAATAAATTTGTACATCAGATTATGGAGAATATAATTGTCAGTATAGTTGATGCTCTTCATGACACCGATGCCAATGGTACCATAGAAATTAAAGTGGAGCCTCGGCCTCTGAAAAAGGACGTAGAGAATACCCATTTAACTTGAGCTACCATTTAATCGGACGTTCAATGAACTCCTGCAGCGCCTCATATCCCCGGGTAGAGTCGCAGCGCTCAATCACTACAGTGAGCTCAGTCATGGTCGATATAATTTCATACACATTAATATTTTCCCAGGCCAATTTCCTGAGAGCCTGAAACACAACCCCGGGGGTATGTAAAAAGTCGCCTGAGAAAATGAGAGTTAAAGAGACCAAGCCGTCTCTAAAGTCCAGGTTTTCCTGATCACCTAAAAAATCTCGTACTTCCTCTTCATACTTGTCACTTACCGCAATGCTGATCTCATCATTTCCAATTGTTACATTAAGAAAATCCCCGCGACCCAGATTTACAATTCCGTACAACTCTTTCAACCTCGGTAGTAAATTCTCGGTTTTGCGCATATTAAAATCGCAGATATTAGTCTTCATTACAATTTCACAAGACAAACGGTTTTCACGTATTACCGGTGTGTTACGCTGAACATCTTCCGCGTACCGCCGCAAGGCCATAACAATGGCCGATTCCTTCACTTCTTTATTCAGAGATTGTTCAATAAGGGGTTTGAACTCTTCTGCTAAACTCCCATAGCTAAGAATGCCTCGTTCAAAGGCTTCCAATAAGAACGGTTTTTGCTTCAACAACTTTTTTACCATACTGCTTACCGATTCCATCTATTTACCCGCCTGATCATTTTATTAAACACTATGTTATAATATAAACTTAATGTTAACATATAGACATTATACCACATATGAGTTAGAATGTACATAAGATCACTTTATAAACAAGGAGAAGAAGTATGAATCGACCATTTAGAGGTGTATATACAGCCATAATAACCCCTTTTACCAAAACAGGTAACGTAGATGAAGAAGGACTTCAACGCATTATCGAAGACCAAATTCAAAACGGAATTGACGGATTAGTTCCCTGTGGTACCACTGGTGAGAGCCCCACTCTTTCACATGAAGAGCATGACCAGGTTATTGAATTAACGGTAAAATTTGCAAATGGAAGAGTGCCGGTTATTGCCGGAACCGGAAGTAATGCGACCAGCGAAGCAATTAGACTCTCAAAACACGCCCAGGAGGCTGGCGCCGACGCGCTGTTGCAGGTAAACCCATATTACAACAAACCTACTCAGCGGGGCCTTTATCTTCATTTTAAGGCCATTGCAGATGCAGTTGATCTACCAGTGCTGGTATACAATATCAAAGGACGGACCGGCATAAATGTTGAGACTCCGACACTGGTCAAGCTTATGAATGACTGCGAAAACATACATGGTGTAAAGGAAGCCTCCGGCAGTCTTGACCAAATGAAGGAGGTCATTCAAAATCGTTCTGACGGCTTTAGTGTACTCTCAGGCGACGACAATATGACTTTGAGTCTATTAAGGGCTGGCGGTGATGGAGTAGTTTCAGTGGCCTCTAACCTTATCCCCCGTCAGATGGTTGATTTTGTGCATGCCGCGTTGGATGGGAATTTTGACCAGGCACAGAAAGAAGAAGACCGCCTGATGGAGTTCTTTAAGGCGCTCTTTTTAGAGACGAACCCGATTCCCATTAAAACTGCCATGGCTATGCGCGGATGGTGTGAAGAGAGCTTCCGACTTCCTATGTGCAGTTTTACCGATGAGTCCCACTATAAGACTTTAGAAGGTATTCTGGATAGAATTGGTGCACCCAAGGCGCAATAATTTTGGAGCTTGGCTCTCAGGAGCTTGGCTCTGATTAGAACCCCGGGCATTATGCCCACACAACAGGGATAGACTCTACCTGCAGGCAGAAATTACCTGCAAGCACATAAAAATGCCGCTTGCAGGTTTTACTGATGTAGTTTTTACTAGTGTAGGCCTTACTAATATGGGTATTGTCCCTCTCTCAATACACGGCCCACAACTCATAAAGGAGCAGAATGAATGGCGAGAATTAACAGCAACTACCGAAAATTAGCAGCGGGCTATCTTTTTCCCGAGATCGCACGCAGAACCGAAGCATATGTAAAGGAACATCCTAACACCAAGATCCGAAAGCTGGGAATCGGAAACACCACCGAACCCCTCACGACCACGGTCCTTGAAGGGCTTCACCGGGGGGTGGATAAACTGGCAAAGCGCGAGACCTACAGTGGTTATGGGGATGAGCAGGGGGACAGCCGCCTCCGAGAGAAGCTGGCGGAATACTATCAGAGGCGTAACGTGCAGCTGGAGCCGAAGGAATTTTTTATCAGTGACGGCGCCAAACCCGACTCAGGCAATATTCAGTCAATTTTTTCACTTGATAATGTAGTGGCGGTGCAGGATCCGGCCTACCCCGTTTATGTCGATTCGAATGTCATCAGCGGCCGCACCGGCGAGCATGTCACTGAAGAGGGGCGTTACAAAGGCCTGCTGTACATGCCCTGTAACGAAGAGAACGGCTTTATTCCATCTCCACCGAACGAGAAGGCGGATATCATATACCTCTGCAGCCCGAACAACCCGACCGGCGCGGTTGCCACCCATGCTCAGCTTAAGAGCTTCGTCGACTACGCTCGGGAGCAGAAAGCGGTAATTATCTACGATGCTTCATACTCAGAATATATTGAGGATGATGCTCTTCCAAAAACAATTTATGAAGTTGAAGGGGCCGAAGAGTGTGCTATCGAAATTAACAGCCTTTCCAAGTTCGCCGGCTTTACCGGAGTACGGCTCGGCTGGTCGGTGGTGCCATCCGCTCTTACCGTTGAAGACAGCCGCCCGGATGAGGTCCGCAGCATGTGGAACCGTCGTCAAAGCACCTTCTTTAACGGCGCCTCAAATATTGTGCAGGAAGGTGCCTTGTCGGTTTTCACCGAACAGGGCCTGAAAGAGAGTAGCGAACTGGTAGAATACTATATGGAAAACGCCCGTATTATCCGAAGGGGTATGCAGTCTCTCGGCCTGACAGCCTTCGGCGGAGACAACGCCCCCTACATCTGGCTGAAAGCCCCCAATAACCTGGGCTCATGGGAGTTCTTTGATAAACTGCTGCAGGAGACAGGTGTAATCGGTACTCCTGGTGTCGGATTCGGCCCGGGGGGCGAAGGCTACTTCCGGCTGAGCGCTTTCGGTCACCGCGAGGATATTGAAGCGGCAGTTACTACTATTACAGACAACCTTAAGATATAAACCAAATTGACCTTGAAGGAGAGAATAATCCATGAGTGATAAGACATTTCCCTTTTCCCGAGAAAAGTTAGAGGAGATCGCTGCAGAAATTCCGACTCCCTTTCACCTATACGATGAAAAGGCTATACGAGAAACAGCCCGTTACATGAACAAGGCCTTCGACTGGGTTCCCGGAGGCTTCAAGAACTATTTTGCCGTGAAGGCCTGCCCTAACCCGTCAATTATGCAACTATTGAAGGAAGAGGGCTTCGGCTCCGACTGCAGCTCTCTTCCGGAGCTTGAGATGGCAGATAAAGTCGGTATCTGCGGAGAAGATATCATGTTCAGCTCTAATGATACTCCCGCTGAAGAGTATCAGCGGGCGAAAGATCTGTGTGCGATAATCAATCTCGATGATATCACCCATATTGATTATCTGAAACAGCATGCCGGCATTCCCGATACTATCTGTTTTCGTTACAATCCCGGCGACAGGCGTACCGGTAATGCAATTATCGGGGAACCGACCGAGGCAAAATACGGTCTTACCCATGAACAAATTTTTGAGGCCTATCGCATTATGAAAGAGAAGGGAGTTAAGAAGTTTGCCCTTCACACCATGGTAGCTTCCAACGAGCTGAATCCCGATTACTTTATTGAAACTGCCCGTATGCTTTTTCAGCTGGCGGTGGATTTACAGAAAGAGGTCGGAGTACGGATTGAGATGATCAACCTTGGCGGAGGGGTCGGCATTCCCTATAAACCCGAAGAAGAACCGGTTGATCTTGAATACGTGTCCCGGGGAGTACAGAAACTGTATGAAGAGATTCTCAAGCCCGCCGGCCTGGATCCCATGCGGATTGTCATGGAGTGCGGGCGAGTTATAACCGGGCCGAATGGCTACCTGATAAGCAGAGTTCGCCACCTGAGCAAGAAGTACAAGAATTATGCCGGTTTGGATGCCTCCATGGCTAATTTGATGCGCCCGGCGGTCTACGGGGCCTACCATCATATTTCGGTTCCAGGAAAGGAGGATCAGCCTCATGATCATGTGTACGACGTGACGGGATCACTCTGTGAAAACAATGACAAGTTCGCCGTCGACCGCTCCCTGCCGAAGCTGGAAGAGGGAGATTTAGTAGCGCTGCACGAGGCAGGCGCCCACGGGTATGCAATGGGTTTTAACTACAACGGTAAACTGCGCTCAGCGGAGGTGCTGCTTCATGATGATGGAAGCTTTCGAATGATTCGGAGGGCAGAGACGATAGATGACTATTTTGCTACCCTACGCTTTGCAGGAGCCTCAATTTCCCTGTGACTTTACATTAGTACAGATACGCAACTTAGTTTGCACATCCCCAAGTTTCAGGTAAAGTGAGATCATGACTACAGAGACCTTCCCTCGAATTGACAGTAATCCGGAATTAAGAAAGAGGCTATTGCAGTATTGCCGTTTAAAATCAGGCGAAGTGTGGGAAGATCCTGAAGGGCGACACCGCGTAGGGGTGCTTGATGCAACTAAAAAAGAGAATTTAGAGCGTTTGGTTGATGGCTGCAACGTTGATTTGATGGTCAATGACCCTCCCTATAATTTTTCTGTTGGCGGAAAGAACACCTCAGCCCTCTCAGCTC
>JAWLDZ010000006.1:0-9102 GCA_041686355.1 Spirochaetaceae bacterium
CATTTGGATCTTCTTGCGGGGAAAAATAACGTTCCATTGTAGTTAAGAATAGAGGATTAAAAGGTTCTATGCAAGCGTGTGCATTTGAATAAATGTGGATTTGACATCTATTATAACAACAGATACTGGGGCAACTTAAAAAGGTAAGTCTAAAACACTGGGCGATACTGGATTTGAACCAGTGACTTCTACCGTGTGAAGGTAGCACTCTCCCACTGAGTTAATCGCCCCTCTATCGTTACACATAATGTTACACTAAAAGTTATACCATAGCTTCAAAACTGTAGCAAGAGCAATTCTTATTAATACACCTCCGGGTTTACGCAGTCGGGAGCCCTTTGGCTCTTTACCATTGCAAGTAAATTACGGGCTGCCTTGGTGGCCATGTCAGTACGGGCTCCTACTGTGGCAGAAGCGGTATGGGGAGTAATAACTATATTTTTCAGTTGTTCTAATCCGGCGGTCAGTTTTGGCTCGTTCTCGTACACATCAATCCCGGCCCCGGCAATATACTCTTCCTGTAAGGCAGTATACAGGTCGGCCTCTTTGATTACGGGCCCACGGGAGGTGTTGATCAGATATGCGGTGGGCTTCATCTGCTTAAAAGTATCCAACGTAAACAGGTGGCGGGTCTCTTCGAGAAGGGGAGTATGCACACTCACAAAATCCGATTTTGCAAGCAGTTCGGACAGTTCCACCCTCCGCGCATTCAAGCTGCTCTCTAATTTCGGGTTGCTCTGGGTATCATAATAGAGGACTTCCATAGTAAAACCGCCCGATTTTAAGGCCATGGCTGTTCCTATTCGGCCGGCGCCCACAATTCCCAATGTTTTGCCGCTTATATCGCCGCCAAGAAACTGCAAGGGTCCCCATCCGGGCCACCGACCGCTTCGCATGTGGCTGTCGGACTCTACGACCCTCCGCGAAACGGCAAACAGCAATGCCCATGCCATTTCGGCAGTTGCATCGGTTAGTACGTCAGGGGTGTTTGAGATTGGAATCCCCCTCCGTGTTGCTTCCTCAACATCTATGTTGTCGTATCCAACTGCGTAATTTGCAAAGCCCTTGATCTCAGGCACCGTATCGTAAACTTCCGCGTCAATGCGGTCCGTTAACAGGCACAGCACCCCGTCCTTTTCTTTTATTTTGTACAGTAATTCTTCCCGGGTAAGCGGGCGGTCTTCCGGATTCACCTCAACCTCACACTCTTCCCTCAGCAGATCGATCCCCGCCTGGGGAACCATACGAGTCACATATACCTTTGGTTTCATGACGGCCTCCATTTCGTTATCAATGTCACAGTATTCAGCCTAATGGATAAGCACTTCAGATGCAACTCAGCCCACGAGCTGCAGAAAAAGAAACATATGTACTGGAAATATAATCAAAAAACCGAGATAAGTGATCAAAAGAGAGAAAGCGGTGAAACCTTGGTTTACACCAGCCTCGGAGACCATAATGGACAGGTTAGAGGCCGGGGGCAAATGGGTTTCTAAGAATAAAACCCAGATATGAACCGGAGTAATAAAATCTAAATGACGTAAAACCGTAAAATACAAAAGATAAAAGAAGGCGGGCAGCAGCACAAACCGAACGGAAAACACTCCCAATGCCATCTGGGTAAGACGCCATTTTCCCTCGACATGTAAATTCAGATTCGCAATCATAGCACCCAGTACCACTAATATCAAAGGAAAAGTGGTTGAACCTATACGGCGTAAACCCAGGTAAAGGTGATGAATGAAAAACTCCTCATTCATAATGGGAGTGTTGAGGTGCAGCAGGATCGCCGCAAATCCAAGCATAATTCCGATAAAGGGAGGGCTTACAATATTGCGAATCGAAAAATTGCTCTTACCGGTAATAAGGTAGTGTCCAAAGGTCCATAAGAGGGGGCTGAAGACAAGCACGTAGGTGCCTACATACAAAGCCGGAACTGCCGTTCCATATTTTTCAATCAGCAGCGGTACTGTAAGAGGAAAGATTTCTATCAGCGTAAGGGGAATGTAGGCTGAATTTCCAAAAGTAGACATAGCCAGGCCTGCTCGTTTCTCTTTTCCCTTAAAGGGAAGCAGGGAAAACATGAGGAAAGAGAGCAACACAGCCCCCACTACTATCACTACTGCTGCAATCGGAAAGAGCCAGCTGCCGGACAGAGCCTCTCTGTCGGTTTCTATCACCTTACTGAACAGGTAAATCGGCAGAGTACCCTTGATGAGAAAGGTGCTGATATATGCAAAAAACTTCTGCGGCAGTATGTTTTTCTTTCGAAGAAAAAACCCAAAGCCCATGATAACTATTATCTGAAGCATGGTATGTACTACCGAAACAAATATCGATCCCATAATGAAGTCCAATACTACAGATTAGTCAAAGAAAGTGCAATAAAGTGTTGACGTTTATTCAGGATAGTGTTAGCTTATTAGTGTTATAGTTTGGTAGTACACTAATATGGAGGTATATATGAATGATCAAGCAATTAAGGTGAATCAGCTGACCTTTTCCTACGATCAAAAACATTCTTTGTTCAAAAATTTAGACATGCAGCTGCAGATGGGAAATATCTACGGCTTATTAGGAAAAAACGGGGCAGGGAAAACCACTCTTTTGCGCATTCTTTCCGGGCTTTTATATTCCCGTGAAGGGCGGGTAGAGGTAATCGGGCATGAACCAAGCGCCCGCAGTCCTGAGCTTCTTTCGGATATTTTCTTTTTGCCTGAAGAGTTTTACCTGCCGGCCTTGAGCGCCTTGCAGTATCAGGCATTATACGCACCGTTTTATCCAAAATTCGACGGTCAACAATTTTTACAGCATCTAAAAGAGTTTCAAATCGATGCCCAACATAAGCTTTCGGCCCTGTCCTACGGCCAGAAAAAGAAGTTTCTCCTGGCCTTTGGGCTTGCCAGCAATGCCGCTCTGTGCATTTTGGATGAACCTACCAACGGATTGGATATTCCTTCCAAGAGTCAATTTAGACGGGTAGTGGCCGCTTCGGTAAACGAGGAGCGCATGTTTCTTATATCCACCCACCAGGTACGGGATATGGAACTGTTGATTGATCCGGTTATCATCATCGATGATGCCAGAATCATATTCCAGCGTGAGTATTCAGAAATTTCAAAGCGGTTGAGCATAGAAAAAGTAACAGAGCTGCCCCCCGGCAAGCCGGTACTTTTTTCTCAGGAAGAACTCGGAGGCTTTCGCATCGTTACTGAAAAAACTGAGGCAGATGAATCGGTTATCGACATGGAAACCCTCTTTAATGCGGTAATCGAGAATCCCGATGCGGTGAATAGTGTGTTTAAGGAGGATAACTAGAATGCAATTCAAAGAAGAAAGGTTTTCGTTGAAACGAATAGAGCTGCTTCTGCGTCGTGACATCACCAGCGGCTACAAAAACGTATTGATTATTATAGGTGCATTAGCTGCCGTCCTCATCACTTTTGATGTGCTCAACTTTACTCTATTTCAGGGACAACCAGAAATTGGACATCATTTAAGTACATTCTCAACGATTCTGTTTATTGGCGGGTTTATTGTAACCAGCGGTATTTTCAAGGAGGTTCATCAACGCGAGAGTGCGCAAGCCTATCTGATGCTCCCGGCCTCTCCCCTGGAAAAAACGGTGAGTAGAATACTCATTTCGAACATAGGCTGGATTCTGCTAACCCTGCTCTGGTACAGCGCCTACAGCTATCTGTCGGCCGGTATTACTGAATTAATGGCAGGACAACATCATTATCTGTTTAATCCTTTTCAGAGTCGGTTTTGGCTGATAATTGCCAATTACCTTGTAGTACAGTCAATTTTTCTGGTTGGTGCAATATATTTTCGAAAAGCCCAGCTATTTAAAACGTTGTTAACCCTGTTTGCGGCTGGCGTAATTTTCTCTATTCTGATGGCCGTGCTGGTGCGAGTTGTCTTCGACCCCTATTTTAGCGGAATGTTTATGATAGATAACGCCGAGCTGATCGGTCCTATGTTTGAGGATATGCCCTTCAGGTTTCAAGACAGTATCAAAGTACTTATGGTCATACGGAATGTGTTTTACTGGGGCTTGCTTGCACCGGTGGCCTGGCTTATCACTTATATCCGTTTTCGTGAGGTGCAAGTAAAAGATGCAGTTTGAAAAAGATAAACCGATTTACGCCCAAATAGTCGATCGCATCATCGAGAATATTCTGCAGAATAAGTGGAAGCCCGAAGAGCGCATCCCTTCGGTGCGGGAAATGGCCATTGAGTTAGAGGTTAATCCGAACACGGTGGTACGCTCGTACAGTTACTTACAAGAGCAGGGGGTAATTTATAACCAGCGCGGTATTGGTTATTTTGTGAGCGAGGATGGCAAAGAACAGGCAAAACTGATTAAGCGAACCGAGTTTATAGAGAAAGAGCTTCCCTATTTTTTTAGAACCTTACAGTTATTAGGAATGGATATGGGGGAAGTAGAACAGAAGTACATAACATATAAGAAAAAGGAGGAGAAGGGTGAAAACCAGTAATAAGATTCTGTTTGCAGCAGTAAGTGCCCTCGTAGTACTTGCAGTAATTTCGATCATTTCTATGAGAGTTCTGGTAGATAGGGCTGCGGAAGCCGGAGGCAATTTTTCGGCTATCGATAGGGCCTTCGATGGGAAAAGGATAAGCCAGGAGTACGATATGGAGGATTTCTCCCGGTTACAGGTTATTGGCGGATGGAATCTTACTTTACAGTCCGGCAATACCTATCGGGTAAGCATCACTTTTCCAGAGGAGCTTCAAAACCATGTGAAAATTGACAAAAACGGAGAAGTTCTTAGCTTGGAGACCACCGGCTTGATCGATTTTAGGGGAGCCCACTTCAAAGCGGTGGTACAGATGCCCGAGCTGGCGGAACTGCGTTCAGAGGGGGGCCTGAGTGCAGGAGTACATGGTTTTACGGGCGAGACGTTGACCATTGCCGGCGGCGGTGGAGTACAAATCAAGGCCGAAGATTGCAGGTATGAAAAGCTCTCACTCCAGCTTAGTGGGGGCATTCAAGGAGATTTTAGGGATCTGTCAGCCGAGGATATTCATATCAAGGGCAACGGCGCGGTTGATCTTGATGTTACGATGAATGGGGGAGCCCTTACGGGCGATGTAAACGGTGCGGCCAATATTAAAGTGAGGGGAAATGTTGCCCAAAACAGCTTACGTGTACACGGGGTTTCAAATATTGAATATCTGAATTAGAAAAACAAAAAACGACACCGATTTTATTCGATGTCGTGTAAAAAGCTCCCCCGGTTGGACTCGAACCAACGACTTGATGATTAACAGTCATCCGCTCTACCAGCTGAGCTACAGGGGACCGTAATGAGACGTACTATACATAATAGATTATTTTATGTCAACTATTCTGGCACTGAAAAATTCTACATTTACTTCACCGGAAAGGGGACAGTCCGGCCGCATTCAGCGCAGGCCTGTCCCTTTATCCCGGGCATTTCTACCCGATAGCCCGTACGTCGAATAAGGGTATTGCCGCAGGCTGAACAATAGCTGTTTACCTCACTCAGGCCGACATTTCCCGGATACACAAAGCTAAGATGCTGCTTTGCTGTTTCTGCCAGGGCAAACACAGTGGCAGCTTCCGTTGGGGGAGCGTCAAACCTGTAGGCCGGAAAATAACAGGAAAGGTGCAGGGGGATATTGGTATCCAGTTCTGCCAGAAATCGAGCGATATCGCTTATCTCCTGCTCCGAATCAGTATACCCTGGTATTACCAGGGTGGTTACTTCTAAGTGTATCTTTTGAGAGGCCTTTTTAATAAAGGCCAAAACCGGCTCCAGCTTGCCTCCTACAATATCCTCGTAAAACTCAGAACGGAATGATTTTAGGTCGATGTTTGCAGCATCAATTACTTCGAGCAGTTCCTCTGCGGGTTGTGGATTCACATATCCGTTAGAGACTAAAATATTTTTCAAGCCCTTGCTGCGTGCATACTTAGCCGTTTCAAGCATCCATTCGAAGTGAACCAGAGGCTCCGAATAGGTGTAGGCGATTGCCAGCGCGCCTTGCCGGAGGGCCTTGTCCACTAACTCTGCGGGCTGGGTACTGCGTGCATCAAGCACATTGGTGGATTGAGCTATTCTATAGTTCTGACAAAAGGGACAGCGAAAGGAACAGCCGTAGAAGCCTACAGAAAAGATAAAGCTCCCCGGATAAAAATGATATAGAGGTTTTTTCTCTATAGGATCGTTGGATACGGCCGAAAGAACCCCGTAAAAGGGGAGGTGTAGTTCACCGTGACGGTTTTCCCGCACCATGCAGATGCCCCGTTCACCCTCTACAAGTGTGCAGTGATGAGGACAGAGTACACAGTGCAGTTTAGAATCTTTGGTATAAGTATAACTCATACATTCATATTTTCCTTCTCAGACATAACCTGATGAAGAATTTCACTATCCTTTAAGAAACGTAGCTCATCTGAGACTTCAAAGGGATGGTACTGAATACCAAGACTGCCTTTTCGTACCCATATCTGAACAATAAACAGGCTTTCTCCGGATACGGTAGATATATTCGGACGCTCCTCATAGTACACAATATCATCAGCCTGAAACTCAAAAAACTCCGTATCCGAACTAAAGGGCTCGGTTATCAGTAAAATTTTTGATTCGTCGTAGGGGTGTTTGCGTAGTGCCCCAGTGAAGGAGATCGCCTCGGAGATTAAATCAGGACGTCGATCGTATTTAACTAGTTCATACAAAGGCTGAGTTTCAAGATATTTGCGAATACTCATACTACTACCTCCTTTCGATACTTCTAGTATTACAATACAGGAAGGGGAAGCGCAAGGGGGATTTAACCGGTTTGACGATATCTTGTCTCGTTTAGGTACTCCATAAGAGCAGTATGGCAAGGGTCATCTATTTTAATAAATTGAATAGCAATTTGGCGGCTATTTCGAATAACTTTTATATCAACTTGAAAAATTTTATCGCCTATACTCAAGCTGCAGGCCTTTACTTCTTCTCCCTCCATAATATCTGCTGTAGCTTGAGGCATATCTGGGTTAAAGTTCAGCCCACCCAGGGAGATATCGGTAATCGCTCCGGTAATGAGCGCGAAGGTTCTGGGATGTGTAAATGCAAAGTCCAACCCCTCAGTCCAGGTACCTGGGTATCGTTTATCGGACCGCGGTTCAGATAAGAAGTTGTAACGGGCAAAAATATCCTGTAGATGCTGTATAGCTTCATCCTCAAGCTGTGAATTAACCATTCCATTTACTTCCAAGACAGAAGCCTTGGAGGCCTCTTCAGTACTGAAATTCTCACCGGTAAGCAGAATGAATACAGATTCCTCCTTATCTTGCTTTCCTCGCAAAAGACGTATAAAGGGTTTCCAATGGCGTGGGAAATCTTCAGCACTAAAAATAACCAAGTCAGGATTTATTTCATCGATATTATCAAGGGCCTTTACTGGATTAAGATAATGAATGAAATCAAAACCAAGAGGAGTTAGATGCCGAGTAATTCGTTCGCTTGTATCCTGGTCTTCTATTACTAAAACTGTCTTCATTCTTGTTTTCCCTGACCTAATACCTGATAGTTATAAATGACCCAGTACTCTTCGGGACGGTGTAAATAGTACACATAACGGCGCTTCTCTGTGAAGTTAGGGTATTTGAACTCCTGATCGACAAGCACGCTTGCCTCTTCAGGGGTATATTCAGTTTTTAATACCTCATAATCAGTCGGTTTGATAAGGATATCGGTATCAACCATTTCGTTCTTCAATAACTCATTATACTCTTCCACCATTCGTATCCGTTCACGCTCAGAACTGCGTCTATAGGTAGCCTTTTTAAGGGAGTTCTGCAGCATCAACTGTTCCACATCAAGATAGAGAAAAAACTTTTCCCATTCATCATTCTGACGGGCATTTAACATATATTCTACAACCCGGTCCGGGGGCAGCTGATGTTTTTGAAGAACTTGGCGGGTTGTATCTACAATATCACTGCGATACTCACTGTCAGGTTCAAGAGATGGCTGGACGTGAAGGGTAAGCGTATTGGACTCCAGGGAACTACTATTCTCGAGGTGTGGGGAGAACTCGGCCTTAAAAAAGTATATCCCGGGAGAATCCATCTTTACATACTCCGACGCTTCAACATAAAAGGAAAACTTTTCGCCCGGCAGCAAACGTATCTCTCGATAATAGACTTGTTGATTGGAACTCTTCTCTCTGATATACTTTTCAGAGGCAGGTAAGGTCTCGTTGTATAGATTTGTTACCTGCAAAGATAAGTTGAAAAGCTTATTCTCTGCAAGTTCAAATAAAAACGGCTCGGGTGATTCGTTGCGAACACTTACCTGCAGTTCAACCGGCGTGTTCGGTGTATAAATTTGCTTTTCAGTCTCCTCAATACGGAGGCCGACTCCCTGTGCATCTGTGGCAGCCAATAGAGGTGACAAGCTCATAAAAGTAAATAGATAAATGAATAACCTTCGTTTCACGTTAGTTCTCCCATACTCATTACTATCTTCGGTACAAAAAAATGATAACATTATTCCAAAATAAACTGAATAAGCGACTTGATACATATAACCCTTTTATAGAACTTTTACGGAATTTTCGACAAAAGGAGTTCTCCTTAACCGTCGAGGGCACGGAAGGTTTCTTTTTTGCATTAGTAGTAGAGCGTTTATTTCGTTATTCAGAAAGCCCGTTTTTAATTGTTACACCTACAGAGCAGGAAGCAGAAACCCTAGTTCGTGATTTGTCGATGTTCACCGATAGGGCTTACCAGTTTCCCTGGTGGAGCAGTGTACCCTATGGGGCAAAACAGACACAGCTTAATATTGCCGGCAAAAGAATGGGCCAACTGGTCCAGATGATTTCCGGAGAACCATTTATAGCAGTAGCATCACTGCGGGCCTTCCTGACACCATTGCCGCCCCCACAGTTTATTCGTTCCAAACTGCTCACATTGAAGGTCGGGCAGGAGTTCGACCCTGTGCAGCTTACAGAGACCCTCCAAAGCTACAGGTACCTACGGGTACCAAAGGTGACCGTGGCCGGAGAGTTTGCACTGCGTGGCGAGGTATTGGATCTGTTTTTACCGGGGAATGAGCA
>JAWLDZ010000006.1:9202-20071 GCA_041686355.1 Spirochaetaceae bacterium
AAGACCGCGGTGATTGACACCTTTGTAGAGCTTAACCCCGGGGATTTTGTGGTTCATGTGAATTATGGAATCGGTAAATTCAAAGGGGTAGACCGAATAAAGGCGGCCGGTACGGAACGCGACTATATTCAGCTTGAATACGCCGGAGAGGAAACGGTTTTCATACCCATTGAACAGGTGAACCTGATACAGCGGTATATTGGTCAGGAAGGGCGCGCTCCCCGCTTAGATACCCTTGGCGGAAAATCTTGGGAGCGGAGAAAGGACCGGGTAAAAAAGTCAGTTGAAGATCTGGCAGAACATCTGATTTCGCTGTACGCAAAGCGCAGAAGTGCGACAGGCTTCGCTTTTCCAGCGGATACCGATTGGCAGATTGAGTTTGAAGCGGAATTCCCCTACGAAGAGACCGAAGACCAGCTGCGGGCAATTGAAGATGTAAAAGCGGATATGGAAAAACCGGCCCCCATGGACCGTTTGGTCTGCGGTGATGTGGGATACGGTAAAACTGAAGTAGCCATGCGGGCGGCCTTTAAAGCGGTTGTTTCCGGAAAGCAGGTCGCTTTCCTGGCGCCTACTACTATCCTGGCTGAGCAGCATTATGAGAATTTCCAGGAACGTTTTAAGCGCTATCCGGTAAAAATAGACATGATTTCACGGTTTGTACAAAAAAGCGAACAGAAAAAAGTTCTCCAACGGGCTCATAATGGAAGTGTGGATGTACTCATTGGCACCCATCGCATCTTACAAAAGGATGTGCAGTTTAAGTCGCTGGGATTGTTGGTGGTCGATGAAGAACAGCGGTTTGGAGTCAAAGCCAAGGAGAGGTTGAAGGAGCTTCGAGCTTCCATAGACGCCCTTACTCTGTCCGCTACTCCAATCCCCAGAACCTTGCATATGTCTCTTCTTAAGATTCGTGATATGTCTCTGATTGCCACCCCGCCAATGGACAGACGCCCGATTGAAACCCATGTAGAAGAGTTTAACGAGGAACTCATCAGCGAGGCAATTCGTTATGAAGTTAATCGGGGGGGACAAATCTTCTACCTCCATAATCGGGTAGAAACCCTGAACCAGGTTCGTCTGTTTCTTGAAAAACTGTTACCGGAGGTGCTTATAGAGACGGCCCATGGTCAGATGACCAGCATTCAGCTGGAAGATAAAATGCACCGGTTTGTGCACGGCTCTTTTCAAGTTTTGGTTGCCACCACCATAATAGAAAACGGCATTGATATACCAAATGTAAATACTATTATCATTGATAGGGCCGATATGTACGGAATTAGCCAGCTCTACCAGCTTCGAGGGAGGGTAGGGCGCTCGGATCGTACCGCCTATGCGTATCTCCTCTTCCCTGAGCGGGGGGCACTGTCCGAAATCGCCATGAAGCGTCTGCAAATTATCAGTGATTATACTGATCTTGGATCAGGTTTTAAGGTTGCCATGAAGGACCTTGAAGTGCGGGGTGCCGGTAACCTGCTCGGACGACAGCAGCACGGTGAAATACTCTCAGTAGGCTTTGATATGTATCTTAGATTGCTGGATGAAGCGGTTGCCGAACTGAGTGTCGGGGAAGAAAAAGAAGAAGCCCCTGAAGTATATTTGGAACTTGACTATTCCGGGTATATTCCTGATACCTACATTAAAAACGTTACTGAGAAGATGGAAATCTACAAAATGATTGCTTCCATCGAAACCGATACCGACTTAGAAAGGGTATATGGAGAGCTAACCGACCGCTTCGGACCTATGCCGGACGAAGTACAGAGCCTGTTGTCTATTGCAGAACTGCGGGTTATATGTAAGAAATTATACATTCGCTCGCTCCGGGAGCGGCGCGGTAAGGTATACGTTGAATTTGGGAAAGTTTCAATTATTGCTGTGGACAAGGTATTACGGCTGATATCTGAAAGCGGCGGGAGTGTGTCCCTTGATTCTCAAAACCCAAATATTCTCATGATGAATACCGAGGCTATTGGCCTAAAGGAGAAGTCGGAATTTATTAGAGAAAAATTACAGACTCTGCTATAATGGGTGCAAAAGAGGGGACGGGGATGCGAAAAAAAACATTTGATTTGCTGTGCAATGTCGGAGAGCTGACCAGTCTTTTTCAAAAAAGTACCAATATTCAGGGCTTGCTGCATCTTACCGTAAAAATTATTTCTAAGCATATGCAAACTGAAGCCTGTTCAATTTTTCTTTTAGAGGGAATTTCCCAAAACTTAGTTTTACGGGCAACAGTCGGCTTGAATACTGATATGATTGGGAAACTGCGGCTGAATATCGGAGAGGGAATCACCGGCACTTCTTTAAAAGAGTTAAAACCCATTTGTGTTCCCCGCGGGTCCGAGGATCCCCATTTCAAATATGTTCAGGGAATTTTTGAAGAAAAATACGAAAGTTTTCTTGCAGTTCCCATTATCCAATCATCAAAAAAATTGGGTGTAATTGTATTAGAAGACTCCCGCCCGGATTATTACAATAAGCACGATATTCGGACCTTATCTGCAATCGCCAGCCAGCTTGCAACCTTTCTTGAACATGCCCGCATGTTGATTGAGCTGCGGAACACCAGTAAACAGCAGGATACTCCACAGCATACAGAAAACAATCAGAAATTCTATCGCGGCCGTCCAACATCCTCCGGGATAGCCATGGGCCAGGCGATTGTGGTAAGCGGCAGTGATGATAACAGTCTTTTGATTCATGTGGGTGAAGATGAGTATCTTGAAAGCGAAGAGGATTTTGATTCTGCCCTAAAAAAAACCACAGACCAGCTGAAAGAGATCCAAGCTCACTTAGATGAAAAGCTCTCTGAGGCCGGTTCTCTTATTTTTGGTTCACACCTGCTTATGTTAAGCGACGAAGATTTCTCGGGGAGTATGCGCCGACACATACGCGATGGTTTACCGGCTGCAGAAGCCGTAGCAAAGGTTGTAAATGAATATGTCAATCTTTTTCTCAATTCACAAAATGAGAATACCCAGGATAAAATTCACGATGTAAAAGATCTCGGCCATCGTTTGTTAAGGAATCTGGCCGGCCACGACGTTGAAGATGGAGACTACTCAGGGCAGATAGTTATCGGGCCTAACCTGCTGCCGTCTGAAATCGTGAAGCTGGCGGCACAGAATACCGAGGGATTCGTAGTGTATGGGTCTGGAGAAACAAGCCATATTTCTATTCTTGCCCGTTCATTAGAAGTTCCCACCGTGCTGCTTGCTGAGAATGAGTTCTATCAACATGTGAATGGTAAGTTTCTTATTCTCGATGCCTATCAGGGCACATTAATTGTCGAACCGGATGACGAACTCATTGATCGTTATGTAGCCCTTGAAAAAGAGATGAGTTCGCAGAATAAAAAGAGAGCGAAAATTGAAAATCCAGCTACCAGTTGCACCACCTTTGATGGTGCCGCAATTGAGCTCTTAGCAAATATCAATCTTTTGAGTGATGCAAAATCCGCCCGTCGCGCAGGTACCAGTGGAGTAGGTCTGTATCGTAGTGAGTATTTGTATCTTGTTCGAAACGATTTTCCACCGGAAGAGGAACAGGTTGTTATTTATAAAAAACTTATCAATGAAATGGATCCTGTATATTTTCGGACCCTCGATATCGGGGGTGATAAAATGCTCTCTGTAGCCAACATCGGTCAAGAGGCAAATCCTTTTATGGGATTGAGGGCAATACGTTATTCCTTTAAACACATTGACATACTTAAGACTCAACTGCGTGCATTACTTCGGGCTAGCGCTCAAACTGATTTACATGTCATGTTTCCGTTAATTTCGGGAGTCGAAGATTTTATAAAAGCCCGCGATATTACTGAGCAGGCAATTCAGGAGTTGGCCCAGGAAAAATTGAAACATAACTCTGCTCCTTCTTTTGGTGCGATGATTGAACTGCCCTCAGCAGTTACCATGATACATCAATTGGCAAGAAAGGCCGATTTTCTGAGTATAGGATCGAACGATTTAGTACAGTATATACTTGGGGTTGATAGAACGAACGAGAATGTTGCCGATTTATATTCTGTGCAGCATCCAGCAGTGTTGCGGGCCTTCAAACGTATAGCCGAGGCAGGAAAAACTGAAGGCTGCCTCATATCGGTATGCGGCGATGCCGTCGCAGAGCCGGCCATGCTTACTTTTTTTATTGGAATTGGAATAGCCAATTACAGTGTAGACCCGCGAATGATAGAAGAAGTCCGCAGCCATATTAGTGGCTTAGATAAAAAGGAAGCTGCCCAGCATGCAGAAAAGTTGCTTGCCTTAGAAACACAAAATGAGATACGTGAATACATTGAAGCTCACTTGCAATAGTTGTTTCTTTCTCATAAGATGCCTTTAATTATGAGTGAATATCAGCGTAAAATTCGCAGTTTTGTAAGGCGCAACGGCCGGCTGAGTGCAGCCCAAGAGCACGCCCTAACCCATTACCGTAATAACTACTGTATTGAGCTTACAGACACGCCTGTGGACTATGGGGACCTTTTCCACAATAGCAATCCTGTAATTATTGAAATAGGCTTCGGGATGGGACATGCAACCATCGAATTAGCGCACAAATTTTCTAATTATAATTTTTTAGGAATTGAGGTGCATACCCCCGGAGTTGGCAAGGTGCTGGATGAAATCCATAAACGTCAAATAAAGAATTTAAGAATACTACAAGCTGATGCTGTCGATGTACTGGAACGGATGATCCCGCAGAATTCAGTGGCAGGTTTTCATGTATTTTTTCCTGACCCGTGGCCTAAGAAAAAACACCATAAACGACGTCTGCTGCAGCTTGAGTTCGTTCACAAATTAACTTTGCGTTTGTGCGCCGGCGGATATCTTTATGCAGCCACAGATTGGGAGGAGTACGCCGAGCAAATGCTGGAGGTAGTTTCAAAAGAGCCTCTGCTCTTGAACCCCTTTAATGGTTTTGCCTCCAATATTGATTGGCGGCCAAAAACCAGCTTTGAACGGAAGGGAGAAGCCAAGCAGCACCAAATCAGGGAAGTGTGGGCGGAAAAAATCCTGGATGGGAATAAGAAAAGTGTAAATTGTTGAATATTTATAAATAATATGTAATGATAATGCAATAATATACAGAATTATGAGGAGGGTGCCGAGATGAAAGAAGGTAAGTGGATTGATCTAAATAAGTATTCGGATCTAGTGGAAAAAAATAACCAGATCGACCCGGTTTATTATACAAGGTACGAAGTAAAGCGTGGTTTGCGCAACAACGACGGCACCGGTGTACTGGTAGGGCTCACGCAAATTGGCGATGTACACGGATATATTGTAGATGAAAAAGAGAGGGTGCCGGTAGAGGGCCGTTTGCGATACCGCGGGATAGAGTTAAAAGACCTCGTCTCTGGTATGCAGAGTGAAAAACGTTTTGGTTTTGAAGAGACCGTGTATCTTCTTCTGTTTGGACAACTCCCGACTAAGGACGAGCTGGAATCCTTCAAAAAGCTTCTCGGCGAAAAACGTAACCTGCCGCCTGGTTTTACCGAGGATATGATCCTTACCGCACCGAGTTCAAACATAATGAATAAGTTGGCCCGCAGCGTACTGGCCTCGTATTCGTACGATAAGAACCCTGAAGATAACTCAATTGAAAATGTGTTGCGCCAATCAATTGAGCTTATTGCCCGTTTTCCAACTTTTGTAGCGTACGGGTATCAAGCGGCCCAGCATTACCATGAGAATAAGACACTGTATATTCATACTCCCGATCCTGAGCTAAGTACCGCAGAAAACATTCTGCGTCTTATTCGTCCCGATGCCTCTTATACAGACCTCGAAGCCGAGCTGCTTGACCTTTCGTTGGTACTGCACGCTGAACATGGAGGAGGAAACAATTCCGCCTTTTCAATCCATGTTGTGTCGTCCTCCGACACCGATACCTACAGTACGGTAGCCTCTGCCGTCGGCTCGCTCAAGGGAACTAAGCATGGTGGAGCCGCCCTCAAAGTTCGCCAGATGATGGACGACATAAAGCAGAATGTGAAAGAGTGGGAAGATGAAGAGGAAGTAGCGGCCTACATCGAACAGATACTGCGCAAAGAGGCT
This sequence comes from Spirochaetaceae bacterium, assembly GCA_041686355.1. Classification (GTDB taxonomy): domain Bacteria; phylum Spirochaetota; class Spirochaetia; order DSM-16054; family Sediminispirochaetaceae; genus DSBN01. Next base: position 15,268 of record JAWLDZ010000006.1, read on the forward strand.
TTTGACCAGAAGGGGCTTATCTACGGCATGGGGCATGCGGTGTATACTTTATCCGATCCCCGGGCCGTGTTACTGAAGGGCAAGGCGAAGGACCTGGCGAAGGAGAAGGGCTATACTCGAGAATTAGATTTGTATGACAAGGTAGAGCGGCTTAGCCCTTCTATCTTCATGCGGGTCAAAAACTCCGATAAGGTGGTTTCCGCCAATGTGGATTTCTATTCCGGTTTTGTGTACCACATGCTCGATATACCGGAAGATCTGTTTACTCCAATTTTTGCTGTTGCCCGTATCGCTGGTTGGACCTCCCATAGAATCGAAGAAATTATCAACGGCCGACGGATACTCCGTCCTGCCTACAAACATATTCGAAAGGATGCGATGACCTACATACCGATAAAGGACCGAAAATAAGAACTATAAAAAAGGGGCTGCCTGCTTATGAGACAGCCCCTTTTTAAATTCAATTTAACAGATACACATTCGGCATCTGCTATCAGCCGGATTTTATTATTCCCCGTCTTTTGATTCTTCCTTTGATTTTGCAATTATCTCTTCAGCAATCTTCCCCCGTACAGCTTCGTAGTGATCAAACTCAAGTTCGAAAGACCCAGTACCTGAAGTGAGTGAACGTAAGTCAATTGCATAGCGCAGCATCTCAGCCTGAGGTACCTCCGCATTTACCTGCATAATACCACCGCCAAGATCCTCCTGGCCGTGTACTCGTCCCCGTTTTGAACTTAGATCGGACAGTATATCACCAAGGTATTGGTTGTCCACAAAAACCCGCAGGTTCATCATCGGTTCAAGCAGCACAGGTTCGGCCTTTCCAAGAGCCTCCTTAAGGGCGCCTTTTCCGGCTTGTTTGAATGCCATCTCTGAACTGTCCACTGGGTGCTCTTTTCCGTCGACAATGGTCGCACCAATGTCAACCAGAGGGTAGCCGGCCATGTATCCTTCTTCCATTCCCTCGCGCAGGCCTTTCTCGATACCGGGCATATATCCCTTTGAAACGGCCTGCCCGCGGATTGCATTATCAAAACTAAACTGTTCTCCCCGTTCAAGGGGTCGAATTTCTATTACAACCCGGCCAAACTGTCCGTGACCACCGGTCTGCTTCTTATGAGTGTATTCGGCGCTCGCAGCTTTGGTAATTGTCTCTCGGTAGGCAACTCTGGGAGTCTTTGTATTGATATCGAGTTTCTGTTTCTCTTTGATACGGTTAAGGATCATATTGATATGCAGCTCCCCCATGCCGGAAATTACACTTTCCTTCGTTTCCGCATTGAAAGAAACATTGAAAGTGAGATCTTCTTCGGTAATACGGTGGAGAAAATCGTTCAGCTTATCTTCAGAATTTCTGTCGGCGGCGATTACTGTAAGTGCATATACTGGATTGGGAAGGGCTAAGGGTTTTAGTCGGATTCGCCGCTCGGGAGAACAGAGGGTATCATTAGTATGAAGCGATTCTACCTTTGTAATCACTCCGATGTCTCCGGCTACCAGCTCTTTTACCTCATTAAGTTTTCGCCCGTTGGCTTTAAACACTTTTGAAATTTTTTCCTTCTTATCTTCCCGATAATTTATAGTTTCCGTATCAGCCGACAATACACCGTCAATCACCTTTATAAAGGAGAGTTTACCGGAAAACTGGTCAATACTTGTCTTAAATACAATACTGCAAAAGGGTTCATCCGGACTAAAGGGCAATTCAAGTTCATTTTCCTCTTTATCAAAGGCCAATTCTTTATAGGTTGCTGGTGAAGGGGCGTTGTTTATCAGAAAATTGAGAAGTGAAGTCACTCCGTTGTTCAGCTCAGCACTTCCACAGAGTACCGGTACTATCTTATTTTCTCTGAGGCCTTCCAACAATCCTCTGCGTATTTCATCTTCAGTAAGCGTTCCCTCTTCAAAGTACTTTTCCATAAGCTCATCATCGCCTTCAGCGGCAGACTCGATCATGGTTAACCGATACTCTTGAACCTGTTCCATCATATCAGCAGGTATTTCACTTGGTTGATCCTTGGCAACCTTGTCATGAACTAGATATGCTTTGTTTTCAATAAGATTTACCACCCCTTTGAAATCGGCACCGCTCCCAATTGGAATTGTCACCGGAACAAAGGTTTTATCGAACTTCTCGTTTAAGTCGCTGAAGGTTGTGTCAAAGCTGGCCCTGTCAACATCCAGCCTGTTGATAAACACTGTACGGGGCATCTTTCTGTTATCCAGACGTCTCCATAGCTTTATTGTTTCAATCTGAACACCAGAACGTGCTCCTACTACCATTAAAGCTGATTCAGCTGCTCGCAGGGTTGCAACAACTTCTCCCACAAAATCTGCGATGCCTGGGGTATCCATAAGGTTCAATTCATGGTCGTTCCATTCAACATGAGCAAGTGCTGTGTGAATTGAAATTTGCCTTTCAATCTCTTCATCCGTATAATCACTTACTGTTTTGCCCGTATCAATTGTCTCGGCTTTGGGAATGACACCACCATTATACAAAATTTGTTCTAATAAGGTGGTTTTCCCAGTGCCGCTGTGCCCAATGATAGCTACGTTTTTAATGTCAGCGGTGGTAAAACTCATCGTGTTCTCCTTTCATGAAATTGGGATTATATACTTTAAAATCAGATTGGAGAGTTGTCAATAAAATAATGGTTTGAACCATTAACTAAAGGCCCCCTTCTTTTTTTGCGAAATGGGAGAACTCCATTCCAAAGGTCCCCCGTCCCTGGGTTATACTCCGAAGGGCGGTTGAATAACCAAACATCTGGGCCAGGGGAACAGAGGCTCGTACATGTTCCATGGTGGGTTTACTTTCAAGGCTTTCAATCAAGCCGTTTCGACCGGTTAAGTGGCTCATCACATCGCCAATAAACTCCTTTGGTGCCATTACATCAACATGCATTACCGGTTCCAGCAGTATTGGCTCTGCTTTCCGGCAGGCAGCATCAAAACCAAGCGAGCCCGCTGCTTCATAGGCAAAACTAGTGGCTGTCTGTTCGTCATATTCAGCATCAACCAGGGTTGCTTTAATATCAATAGAAGGATAGCCGTACATAATGCCGGAGGAAAAGGCGTTTTTTACTCCTCTTTCTACAGCATCTTGATGTTCTCGGGGCAGCACCTTCTCATCGATATTACACACATACTGATCACCCTTTCCGCGGGTAAGCGGCTCAACCTTCAGAGTAATTTTCGCATTATTCTCCTTACCGGCAACAATTTTGTGAAACTCTTCGGTATGAGTGACCGTCTTTGAGATTGATTCACGGTAGGTAACCTGAGGACTACCTATCTTGGCATCAACTTTAAAATCCTTCATAACTCGTGTTACCAGCACATCCAAATGTAGCTCCCCCATACCGGAAATTATCAACTGCCCGGTTTCTTCGTTTTCTTTCACGATAAACGTGGGGTCTTCCTGCTTAAGCAACTCTAAGACCTTTTTCAGTTTTGCCTGGTCGGAAATGGTTTTAGGTTCGATGGCCACATGAATTACCGGCTCGGGGAACTGCATCTTTTCTAATAGAATCTTTTTTCCTTCCGACCCAATCGTATCTCCGGTTTGTGCAAGCTTAAAACCGACTATCACTGCAATATCACCTGCACTTACCTTTTCCAGGGGTTCGTTGCGGTTGGAGTGCATCCGGAGTATTCGGTTTACCCGTTCCCGTTTGTTTTTGGTAATATTGTAAATTGCGGTACCCTTTTTAATCTCGCCACGATACATTCGTATAAAACTCAATGAACCGGCTTCCCGATCAGCCTGAATTTTAAACACAAGTCCCAGGGGCTGCTCTTTTTCATCGGCCTCAACCACTACCGTCTCTTCTGTTTTTACATCGATACCATGGATCGGTGGTGCCTCCCAGGGAGAGGGTAGATAATCAAGCACTCCATCCAACAGCGGTTGGACTCCAATGTTTTTTAAGGATGCACCCACAAATACCGGCACTATGGTTCTATTCAGAGTTTGAGTACGGATTGCCTGCTGCAGCATTTCAACCGGGATATCCTTTCCTTCAAGATAAAGGTCGGTAATATCTTCAGAGGTTGCAGAAACAGTATCGATTAAGTGTTCCCGCCATTCCCCGGCCTTGGCTTTCCATTCCTCGGAAATTGGGCTGCGCTTGACCTCGCTGCCGTAAGAAGTAGCCTCAAAATTTACTTCTTCCATACTCACGAGGTCAATGATGCCATAAAAATCACTCTCCTTGCCCATCGGAAGGTATAATGGCAGGGGGTTTGCATTTAGTTTTTCGGAAATCTCTTCAACCACTGCATAAAAATCGGCGCCTAGACGGTCCATTTTGTTTATATAGGCAATTCGCGGAATCTTATAGTAATCGGATTGATGCCATACTGTCTCCGACTGCGGCTCGACTCCTCCAACCGCACAAAAAATTCCAATAGCACCGTCCAACACCCGCAGAGATCGTTCCACCTCGGCGGTAAAATCTACATGTCCCGGGGTATCGATAATATTTATTTGACAGTCCTTCCAGAAACAGGTAGTGGCCGCAGAGGTGATGGTGATTCCACGGTTCTGCTCCTGCTCCATCCAGTCCATCACCGCCTCGCCGTCATCGACCTCACCAATACGGTGACTTTTTCCTGTATAATATAAAATACGCTCGGTAGTAGTTGTCTTTCCGGCATCAATATGAGCCATGATTCCTATATTGCGCATAAGTTTATGTGCCATTCGGTGTCCCCTTGTTATGTTCATTAACTAAAAGTATTTAGGTAGTTACAAGTATATAAAAAAATGTGGAACGTGAAAAGCTATAATTTCTTT
>JAWLDZ010000006.1:20171-54135 GCA_041686355.1 Spirochaetaceae bacterium
TGCCATTCGGTGTCCCCTTGTTATGTTCATTAACTAAAAGTATTTAGGTAGTTACAAGTATATAAAAAAATGTGGAACGTGAAAAGCTATAATTTCTTTCCGATAGGAAATCTCTATGGCAGAAGCATAATATTTTTTTACATTTGCTGTATTGACACTTTTTTCGCTATTTGATAGATTCCTTTCAACAGTACGGGTGGTTAGCTCAGTTGGGAGAGCGCCTGCCTTACAAGCAGGATGTCACTGGTTCAAGTCCAGTACCGCCCATTCTTAATTGCCTATTGCATAACAATTTAGAATTAAGCAGCCTTAACCGGGGCTGCTTTTTTTGGACCCGTCCAAAAGATTCCTCATTTACAGCTTAAAAGGCACAGCTCATAAGAAAGTTGCACCAAATGGAATTCTCCATTAAAGTAACAGGGTGGACGGGAAACAAGCCGAGGCTCTAAAAAGTTGTACCTTTCTCATCAATCCGACTAGGCATCCTTCTTCAGTGAGGGCTCTGAAAAAAATCCTTAAAAAACGAACCTCTGCGGAGATAGTCGAAACCAGCAGCCGGGAAGAGCTACGCAACGAGGTGGTCAAGTTCTGCAAAGGTCCAGGGGAAAATCTTGTTGTCTGGGGCGGTGACGGAACCGTCCATGATGCAATCAATGCCATGATGATACATCCCCCTCAAGGGAAAGCCCTCGGTTTTCTGAGGGGCGGCTCCGGTAACGGTATTCAAGATTCATATGAAATTCCCTGGAGAATAAGTCATCAAATTGAAACCTATACCAAGAGCGCTGAGAATAGATTTTATGAAGCTGTTGATCTACTGAAGATAGAAACAGGGCAAAAAACATTGTACGGACAGCTGATAGGTATTGGTGTTGATGCTGACGTTCTAAGGATAAGAAAGGAACAATTTGTGTCGGCGGCAGACAATGCTACTGCCGCAGGTATCCGGTTTTACATTGGTGCCGGTCTTAAAGTGCTTAGAACCTTCGATTTTAGAAGGGTAGAGAGTAAGACCATCACTTTTAAGAATGGAAAGTATGCAATGAAGGGCGATAGGATCAATGCTGAATATCCGTTCAAATCCCTGGTACGCAGCACAAAATCTACTTTAATTGAAATCGGAACCCGGCCGTACTATGGAAAACGTTTCAAAATCTGTCCGGATGTTGTCTGTAACGACGGTAAAATGGATGCCTATTTATTTCAATTTGCCAACCATTTTTCAGTTATCAGAAATATTTTTTCAATTTGGAACGGCTGGCACGACAGGGTTAATCGGCATTTGATTAAAGCCGGCTCTCCGTTGATTGAGCGTTACGAGGTTGAATCGACCGTGATCCGGATGGAAAAACCCTTTTCATTCCATGTGGACGGAGAACTGTATCATACTGGTCCTGATGCTGAAATTAGAATTTCGATTATGCCGCAGGTGGTAAACTTTTTAGTGCCTGAGCACTTTTACCGAAAATTTCACCCCTTCTTCTTTGATGAGGCTGGTGTTCACATCCATAAGTAAAAGCCTTACAAGTAAGACAATCTCTTTACAGGCAACTATCCAGGCTATATTATGTCGATATGAACGATATAGATAAAAACATTAACAACATACGCACTAGAATCGATGACGCTGCCAAGAAAGCTGGTCGTTCCGGCAAAGATGTTCAACTCATGGCTGTGAGCAAAACGAAAACCCGTGAGCAGCTGGAGGCGGCCTACAGGGCAGGGCTGCGCTTGTTTGGAGAAAACCGGGTACAGGAAGCCTACGACAAATATGAGAATTTCTACCCGGATGCACGGCTTCATATAATTGGGCATCTTCAAAGCAACAAGGCCAAGCAGGCGGTGGAAATTGCCTGTTGTGTTCAATCAATTGATAAGCTGAAAACTGCCCGGGAACTTGAAAAACGCTGCGCTGCAATCGATAAGCAGATGGATGTTTTTATGGAGTTCAATACATCGGGGGAGGATTCGAAAAGCGGGTATCTTTCCAAAGATTCCATGTATTCCGATATGGAACAGATAGCATTATTTCCGCACCTGCATATCAGAGGCTTAATGACTATCGGCCCCTTTACCGACAACAGTGATGCGATTAGGCGTGCGTTTGCCCAGCTGAAAAGCTATTACGAAGAGAGCAAAGAACGCTTTCCAGAGCTGCCGATCGAACAACTTTCGATGGGGATGACTTCAGATTTCGAAATAGCAGTAGAGGAGGGTTCCACGATGGTGCGTATAGGGACAGCACTGTTCGGATCCCGTTAGTCCAGCATGAGGTTAGCGAGGTTACTATTACTGTCCACCCTACTTGCAGCTCTTTTCTTTTCTCCCCTGTATACCTGGGGACAAAGCGACGAGTATGAGGCTTATAAACCAGAGGAGTTTCCCGAGTGGGCTCACTCTTTAAGAAGGTTTGAAACCATATTTTTCGGTTCACTGCCCTTTACATTTTTGTTCAGTTCCTTGGGTTTTGATATGTACGCGTACTCTTCCAGCGGCTTTCAGCAAGAGTACTTACCCCTTTTTTTAGGAACATCACTGGAGAAGGAAGAATTTAACAGAGATACCAGATGGCAAAAAATAGGAGTAAGTATATCCCTTTCGCTGGTTATAGCGTTGGTGGATTTAATTATTGATACACAAAAAAATGCAGAAAACTAAGCTACATGCACACATAGACGAGCTTGAAGCCGACGGGCTTCGAGCCGATCGGTATATATCGGATTTTCTCCAACTCTTTCCGCGCAGCCAGATTAAACAACGCGAAGTAGAAATAAAAATTAATGGTCATCCGGCAAAAGTCAGCAAAGCGCTGCATGTGGGGGATGAACTGGATGTATTCTATATGCCAGAACGCCCGCTTCATATCGAACCGGAGAATATTCCCTTAGATATCATTTACGAAAACGAGCATTGCCTGGTTATAAATAAACCACAAGGAATGGTAGTTCATCCGGCAGCCGGGAACTACACTGGGACTCTGGTTCAAGCTTTGCTTTGGTATGTGCCCGAGTTGCAGACTAATTTTGCTGATGATCCTCTTCGACCGGGGATAGTCCATCGTTTGGATAAGGATACCTCCGGTATTATCATTGCCGCCAAAACCCCGCAAGCCTTGGATTTTCTCTCGAAGCAGTTTGTAAATAAAACTTTGTCGAAACACTACCTTGCGATAGTCAAAGGTGTTATCCAAAAACCGCAGGGCAGCATTGATTATCCGATTGCCAGAGATCCTTACCATCGTAAACGCTTTACCTGGAAAAGAAGTGATGGCAAGGAAGCTCATACGAAATACCGGGTAATGAGAAATTTTTCTAAGACAAGCTTCGTAGCCTTAAGCCCAAGCACAGGACGTACCCATCAACTGCGGGTTCACATGAGCTCTCTTGGTCATCCGATTGTTGGAGATTCCCTTTACAGCAGATCCGGCGGCAGCGGTACATCGTATTCGCTGATGCTGCATGCCTACAAACTAAAAATTAAACTTCCCGGAGAAAAGGAGACTCGCGTCTTCAGAGCGCACTTGCCGGCTCATTTTCGGAAAGCCCTGATCGAGCTCCGTCCTGGGAAGGGTAACACTTAAGGCTTTATGCACAGCTTCATGTATTTTTGAGCAGTTTAAGATCCGGGTTAAACATTTTTTCCGCTTTCAGGCTTGAGGGAGGACCATGTCCGGGCAGCAGCAAAGTAGAGTCAGGTAGGGAGAACAATTTTTCACTGATGGAACGGAGGAGCAGGGCTCTGGAAAAACTGTTTTTTGTATTGCCCACTCGGCCGGCGGCCAGTACATCTCCGGTAAAGACCATTCCGCCGATATGATAAATAAGTGAATCTGAAGAGTGACCGGGAACTTCAATAACCTCCACCTCTATACCGGATGCTGCGGTGAACTTGTCTCCGTCCTTAATCGGTATTGATGGAAAAGTGGTAATATATGGAGAAAAAGCATAAATATCGGCGTCATAGATTTTTTTAAGGGTTCGAACCCCTTTTACATGAGATTCATGATGATGGGTCACAAGAATAGTACGAATGGTATATTTATTCCCTTCAATGAGGGTCAGCAACTCTTTATCCATAATTCCCGGATCAACTAGAATTGCATCGCCTCCGTCGTTTGGACCAATCAAATAGGTGTTTGCAAAGCCAACAACAGCAAAGTGAAAATACAACTTCATATCGCTGTATCCTGTTGAAAACGGGCTTCTTCATAGTTTGAGTACTTAAAACTCACGGTTTCTCTGGAACTGTTCACAAAATCTGCTTTCTTTAGATTACAATCCACAAAGCTTACATCATGCAATACTGCACTTGTAAAGTTTGAATAATACAGGTCGGAGTCGTTAAACACGCAATTCTCAGCGTTTATTCCTAAAAAATTGGTATGCACTATATCGGAGTCCTTGAAATCGCAGTTAATAAAAGTGCTGCCGGCGAAAACGGAGTACTTAATATTTGTTTCAGTAAACCGGCAATTTTCAAATCGTGAATATTGTAGGAAGCACAAATTAAAACTACTATGGGAAAAGTCTACATTCTTAAAACTGCTTTCGGAAAAATTGCACACCATAAATGTATGGTCGCTGAAGTCGACATCCTCAACATTGATACACGAGGAGTTCAAGTCTTTCAAGACTTTTGTGTCACGGATGATCTCTATCAAACGTGCATTGCAGGCTTGAGGATTATCTACATGCTTAAGACAGTAGGATTCTCCGTAGGATGCATATAATTGACAGTCCGGTTTTTGACATGTATTAAACAAAAACATACCTATAGGGTATCGATTGTAGGGCCGTTGTTCAATAGTAATATTTTATATTGTATGCTAATATTAGAACGTACTAGGGAAAATGGAGTAGTTTGAGTGAATGACAGGCCAGTAGCAGTATTTGATTCAGGGGTAGGGGGCTTGCCCTATTTAGAGCAGTTGAAAAAGTATGTTCCCGCTGAAGATTTTGTGTACTTCGCAGATAGGGGCAATTTCCCTTATGGTGAACAGGATGATGCAGTTCTTCGCAACATAATTGTTAAATCCGTTGGCAAGTTTATCGATGCCACTGATCCTAAGCTCATGCTAATAGCCTGTAATACCGCCTCGGTGATAGCTCTCGGAGAACTGCGACGTCAGTTTGATATTCCCTTTATTGGCGTAGTCCCAGCGGTAAAACCAGCGGCGGAACTGTCGAAACGAAGGGCTATCGGGGTACTGGCAACTCGCAGAACCGTCGAAGATCCATACACAGAAGATCTCATCAGCCGTTTTGCTGCCGACTGTAAAGTGGTGCGTTATGCCGGGGTAGAGATTGTGCAGCTGGTTGAGCTCAACTTCTTTACGAGCAGCGCTGAGGAAAGAGAAGCTATACTGCAGCCGGCGGTGGATTTTTTTAAATCCCAGGCTGTAGATGCTTTAGTAGTAGGTTGTACCCATTTTATATTTGTTGAGGAGTTATTACATAAAATGCTGAAGGGGTCAGTGGAGATAATCGATTCACGAGAGGGGGTTGCTCAACAGGCTTTGAGAATACTGGAAGAAGCTCATCTGTTCCGGGACAGTACAAAAAAAAGTACAGGCACAAGCCGCTTATTTGTAAGCGGCAATGGCTTAAGCTTTCGTGAAAATGAACGTTATCACCGGTTTTCCAAAATGTTCGATCTGGAGTGGAGCGGACGCCTGTGAGTATGCTGAGCGGCAGAGTTGCCTTTGGGGCGAATAATATTTTTACGGTGGTGGTGGACGGCAAATCGTATCTGTGTCGTCTAAAAGGCAAAATATTACGACAGGACGAAAAGGCGTATAACCCTCTAGCACCGGGGGATGTGGTGGATTTCGAAACTGATTTGCATACCACCGCAGAAGGCCTCATACACCGCAGAAGGCCCCGTAACAATTCCCTTGTCCGTTGGAATAGAAAGCGGAGGGCGCTGCAGACGGTAGCGGCAAATTTGGAAGTATTGGTTGTAGTCACCTCAGCCAAAAACCCGCCCTTTCGACCGCGCTTTATTGACCGTGTGTTGATTGCAGCGGATGAAATACCGGTAGTTATTGCTCTGAATAAGGTTGACCTGAAATATGATGAATCAATTAAGGATCGCATGCAAATATATAGGGATATGGACTATGAGGTAATTGAAACATCTGCTAAAACCGGCGAAGGAATTGAACAACTGAACGATAGAATAAGTTCCGGTTTATCAGCATTCTTCGGTCAGTCGGGGGTTGGAAAGAGCTCTCTCCTCAATGTGCTCTTTCCAGGGGTAGATGTAGAGGTGGGTGAGATTTCCCGTAAGTACGATCGTGGCAGGCATGTCACCAAGAACGCCCGCTTATACGAATACGGGAACAACTATTTTATTGATACTCCAGGCATCCGACAGATAGAGCTGGGAATCGAAGATAGAGATTTGCTGGATCGCTATTTCAGAGACTTTGCTCCCTTTATCGATAAGTGCGAGTTTCAACCCTGTTCCCATCTGCATGAACCCGGCTGTGCCGTGCAGGCAGCGGTAGAGGCAAATCTTATCCATCCCGACAGATATGAAAGTTACGCAAGGATATATTACGAATTAGAAGCAAGAGTAGAGTACGGTTAATATGCATCAACAGACAATCAATGTATTAGAATTTGAAAAAATAAGATCTGAGCTGTTAGAGTATTGTATCAGCGAGAACGGTCGTCATGCGGTGAGCCAGCAGGGATTTTATTACTCCCAGTCGGCTTTAGAGAAGTTACAGCTTAAGGTCGAACAAGCCCGCGAGTTTATGGAGCGCCAGGACTTTCCAAGCTTTGAGTTTCCTGAACTTGAATCAGAGCTGCAGGAGCTCTCTACGGAGGGTATTGTCCTAGAGGGAGAAGAGCTCATCCGCTTTGCCCGCTATTTTAATTCAGCCCATCGGCTTTCGGCCTATTTACGTGGTGCCGTCGAATATGGATACCGTGATATTGCCGCTCACAGTGAGCAATTTAGTGATTTCCGGGAGAGTGCAAAGGCAATAACCGCAGTTCTTAACCCGGATGGGAGCGTGAAAGATAGTCATCCCGAACTGCGAAAACAGCGTGCCCATATGGCCCGCCTCAGAAATGAACTTAACCGAGCCGCTCAGAGTTACCTGCAGCAGAACTCCGACCGCTGGCAAAGTGATGTACCGACCCAGAGGGACGGACGGATTGTCCTGCCCCTGAAAGCCCAGTTTCAGAACATGGTTTCCGGGGTCATTCACTACAGCTCGGCCCGTGGTTCTACCGTATATATTGAACCGCCGGAACTGATGACAAAAAACAACGAAATCGCCCTGGTGGAACAGGAAATTCGAGAAATTATTTTGTCGATACTGCGAGACCTGACAAAAGCCGTGGCTTCCCGCCGAACAGAGATAGAGCAACTCATAGAAGCAGTGACAGAAATTGATAGTTTTATATGTCGGGCTGCGTATGCTCGGGTTCATAACTGTGTACGCGCCAATTACCGTGAACGCGGGTTTAAGCTCAAGCGCGCCCGTCATCCCCTGCTCCATGAGAGCGCGGTGCCGATTGATATTGAAACCTCACAAGATATACAGAGTCTTATTATCAGTGGACCTAATGCGGGAGGTAAGACGGTTACCTTAAAAACGGTGGGACTTCTCTCACTAATGAATCAATTCGGTCTGCAGATTCCCGCGGATGAAGACACGGAGCTGGCAGTTTTTAACGGGATTTATGCAGACATAGGCGATGAACAGTCAATCGAAGGCTCGCTTTCAACCTTCTCCGGCCATATGACAAAAATCGGCGAGATGCTCGAACATGCAGATGTACATGCCTTGGCCCTGCTGGATGAACTCGGATCGGGAACCGATCCGGGAGAGGGGGCTACGTTGGCAATGGCCGTACTGGATGAGTTTTTAAAACGGGGGGCAACTACCCTGGCAACCTCCCACCACGGGCTGCTGAAAAACTATGGGTATACCACCCCAAGGGTGCAGAATGCCTCTATGGATTTTGATACCTCAACCCTAACACCCAATTATAAAGTTGTGGTCGGACTTCCCGGCGAGAGTCATGCCCTGGATATTGCAGCCCGCAGCGGGCTGCCGAGTAATGTGATCGAGGCCGCCCGGGGCTACTTGTCAAGTGAGAGTGGTCAAGTAAGCGAGATGATTAAGGAGCTAGAGCGGAGACAGACCGAATTTAAGCGGCATGAAGCGTCCTTGAAGCAGCGCGAGGGCCGCTTGCGCGATCAAATAAAAGAGCATGATCTGGCGGCACTTAAACTTCGCCAGCGTGAACACCAGCTGAAACAGAGCGGCTATGGTGAACTGAATAAGTTTTTACGAGAGGCACGGCAGGAGCTTGAGAACCTGGTGCATCAATTGAAAAGCGGTGGAAACGTTTCTAAAGAGGATACCAAACGGGTAAAAGAGTTTATTCGAACGGTAGAGGAACGGGAGAAACAAGAAAAAGAGCAGGTTGAGCAGGAGGAGGTCGAATTTGCCTCCAGTGATACCTACGAGTTCTCTCCGGGTATGCAGGTTATTACCGGACCGGGTCGTCGGCGGGGCACCATAATACGGCGCGCCAAGCAAGGATATTGGCTGGTTGAGGTGGGAGCAATGAAAATCACCCTTCCAGAGAGCGATCTTATGCCTGCAGAGAGCTCTGAACAGAAACAAAAGCAGTCGTCTCCGCGGTATGGGTATACCAGCGACTCCGGAACCGCACCGGCCGCCTTCTCTCTGGATGTACGGGGAGAGCGCTTGGACGAAGCCTTAGAACAGGTAAATCGTCAGCTTGACAATGCAGCCCTGGCTAACCTATACGAGTTTGAGATTATTCACGGGAAGGGGGAGGGAATCCTCCAGACCGGTGTGCAGCGCTTATTGCAGGATTCTCCACAGGTCGAAGAGTTTTACTTTTCACGTCCTGAGCAGGGCGGAACCGGTAAAACCATTGTAAAATTAAAACACTAAATTGTTGCGCATTCATTAGTTTATATCTACGATTAAAAGTAACAGTACTTGCTGTGATGGGAGCGAAGAGGTATGAAAGAGAATATAAGAAAATTTTTTGCTATTTTATCAATTGAGTTTGATGATATTCGTGACGGTTTAGTTATGCTTTTGAACAGCAGCGAAGAACGGTTTCGCAAACATGAGATTACCGGATACGTATGGACAGAAAACAGTGCTCTAATGAAGCGGGAGGAGAAACTCCTGGAGATAATCCAGAAGAGGGTAGAACAGCTGAATCCGGATGATTATGAAAGTCTCGATGAAGCAGTAGAGGCGGTTAGAAAAATTGTACGCGGAATGTCCGGCATTCCCCAAGCGGTCCCAGAATTTATTGAAAAACGAATGAACAAGGTACTGCGTTATTTGAACAATGATATGTGATGGGGTTAAAAAAACACAGAATACACTCTAATTTATGTTGATATTTTTTTTATGCTCCATTACTATACCACTATATTAATAGGTAAATAAATATTGATTGATACATTGCTATTGAAAGGAAACGCGTATGGACGTTCAGTTAAAAGAACTTATTGACCGAATCAAATCGGAAGGCATCGAAAGCGCTGAGCAGCAGGCACAAAAAATTGTGCAAGAAGCTGAAACACAAGCTAAGCAAATTGTCTCGGATGCGGAAACAGAAGCTGACAAAATCAGGCAGAAGGCCGAAGAGGACGCTCAGCGCCGCGAACAGACCGGCCGCCAAAGTTTGAAACAAGCCGGACGCGACCTGCTACTTAGCCTGGAAAAACGGCTACAGGCACTGTTTGATACGGTTATTTACACCGAAAGCGCTGCAGCGCTAAAGGGTAAGCTTCTACAAGGCACGATCAAACAGCTGATAGACCGCTGGGATGAAGAAGTTGCGGAGTTACATCTGCTGGTTGCTGAGGATGAGCTGCAAAGCATTGAAAAGGGATTGCGCGATCAGCTTTCAGCACAGTTGGCTAAGGGTATGGAACTGAAACCTCTGGCAAATGTAGAAGCCGGTTTTCAGGTCGGCTACAAAGATGGTTCGGCATATTACAATTTTACCGCTGAAGGTGTAGCTGAAATTGTTTCCCAATTTCTAAACCCTAAATTGGCTGAAATTCTGAAGGAAGCTGCAAAAGAAGCAAAAGAACAGGAGTAACAACGTGCGACAGTACTATTACGTGATCGCTACTCTCCCGCTTCTTCAGTTTGAAGATAAGCCTCCTCTTACTCTCGATGAGCTCTACTATTCCTGTACAGGGAACATCGACAGTGATGATCTTGAGCTCCTTGAAACAGTTTCTCTCGAACCCGGTAACGCCAAGGGGAATGATTTTCTGGAAAAATGGTATACCTGGGAAACTTCCCTTCGAAATGAGCTTGTAAAACTCCGCAGTCAAAAGATCGGAGTTGAATCAGAGAAGTATCGACGCGAAGGTGAGGTAATCCCCGGTATCCCGGAAACAGCCAGAGAAGCTGCGAACCAGGATTCTCCACTTGTAGGTGAGGAGATACTCAATAAAGCACGATGGACTTTTCTTGAAGAGCTTGAGGTTGGACACTATTTTGATTTTGTTAAATTGATGTTGTATGCACTCAAACTTCAGTTGCTTCACCGTAGAAGCAAATTTACTACAGAACAGGGAAGAGAGAAATTTGAGCAAATTTATCAGCATATACGAAAAGATATTGAGTCGGCCTAGTAATAGGGCTTGCCAAAACGCTGAGTTATTCGGAGAACTTTCATGACAAAGACTACAGGCAAAGTTATAGGTGTTAACGGAAACATGGTCGCTGTAAAGGTAGAAGGCGATATTTCGTTAAATGAAGTTGGATATGTTAAAGTAGGCGACCAAAACCTGAAATCTGAGGTAATTAGAATTCAGGGGGATACCGCCGAAATGCAGGTATTTGAAATGACCACAGGCATCGGAATCAACGATGAGGTCGAGTTCACCGGGGAACTCCTGGCGGTTGAGCTGGGTCCCGGGCTGCTCACTCAAATATACGACGGGCTGCAAAATCCTTTACCCAAGCTGGCCGAAGAAGCCGGATTCTTTCTACCCCGTGGTCTTTATATGAATGCCCTACCTCGTGATAAAAAGTGGGAGTTTACTCCTAAGGTTAAGGCCGGAGACAGCGTAGCCGCCGCCGATACCCTCGGTACTGTTCCGGAGGGAATCTTTGAACACCGTATCATGGTACCCTTTAATTTTTACGAATCGTATACAGTGAAAAAGATCGCCGAGCCTGGTGAATATACGGTTGAGCAGGAAATGGCGGTGCTTGAGGATGCAAAAGGCAACCGGCACTCAGTGAATATGATGTTTGAATGGCCGGTAAAGCGGGCCATTAGTTCATATGAAGAGCGGCTTGAACCGGATACCTCAATGGTAACAAAGACAAGAATTATTGATACCTTTATTCCAGTTGCCCGCGGGGGTACCTACTGTATTCCCGGTCCCTTTGGGGCAGGTAAGACAGTGCTGCAGCAGGTTACCAGCCGATATGCGGATGTGGACATTGTAATAATAGCTGCCTGCGGTGAGCGAGCCGGTGAGGTAGTAGAAACCCTGCGTGAGTTTCCTGAACTGATCGACCCCCGTACAGGGCGCACCCTAATGGAACGCACCGTTATTATCGCCAATACCAGTTCCATGCCGGTTGCCGCGCGGGAGGCATCGGTGTACACCGCTGTAACCCTGGCCGAGTATTACCGGCAAATGGGCCTGCACGTACTGCTGCTGGCCGACTCCACTTCTCGCTGGGCCCAGGCTATGCGCGAGATGTCGGGCCGCCTAGAGGAGATTCCCGGCGAGGAGGCTTTCCCTGCGTACCTTGAATCGGTAATTGCAGCCTTTTACGAACGAGCCGGTGTTGTCCGGCTGAAGGACGGATCCTTCGGTTCAGTTACTATCGGCGGTACCGTAAGTCCTGCGGGGGGTAACTTTGAAGAACCGGTGACCCAGGCAACGCTGAAAGTAGTTGGTGCCTTCCACGGGCTCGATCGTGACCGTGCCGAAGCCCGTAAGTATCCTTCCATCCACCCGTTAAACAGCTGGAGCAAGTATCCGGGGGTTGTCGATGTTGATAAGGTTAATTTTGCAAGGGGTATTCTCTCCCGGGGCGATGAAGTCGGACAGATGATGAAGGTGGTCGGAGAGGAAGGAACCAGCCTGGAAGACTACATTGTGAATCTGAAATCTGAGTTTCTAGACTCAGTATATTTGCAGCAAAACTCCTTTGATCCGGTCGATGCAGCGGTAAGTGTTGAACGACAGAACTACGTATTCGATCAGCTGTATGATATCCTGGGTTCTATTCTCGAGCTAAAAGATAAAGAGGATGCACGACATTTCTTTAACCAGCTGCGCCAGCATTTTATCGACTGGAATTACGCTGAATGGGATTCTGAGGAATTTAAAGAAAACGAGAAAAAGATAAAAACCCTTCTTGAGCAGAAACAAACCGGCCTTATGGAAGAAGCAAAGCGGGCCAGAAAAGCAGCGGAGAGCAAGGAGCACAGCAATGCGTAAGGTATACAGTAAAATCGAAAGAATTGCCGGTAACGTAATTACCGTTACCGCGGACAATGTTCGTTACGACGATCTGGCTGTAGTCAGCAGTAAATACGGCGACTCCCTTGCCAATGTTATCCGTCTGGACGGTGCAAAAGTCTCACTGCAGGTCTTCGCCGGCGGACGGGGAATCTCAACCGGTGATGAAGTTCGCTTTTTAGGTCACTCAATGCAGGTATCATTCTCCGAAGATCTTCTAGGACGCATTTTTACCGGTAGCGGTCGTCCCCGGGATAACGGACCGGAACTGGACGAGAATATGATTCCGATTGGGGGCCCATCGGTAAACCCGGCTAAGCGTATTATTCCACGGAACATGATTCGTACCGGTATCCCCATGATCGATGTATTTAACTCCCTAGTCGAAAGCCAGAAGCTGCCAATTTTTTCCGTATCCGGTGAGCCTTATAACCCGCTGTTGTCGCGAATCGCAATGCAAGCCGAGGTTGATATGATCATTCTGGGCGGAATGGGACTTAAATACGACGATTACCTCTTCTTTAAGAATGCCCTGGAAGAGGGCGGAGCGATGAGCCGCACCATCTTCTTTGTGCATACCGCTTCCGACCCGGTGGTTGAGTGCCTGCTGGTACCGGATATTTCGCTGGCAGTAGCCGAACGCTTTGCCCTTGAGGGCAAGCGCGTACTCGTACTGCTGTCGGATATGACAAACTTTGCCGATGCAATGAAAGAGATCGCCATCACAATGGAACAGGTACCTTCCAACCGAGGTTACCCGGGCGACCTTTACAGCCAGCTGGCCTCGAGATACGAAAAGGCGGTCGACTTTGAGGGATCAGGCTCCATTACCATTCTGGCCGCTACCACTATGCCCGGTGACGATGTAACCCACCCTGTGCCCGATAATACCGGATATATCACCGAGGGACAGTATTATCTGAGTAATGGCCGTATAGAACCTTTCGGTTCACTCAGCCGATTAAAACAGATGGTAAATGACGACACCCGTGAAGACCACCGTTCTCTAATGGACGGAATGATACGCCTCTATGCAAATTACAAGGAATCCCTTGAGAAAAAATCGATGGGTTTCCGTATGACCGATTGGGACAACAAACTGCTCAAATACGGGCAGATCTTTGAGGAACGGATGATGGATCTTTCGGTAAATATTCCGCTCGAACAGGCCCTCGACCGCGGCTGGGAGATTATGGCGGAATGCTTTACCCCGGAAGAGACAGGCCTGCGGACCGGACTCTTACAGCAGTTCTGGCCGAAAAAAGAGGATCTCAATTAGATTATGGCGAAGGTTAAGCTTACTAAGAACGAACTAAAGAAACAGAAAGACTCCCTTAAGCGTTTTCAGCGGTACCTTCCAACGCTGATGCTCAAGAAACAGCAGTTGCAGATGGTAATTCGTCAGGTGGAGAGCAAGGTTCGTCAGATTGAGCAAGAACGCCGTACTCTTCAAGAAGAGCTGGAAAAATGGATTGCCGTTTTTGGTGAAGATATCGGAATGGAGAATCTCATCAAAGTCGAGCGGCTTGAAAGGGAAACCGGTAATATAGCGGGTGTAGATATTCCAGTGTTCAAGAGTCTGGAACTGCAGGAAATACCCTACGATTTGTTTACCATGCCCCTATGGACGGATAGAGGAATCGATGCAATCAAACGGATTGCCGAGCTCGATGCGAGAATAGACGTATTAAAGCGACAAATTGAGCTGTTAAGTGATGAGTTACGGATTACCACTCAGAGGGTAAATCTGTTTGAAAAGGTGATGATACCGGATACCAAAGAGAATATCCGTAAAATACAAATTTATCTTGGCGACCAGCAGACTGCGGCGGTGGTCCGTGGAAAAATGGCCAAGAATAAGATCGAAAAGGTGAAATAGCCTATGATAGTAACAATGAAAAAGGTCTATCTGCTAGCCCAGGAATCTGAGCATACCGAAACGCTTAAACGGCTGCGGGATATTGGAGTCCTTCACCTTGAAGAGATACAGGGACAGAGCGATGAACTCGATGACCTTCAGAAAAAACGAACCCTTCTTGAGAGGGCTCAATTCATGCTGCCGACAAATACACCCGCAGATGAGTCTAGAGATCATTCTGCCGAGCAAGGTTCGGATACGTCTGCAAAAAAAAGGGCAGACCACTACCTCTCTTCTAGGGATGTGGAAGAAGCTCTCGAGATTGCCAAACGCGTAGAACAGCAGCAGGAACAAAAAAGCAGTCACCGTGAGGCTATAGATAAATTAGTTCGCGAAATGGAACGGGTGCAGCCTCTGGGCGACTTCGATCCGCAGGATATCACCAGGTTGCATGAAAAGGGTCTTAATCTGCACTTGTTTATAGTTAGTAAAGAAAAACGCGGCGAGTTTCCCGATAATATCACCAAATTCGAGGTCTATACCGAAAAATCAAGATCAATTATTGCCGCATTTGTAGAGGATGATTCCGAACTGTTTGATAATTTTAACGAGTTTGAATTACCTCAGCTCTCCTCTACACAGATGGAGCAGGAACGTGCCCGGCATGCGAAGGAAATTGAACAGATAGACAACGAGATGGTTAAGCTGGCCAAGTATCGATCTTTACTCACCGAAGCGCTGGTGCAAATTGATCAGGATATTGAATTTGAACAGGTAAGGTCCGGGCTGAATAAGGAAGATGAACTTGTCTATTTAGGCGGTTTTGTACCGGAAAATAAAATCGAGAAACTAAAAAAGGGTGCCGCTGCTAATGGCTGGGCCCTGCTTATTCGTGATCCCGACCCTGAAGAGCCAATACCCACAATGGTAGAAAACCCAAAAGCGGTAAAAATTGTAAAACCCGTATTAGATTTTCTTGGAACGATTCCCGGATACTACGAATATGACATAAGTGCGTACCTTCTGTTTTTCCTTACCATATTCTTTGCAATGATAATCGGAGATGCCGGATACGGAACCATCCTTTTGGGAACTACCTTGTATACCGTGGTAAAAAAGAAACGGAATGGAGAGGCGCTCTCGGAAATGCAGAAACTTATGCTGGTTTTCGGCGGAGCAACTGTAATATGGGGAGCTTTAAGCGGAGTATGGTTTGGTTCTGTAACAATTTCTCAGCTTCCCTTTTTTGCATGGCTTACCTATGAACCTATTTCAGGCTTCGGTGGTGAGGCCAGCATGCAGACTATTCAGCACCTCTGTTTTGTCATCGGTACAATCCAGTTGAGTATCGCCCATGGGTGGAACTTTCTGTACCGTTGGAAAAGAAACAACCGCCTAAAGGCAATTGCCGAACTCGGTTGGCTTTCGATGGTATTGGGTCTTTATTACGTGGTTTTGTATCTGGTTTTAGATCCGGAGCAGTATCCGATTCCGCAGTTTAGTTTATACATGATCTTTACCGGGCTGGCTTTGGTGCTCTTGCTTTCAGAACAGGAGGGCAATTTCTTTAAGGGTATCTTGAAAGGCCTGGCGAACTTTATGCCGAAGGCCTTAGATTCAATATCAGCGTTTTCTGATATTATCAGTTATATCCGCCTTTTTGCAGTTGGACTTGCAACGGTGGAAATTGCAAAGAGTTTCAACTCAATGGCGGCTGATATGGGAAATACAGTGGTGGGAATAATCGGCGGAATAATTATTCTGCTTATCGGACACGGGCTCAATATGGCAATGGCGGCATTATCGGTGGTAGTACACGGAGTTCGGCTCAACCTGCTGGAGTTCTCCGGCCACCTGGGTATGGAGTGGACAGGGATTCCGTATGATCCCTTTCGCAATAGACAAGAAAAGTAATAAACTAGGAAAGAAGGAGAAACATAATGGATTTTGGACTGTTGGGAATCGGAGCGGCTTTAGCGTTAGCCGCCTGTGGATCTGCTATTGGAGCCGGATCAGCCGGTATGGCGGCTGTTGGTGCCTGGAAAAAGTGTTTTGCTCAAAATAAACCGGCACCGTTTACCCTGATCGCTTTTGTCGGTGCACCTCTTACACAGACAATTTACGGTTATATTCTGATGAATACCCTGTATCAGGCTGCGGGTGATAACAGCCCCTGGCTTATCCTCGGAGCAGGTTTGTTTGGTGGTTTAGCAATGGGTTTTTCCGCCGCCTTCCAGGGCAAAGCCGGCGCCGCCGCTTCGGATGCCCTGGCCGAGACAGGAAAGGGGTTTGGTAACTACATCATGGTCCTCGGACTTGTAGAAACTGTAGCCCTGTTTGTAATGGTATTCTTGATGGGCGTAGTCTAAACTTATACTAAAGCTTGGTATAAGCTGTGTAATGAAGCATGTATTACCAAGAAGAAACAAGTTTTTTCAGGGCGAAGCACTCAAAAAGGGTGTTTCGCCCTTTTAATTTTGGTATAGTAGTGGCATGAACACACATAAGGTATTCATTGGAGACGTTCCGATCGGCAAAGGCTCGCCGATTGCAGTGCAAACTATGTGGAAAGATCCGCTTACCCACAAGCTTCAACCTGTTATTGAACAGCTGAGTCGCTTGAAACAGGTTGGTTGTGCCTTTGTTCGCTTCGCCGTACCGAATGAGAATGCGGCTATTTTATTAATAGAGCTCTCCCAGAAAAGCCCTCTGCCCTTGGTTGCGGATATTCATTATGATTATCGCCTTGCATTGCAGTGTATCCATGGAGGAATTAATAAGATTAGAATTAATCCAGGCAATATTGGTGCGCGTTGGAAAGTGGACGAGGTAATAAGGGCTGCTGCAGATAAAAAGGTGCCCATACGAGTAGGTGTAAACAGCGGATCTCTGCCGAAGAAATTAAGGAAGGAGACGGATATCTCGCGGGCGATGGTCACCGCTGCAGAGATAGAGATGGATGCTTTTCTGCAGCTTAATTACGAGAGTATTGTGTTTTCATTAAAAGCTTCCGACATTAATACTACCGTGCATGCGAATGAACTGTTTGCCGAAAAATATCCGTATCCACTTCACCTGGGAGTAACCGAAGCAGGACCGCTTATTCCGGGAATCGTAAAGAGCAGCGTAGCCATGGTAAAACTGCTGGAAAAGGGTATCGGTGATACCCTCAGAGTAAGCCTTTCAGATACCCCAATGAATGAGGTTATCACCGGCATCGAGATATTAGGAGCCGCCGGGCTGGGAATGAACAGGCCGACTATCATCTCTTGTCCGCGATGCGGCCGCGCAACCTTTGATACCCACAGTTTTGTTGAAAAACTGGCACCTGTCCTTTACGGTGTAGAGAAGGATATTACAGTTGCGATTATGGGCTGTGTGGTCAATGGACCGGGCGAGGCTCGTCACGCGGATCTCGGCATTACCGGTGCAGGAAAAGAGATTATACTTTTTAAGAACGGTGAAATACTGCGAAAAGTGAAAGAAGAGGAAGCCTTCGAAACCTTTGTAGAGGAGTTGGAAAAGCTGTGAACACACGAATAAAGTTGCTTGTAATCATCTGTGGTTTAGCCGGCTTTATATTTTTTAATCTCTCTTTCCTATTCAGTCAAGACAAGCCACTGCCGCAGTGGCTTAGGATGGAGCAAGGTATTCAGAGTTACGATGAGGGACAGCTTGGATCTGCTCTGTCCATCTTTAGAACTATTGCCGAAGATGACCCTCAATACGCAAATGTACATATGTGGATCGGCCATGTATTCGCCGCTGAAGGTGAGTACAAGGCTGCAGTGGCAAAATATAAAGATGCCCTTTCAGATGAGCGTAATTTTTTCCCGCAAGCCGAACGCATAAATGCATACTACAGTTTAGCTGAAGTAGCTCGAAGGCTTGAAGACTGGGAGAGCATGCATTCTTATCTTCAGTCAGTTGTTGATGAAGCTGAAATAGATCCTCTGCCGACAGGACGAGTAGAGGCAATGCAGAAGAACTTTCTGAATGAAGGCCCTGATAAACTGTTGGAGCTATACCGGATTAACGATAAAGCGGTCCGCTTGGCATATGAACAGCTTGGGCTACTTGCTCTTCAACAGGAAAATTACCGCAGCGCCCTGCAGCACCTGCTCTTGTCAATTACAACCTCTCTCTCCCTAGCGATAGAGGTTCTGCAGGACCGCGACCCTGAATATGAATTCATACAACACGAAATGAACCCTGGACTTGAACGATTTTTCACACGCAATACTGCTGCACTGCTAAAAAAATCCAGAGATGTTTTACATATAAAAGAGTATTTCAATTCAATCGGCTTATATCGTCAACTCTACTTCTTAGGCATGGCGATGTTGGGCAGTGATGCAGAGGAAGAGGCGAAAGAGATTTGGACCCTCGTAGCGACGCATTCTGAAGCCGGCAAATGGGCAAACCTGGCGCGAAATCAATTAGGATCTCCGAGTTTGGAAGTGCTGCCCACAGTGCTCCAGTACAGGTAGTTCCATGGATAAAATCATTATAAAAGGTGCTCGCCAGCATAACTTAAAAAATATAGATATAGAATTACCGCGGGATGCGCTTATTGTTGTCTCGGGTATGAGCGGTTCAGGAAAATCCTCTTTGGCCTTCGATACTATCTATGCTGAAGGCCAACGCCGCTATGTAGAATCCCTCTCAGCATATGCGCGTCAATTTCTTGGACGAATGGAAAAGCCGGATATTGATTATATCGAAGGCTTGTCTCCGGCTATTTCAATTGAACAAAAAACTACCCATCGTAATCCTCGCTCCACAGTTGGTACTGTCACCGAGATATACGACTACTTTAGATTGCTGTGGGCGAGGGTGGGGCACCCGCACTGTCCCGTCTGCGGCCGACCGATTCAAGAGCAGTCGGTTGATCAGATACTCGACACAATTCTTACCTTTCAAACTGGTACAAAGCTTACAATTCTTGCGCCCCTGGTGCGTGAGAAAAAAGGGGAGCATCAGAAAATTATTGAAGATGCCCAGAAAGCCGGGTTTGTCCGTATTCGCATCGATGGTAAAGTCTTTTCGTTAGATGAAGAGTTACATCTGGAAAAAAAACAGAAGCATGACATCGATATAGTGGTGGCAAGGGTAAAAATAGCCCCTGAGTCACGCAAACGGATTGCCGAGGCAGTTGAAACTGCTCTGGAGGTGTCCGAAGGTACTCTGGTGGCCATCAGCAGAAACGAAGACGGAGAGGAGGAACACTTTTTTTCTCAGAAGAATGCCTGTCCAATCTGTGGAATCAGCCTGCCCGAGCTGCAGCCCAGTCTGTTCTCGTTCAACAATCCCAACGGTGCATGCGAAACTTGTTCCGGGATTGGAGATACCCTGGAATTCGACCCCGACCTGGTGGTTCCGGATAAACACCTGTCTTTCAATCAGGGGGCCATTGCTACTGCAAACCCCGAAGCGGCCTGGCACCGCAGCTGGTTTGAGTCTTTAGCCGAGCATTATAACTTTAGTCTTAACACACCTTTTAATGAACTGCCGGAAGAGATTTACCATATTCTCCTTCATGGAAGCGATGATGAAATCCATGTAAGTTATGTCAGCGAACGCCGACAGGGGCGGTTTGAGTACAACTCAAGGTTTAACGGGGTATTGAACGACTTGAAACGTCGCTATCTGGAAACCAAATCCGATGGAGTAAAAAGCTGGCTGGAACAATTTATGAGTCAGAAAAAGTGTCCTACCTGCGGCGGGAAACGGCTGAAGCCGGTGGCTCTCTCGGTATATGTAGGCGGATTGGATATCCACAGTGCAACTCTGATGGCCGTCGACAGCGCCTACGATTTTTTTAGCAGTATTTCTTTAGACGAAACCGAGCAGAAAATTTCCACACAAATCATGAAGGAGATTCTCAGTCGACTTGAATTTATGAAAAGTGTGGGGCTTGAATACCTAACACTGGAACGCAAGGCCGCTACCCTGTCCGGAGGGGAGGCACAACGCATACGCTTAGCAACCCAGATCGGCTCCTCCCTGGTGGGTGTTCTGTATATTCTGGACGAACCGACGATTGGTCTGCACCAACGGGATAATGAGCGTCTGATTGATACCTTGAAGCATTTGCGGGACCTCGGTAATACCCTGATCGTAGTAGAGCACGACGAGATGACCCTGCGCACCGCCGACTATATTGTCGACCTTGGTCCGGGTGCGGGAATTCATGGAGGAAACATAATTGCCCAGGGGAGCCTTCAGGATATTCTTCACAACGATGAAAGTTTAACCGGGAGATTTTTAACCGGAAAAGAGAAGATTGAAGGACCCTCTGCGCGCCGAACGGGCAAAGGAGCTTCACTTATCTTAAGGGGCGCCCAGGAGCATAATCTAAAAAATATCGAGGTTGAGTTTCCGATAGGGAAGCTAATTGGTATTACTGGAGTCTCAGGCTCAGGAAAATCGACGCTTATGAACGACTTGCTCTATCCGGCTCTCTCTAACCGGGTAGGAAGAACTCACCTTACAGAAGGAGATTATTCCAGCCTAGACGGCGAGGAGCACGTTGATAAGATTATCAATATCGATCAAGCCCCTATCGGAAGGACACCCCGCTCCAACCCTGCAACTTACGTAGGAATGTTCACACCAATCAGAGAGTTGTTTGCCGCCCTACCGGAAGCAAAAGCCCGCGGCTACAAACCCGGACGTTTCTCTTTCAATGTTGCCGGCGGCCGCTGTGAACACTGTCATGGCGATGGTACGATCAAAATCGAGATGCACTTCTTACCGGATGTGTATGTGACTTGTGATGTATGCAAGGGCAAACGCTTTAATCAGGAAACCCTTGATGTCCGTTATAAAGGAAAGAATATTCATGACATCCTAGAAATGGATGTGGAAGAAGCCCGCAGTTTCTTTACAAAGATTCCTGCGGTTAAACGCCGGCTTGATACCCTGCATGCGGTTGGCCTGGATTACATTAAGCTGGGTCAGTCGGCTCTTACCCTCTCGGGAGGCGAGGCTCAGCGGGTAAAGCTTAGTCTTGAACTTTCTAAGCGCAGTACCGGAAAAACACTCTATATACTTGATGAACCTACCACAGGCCTGCATTTTGCAGATGTAAAAAAGCTTATGGAAGTTCTGCATGCCCTGGTTGATCGCGGCAATACGGTAATACTGATTGAACATAATCTAGATGTAATTAAGCAGGCCGATCATGTGATCGATCTTGGCCCTGAGGGTGGTAAAAACGGCGGCCAAATTGTGGCAGCCGGAACGCCGGAAGAAATAGCGAGAGTAGCGCAATCATATACGGGGCGTTTTTTACGGGATGTACTCTAAGCAGGTGAAGGGAATACACAAAATATTACTCATGTGTAGTGTACTGCTGACCGTGTGGAGTCTGCAGATTCCTGCACAGACGGCAACATCCGCAGATACGGATTCAGACAGCCGTACACCGGCAGATCTTATAAAAGAAACGGTTTACCTCGATATTACCACCTCCACCTACTATGAACTTCAAGAATGGCTGCAGAACCTCAATCTTCAGCAAAAAGGAAGTCGTCAGGATTTAGAGAATCGATTACTGGAATACTACCGCACTTTGTTTAGCGAGGTGCCTCGCTCCGGTTTAGACAAATCCCAGACCGATTCTTCGCAAGCGGGGGCCGATAACATCCAAATCAAATCGGCACAGGAATTAAAGTACCTTCCTCAAGGGCAAGCGGAAGCCCTTATAGAGCTGAGCGGCGGGGTTAGTTTATACATGCGGGACACCGAAGGTAATACAAGCCACTCTGTTACCGCAAAGACTCTACTTTTTAATCAGCAAGAGAGCAGTATTACTGCACGGGGCGGGGTCCTTTACAAGATGGAACAGGATGGTTCGGACCAGGAATTTCAGGGCGAACAGATAAGCTTTAATATAGAGAATTACCGGGGTGTTTTTATACGGGGAATGAGCAGCAGAGAAAGTGAAGTCGAAGAGAATAAGATCAGCTTTTACTTTAAAGGCGGTTCAATTTACCGTATAAAAAGAGATATTGTTCACCTGGAAAAGGGAATCATCAGCTCAAGCCGTAGCGAGAACCCCTATTACCACCTTTCAGCCGAGAATGTGTGGATTCTTGGTTTGAATGAATGGGCCCTGCAGAATGCCACTCTGTATGTGGGACATGTACCGCTTATGTATGTGCCTTTTTATTACCGACCCGGGGCCACCTTTGTGCTGCACCCATCAGTTGGGGTTAAAACAGTCGAGGGGTATTATTTTCAAACAACTACCTATTTTCTCGGCCGACAACCGGAGGAGTTGGGAAAACAATCATCCCTCTCATTCTTGCAGGCATTGGACGAGGAAAAGCAGGAATACAATCAGGAGCTACGCGGTTTTTTTTTACATGGTACCCGCAGTAAGACAGAACCAAGCTGGGCCGAACGCACCGATTCTTTTGGGAAATTACAGGTTGACTATTATTCACGCTTGGGCCTGCTCACGGCCTTAAACTTTAACTTACGCAAGCTCGGATGGATAGATACACTTGACTTACTTGCGGGAATCGGTCTTACCAACTATATTTATCCCCTCTCTAATTACCCGGATGCTTATACAAGTTTTACTTTTGATCCAACTACTAATCAATACCGCAGCACGCCGCAAAAAACATATTTTTTTGGTACCGAATTACCCTTTCGTTTCAGTTTCGATTTAGAGCTTGAATATACAAGAGACAACTTTCGTACAAGCTTGGATGTTCCCCTTTATACAGACCTGGAACTTCATGATCAACTGCGAAAACGGAACGAAACTCTGGGTTGGACCAAGTTGCTCACCGGCGAAGAAATTCAGGAGACCAGCGATACATCAGAATTCACAAACCCAAAGCTCTATCAGCATACTACCTTCCGCTGGGGCTTGGCAGAAAAATCAAAATATATAGATACTTTTAATTTTAGTAAAATTGATTCACGCTTAACGCTTTCCCAAAATAAGTTGGAAGCTGACGACGGAAGCCTTAACCAAATCGGATACTACTATCCTCGAACTTTCACTCCCATAGATATTGGGCTAAACATACGGGGCACCTTGATTAGCAAAGAAGATAGGGCAACGAGGCTGGAGGAGGAGGATGAGCGAGTCTCAAATAGCCAGGAAGATACCAGTTTGACGACTGAAGTAAGACCTCCATGGGAAATTCCTGACGATAAGGAGTTCCGTGAGCAGGGCAGCTCTCTATATAAGCTGCCCTCCCAGAGCGGTTCAATTCCTCTTCCTAGCAAAAAAGTACTGCCTATGTTTGCACATGATATGCACTATACCTTGAATCCCGGTTTGTCATATCATACCCAATACGATCCATCGATAGATGCTCCTGAAGAGGTTGAATTTTATCCCCTCTACTCGTATGTATTTGCTGATGGAACAGGGAACATCGATTATGGAATTGATCTGTTTAGGAATTCACTTCAATTTGATCAGACCACTAAATTTCGCGGCCGCTATCGGGACCATTTTGCAGAAGAGGAGGGGTATGATTTAGAAAGTCTCATTGAACAGGATAGATCACTAAGCTATTTTTCCGTGTTCAGCATCTCTGATGTAAAACATTTTTTTTGGCTGCAACAGCCGGGACTCTCAAAATCATATACTAAGTATTCCATCGAAACCGAGCTGTATCGTTACAGGTATAACTCCGAGAACAGCAAGTTTGAGCAGTCTCTGCCGGAATGGTCTTCAGAAAGTATTCAAAATCATACTTCCGAAGTCCGTCTTGTATATGATGGCTTGTTCGGGCAGCAATCGTTGTATACAATTTACCGAATGCCTCCGGATATGCAGCGAATTACCAGTGGTGTGAGCTTTGAATACAAACTTCTGGAAAGCTCTGCTGAAGGGGAGTATACAGAGTTGAACGATGGAAGCTGGCAGTTCGGACCCCTTTCACTGGATAGTCGCCTTACTTTTAACGAATCGAACACGCTGAACCAAAAGTTTACTCTTTTACATCCAACTTCGGGGCGCAATAGAAGTATCTCCACCGTAGATTTGAACTTTTTTTCCAATTCCCTGGGATTGTACGAAGAATTTGAATGGAATTTAAGCGAAAACCGACCTGAAAAAAGTTTGAGCACGGTCAACTTCTGGTGGCTAAGCGGAGCTTTTGAAATGCGACATACCGAAGGCTACACTTTTTCTACACCAGATGGATGGGAGTCCGATAGCACAGAACGTTTTCAAGCCTACCAGTTGTCTGCTCAACTGAAAGTACCTGTCGAACCCGATCCGTTCTGGAAAGGCAGAATAACTTTGTCTTCAAGCCTCAGCTCTGCCCTGCAATTAAACTTGCTGCGGTATACCGACAGTATACTTCAGTTTTCCTGGGATACTCAGCTTGAAATAGCAGAGTTTTTAGCTCTAAAATTCAGTGTAACCTCTTCTAACAGCACTATTTACAGGTACTTCCCCTCATTTGCTGATGAGCTTGGAGTATCCAGGCTGAATGTAGTAGAGGATCTACTTAAATCTTTTAACTTTTTTAAGCCGGATGACCGTCTGGAATCTAATTTCAATCTACACGATATCTCCTTTTCGCTTGTCCACTATATGCACGATTGGCAACTCAATATGGAGTATAAGGGAAACCCAGAATTGAACGAGACAAACAGGTACACATGGAGAAGTGAATTTAGTATATTCGTACAGTGGAATCCGATTCCTGAAATTAAAAAACAGATAGACGGCACCGATGAAGGCTTACAGTAGCTCTGCTGTACAGTACTTGACGTAAGAAAGGGAGCATGGATACACTTCCCAAGGAGGCTATATTACTTGAGTAACAGTTTTACCATTGTACTTGATGATCAACATACACTAAAAGATATCTGCGGGGTACAAGATGAGAACTTGCA
The DNA here is from genome assembly GCA_041686355.1 of Spirochaetaceae bacterium. GTDB lineage: Bacteria > Spirochaetota > Spirochaetia > DSM-16054 > Sediminispirochaetaceae > DSBN01. Next base: position 45,430 of record JAWLDZ010000006.1, read on the forward strand.
GGCTCTAGAGCAAGCCCTGGAAGCACGGATATTCACCAGAGGAAATGAGCTCATTTTAGATTCTGAAGACGCGGAAGTACAAGCAGACTTTTCTGAGGTGATTCGGCAGATTAAAGAACACCAGCGCATAGGGCATACACCAAATCCTGACCTAGTTAGAACTATACATAAGACTGTGACAGTAGAAAAAGAGGGCATGGGAGACCTGTTAAAGGAACTCCATATTACTATACCGAGCAGTCCAAAGGTATTCCCCCGAAATGTTCGCCAAGCCCAGTTTATAGAGGGAATGACAAACTACGATATTTGCTTTGCGATAGGACCTGCCGGCACAGGAAAAACATATTTGGCGGTAGCCTATGCCCTGAAGGAGATCCTGGAGCGAAGAAAGAAAAAGCTCATTCTTACCCGTCCGGTTGTGGAGGCGGGGGAGAGCTTAGGTTTTCTTCCGGGGGATTTGACACAAAAAATAAGTCCCTACTTGCGGCCCCTGTATGATGCAATGGACGATCTTCTGCCGTTGCAGGTGATCAACAAGCTGGAAGAGAGCCGTATTATTGAAATTGCTCCACTGGCATATATGCGAGGACGCAGTTTAAAAGATAGTTATATAGTATTAGACGAAGCTCAAAATACGACCAGGGAACAAATGAAGATGTTCCTTACCAGAATTGGCGAAGGCTCGAAAGCTATCATTACCGGAGATGTGACTCAAATTGACCTTCCCAAATCTCAAAATTCTGGTTTACTCCACGCGCAAAGCGTACTAGAGTCGGTGGAGGAGATCTTTTTCACCCATTTCAATTATCAAGATGTAGTGAGGAACCCTATCGTTAAAAAAATAGTACGAGCGTATGAGAATGAAAGTAAACGGTAATTCTAAAAATACTATTACCGGATATGCAAAAAAAAACCGCAGCCTGCTTATTTATATACTACTCGCGTATGTGCTGAATGTCGGATTCCTCATCACTGGAACTCAAATACAACTGCCCTTATACAAACAGAAACTGCGCAGCCTGGAGTCCGGACAAGTTGCGGACTTCCGGGTAAAGGCTGAAAGTGAAATATACTATGTTGATAATGATAAGACTGAAGAACTAAAAGAGCGCCAAGCCTCTACTGTCTTACCTGTATACACCATAGAAGAAACTAAGGTTTTGAATCTCATAAGTCATTTTGAGAGGTTTGCATCGTTTTACATGCGGGAAGGTCAGGACTTACCGCCCCAAGAGCTAATTGAAGAGCTTTCGTTGCAATTTCCCAATCGATTCAGCACCCAGGATATAGAGATTCTTGCAGACGCGGAGGAATTACCGGAGACTCTTCCCTTGATTGAGGAGGAACTGCGAACTTTACTGGAAAACGGGATTTTTCCCTCTGACGTGAAAACTATACCGAACGAGAGCGGAGTACTGCAGTTGTGGCACTGGAAGGGAGATGAAAAACTGCATGAAAAGTATACTCAAAAAAATATCATTACAGAAGACGAGATAGAAAGCGTAGGTCAACAGAAAATTACATCATATAATGTTGAGCGTGAAACAAAAGCGGCGGCAGTAATGCTGCTGAGTAATTTTGCCGAGCAAACCGCCTATTATAATGCTACCCTCACAGCTGCCTTAAAGGAACAGGCACGGCAGCAAATACAACCAATTACCTATCACATACGGAAGGGGGAACTCCTGATTTCGGAAGGTGATATTGTGAGCCAGGAGGATATGCGGAAGGTCGAGGCCCTATTAGAAAAGCGTCCTAAGCCGGATGTTCAAGAGAGTATCGCAATTATTCTATATGTAACCGGAATCTTCTTTCTGGCAATTATAATGTACAAACCTCTTCTTCAGAGGAGCCGGCGATTCTATCAACACACCTACATACTCCTGATAGCATCAGTTGTCTTTACACTCAATATTTTCTTGGTACTAACTTTCTCTCTGATACCCGCCGGGCAGCCGGTGTCGATGGGTATATTCACCGCTTTAATAAGTATGTTGATAGCTACTCTCATTAGTCAGAGGGTGGGCATAATATCTTCTCTGCTGCTGTCTTTGATCTTTTTTGCGATACCTGATATAGATATTTATACATTTATCTTTTCTTTTTTAGCAGGGATCACTGCAACCTATCTTATCCGCAACGCCGAAAAGAGAATTGATCTTGTGGCGGGAACCTTAAAGTTGGCTATAGTGGTTGCGCTGATAATCGTGATAATCGGACTGTTTCAACAGAAAGATGCCGGTTGGTATCTGAAAGCCGGAGGATTTGGGATCATTCACGCCTTTATCACCGGGGCCTTAAATCTTGCGCTACTACCGGCCTTCGAACATCTTCTAAATGCTCCGACAGTATTTCGCTTACGGGAATTGTCGGATACCAATACGCCCTTGTTTAAACGTATGATGACCGTGGCCGCCGGCACCTACAGCCATTCGATGGGTGTTGCAAATTTGGCTGAATCAGCCTGCCGCGAAATCGGGGCAAACCACCTTTTGGCGCGGGTAGGTGCTTATTATCACGATATTGGAAAGATGGACCAACCCGATTACTTTATCGAAAATCAACAGGACAAAAATCGTCATGATGAAATTACTCCCAACCTTTCAGTAGCGGTAATCAAATCGCATGTTAAAATCGGCAAAGAAAGGGCCAAAGAGTTAAAACTGCCCCCTGAGGTGGTGGAAATCGTATCGGACCATCACGGCAGTGATGTTATCGGCTACTTCTATCAGCAGGCCTTAAAAAAAGGGGGCAAAGCGGTGCCGGAAGAGTTCTCATACAATGGCACTCCACCGAGGTCAAAGGAATCTGCGGTGGTGATGCTGGCGGATACCATCGAGGCACAGTCGAGAACAATAAAGAAACCCTCTGTACAGAAGTTCGAAAAAATGGTCTGGGATGCTATTATGCATAAAGTGAGCCGTAAACAGATGAGTAATACTGAACTAAGTTTTCGAGATATAGAAATCATCAAAAATAGTTTTATTCAGATATTAGCCGGTCAATTTCATAACCGGATTGAATATCCTGACCAAAAGAGTTAAAGGTAAGTATGAGCAGACTATGAACAGGATAGAAATAAGCACTGAGGCAATTGAGCCTCCGGACTGGCTGGATAAGGCCGCTGAGTTTTGCAAACTGGTTCTTGAAAAACTGGATATACGGGGCTGGGAGGTTTCATTGCTCTTCTGTGATGATAATTTTATGCAGTCCTTAAACCGTCAATACCGCAACAAGGACGAGGCGACAGACGTTTTGAGTTTTGCAGCTTTCGCGGATGAACAGGAAAAAGGTTTCGGCACTTTAGCAGATCGTGCTACAATCACAGCCGGAGACATAGTGATATCATTAGACACCCTGCAGCGTCATGCACAGGAGTTTTCAATCCCCGAAAGTGAAGAGCTGAAACGCTTGTTGATTCATGGTATACTGCACTTAGCAGGAATGAATCATGCCACCAACTCACCGGAGGAAAGCATGCTGCAGAAGCAGGAAACACTAATGAAGCAGATGACAGGAGAGACTATATTTTGAGTACCCCTTCTTTTTTTAAAAAGTTGTTTGGAATCTCACGGCAGCAAAACGATACCCAGAGCGATGACTACAATAGTCTCAATTTTGAAGAGCAGGATATGATTCGCGGGGTAGTAACCCTTTCAGATACGACGGTGAAAGAGGTGATCGTCCCGCGTATAGATGTCGAGTTCGTAGCAATTGAATCTACCTTTAACGAGCTGCTTGATACTCTAGGCGAGGGGGGCTACTCAAGGTTTCCCGTATACAAAGATACAATCGATAATGTGGTCGGCATCCTCTATGTAAAGGATCTGCTGAAACAGGTGAAGAGTCAGGAAGATTTTAGTGTCGAAAAAATAATCAGACGCCCTTATTTTGTACCGGAGAGTAAGCGCCTGGATTCTTTGTTGCGTGAGTTTAAACGAAGAAAAGTTCATATTGCCGTGGCTGTAGATGAGTATGGCGGGGTGTCCGGCATTGTCTGCTTAGAGGACATCATTGAAGAGATTGTAGGCGACATACAGGATGAGTTTGACAACGAGGTAGAAGATATTCTAGAGATCGGAGAGGGAACATATTTGTGCGATGCCAGAGTTGATATCGAAGATCTAAATGAAAAGCTCAGTCTGATGCTTCCTGAGGAAGATTTTGATACCCTGGGCGGCTTTGTCTTTGACATGTTTGGAAAAATTCCTGTGAAGTACGAAAAAGTAAAATACAGTGGAATTGATTTTATCATTCAAGAAATGGATGGACATAAAATAAAAACTGTAAAATTAGTAATTAAGGATAGCGACAGTGCCGCATAGATGCGGGAAAACAAAAAAGATAGGGAGCGCTCTGAGCCTTATAATTCTCAGTTGGATATTATTGGTATCGGCTGTGAATCCAGCGGTCGACCTGTATCAGCAGGGTGAAGAACGGCTTCAGTCCGGCGATGTGTACGGAGCGATCGATCTTTTTAAAGAATCCCTTTCTTACAATGCGGATTATGTAGGCCCCTTATACGGTCTGGGGCAAGCTTATTTTAAACTGGAAGAATATGAGCAAGCCCTTGTATATACACGGCAAGCGCGTAGGCTTGACCGTAACAATACCAACATCACCGCCCTAGAAGGAAGGATCAACACCGGACTGGGAAAGTATGAGGAAGCGGAGAGAACTTTTAATGAAATTCTCGAAAGAGAGCCCCACAATCTTGATGCCCAGTTTGGAATGGCCGAGCTGCATGCTGCTATGGGCAGCGTCGAAAATGCGATTGCCGGATATCAAAGGGCCCTAGAATCGGATCCATACAACCGCCGCGGCTTGTTATCTGCAGCGCTCTTGTACAGTGCCCAAAATAACCTCCAGGAGGCTGCCGAGCTTATCCAAACGGCAGTAGACAGTTATCCAGAGGATCCGCGGGTACACTCTATTGCCGCTGAGTATTACTTCAAACGGGATAACCCCCGAAAAGCTGAAGAGCATGCTCGTCAAGCACTTCAATTGGATTCAGAATCTGAAGATGCGATATACGTGCTTATACGAATTTTATTTGCACAAAACAGGTTCACCGATGCCATCGATGCAGTGGAAAAAAATATCAATATAGATCGTGACAACCCGCTTTTATGGTACCTAAGGGCAAATGCATATTGGAAAACCGGAGATCAACAGCGGGCTTTGGAGAGCTTCTTTACCGCCTTAAGCCTTAAGCCAAGTGATGAAATTTCACGAATCGCCTTGGAAGAGTTTCTTACGGATCGTTTCGGAGGGGATTCTCAGGAAAGGAAAAATGCCGCCGAAATCAGATTTGAGAACGGGGCTGCCTACGAACGGGACAATCGAATTGAACTTGCCCGTCAAGAATACCGTCGAGGCCTGATGCTAAACCCTTACAGCCGTGAGGGACGGCAGATGTATGCGGCCACCTTCAAGCGGTCTGATAACATAGGGAAATACCTTTCTATTTTGGAGGTACTTGAGGCGGAGGGGAATACGAACCAAGAAATACAAGATGAGATCGAGATTTACACAAGCTTGCGCGAAGAGAGTATTGCCCAGTCGTGGAACGTTGATCAGTTTGCCATAGATCGTTATCACTACAGAATTGCACTCTTTACCAATAATACTCAGTCACAGGTAATTCATCTAGGGGCTGAAGAATATATAACAAGTTACATGCAGGGAATACTCCAGGGCAATGAGCATGTTGATATTGTAGATACCGGTTCTGTTGATTCCTTTGCAGAGGCTTTCAAAAGGGCACGAGAAACAGATATCGATTATTTTATAGTTATTACTTATCGAGAAGGAGAGCGGGCTTTCAAGAGTTCGGCAAAGGTGTACAACGGGTCTACAGGAACCGTTATAAAGACTTTTAGCAGTTTACGTACAGGAAATAGACGGGTCAGTCAAGCGCTCATACGAATCGCCGGATCTTTCTCTGATGACTTACCATTGCGGGGCAGGATTTACCGAAGACAGGATAATACGGCCTTACTCGATGTGGGCGATTTCCAAGGTGTTTCTCCTGACGACCGATTTAATGTAATTCGCGAAGAAAATTTGGAGCTTGCGGATAACCGGTTTGCCTTAGAGTACAATGAGCGTTATATTCTAGGGTACATAGAGATAAGCAGCGTAGATGATCTTCTTTCAGAGGGACAAATACACACAGATCAATTTTTCGATTTAATAAATCCCGGGGATGCGGTAATTCCTGAGAACAGTACTGACGAAGGTGAAGACGAAAACACAGCGGCTTCCGACGAGGGTGCTGATCTCCGCGAATCCCCCGTAATTCCCTCGGAGATCTATAAATCGCTGCTCGAGATAGAGTGATTCCTGGAGTGATTTATTGACATATATTTCCCTATATCATATAGTTTAGGCTCACAAAAAGATTTATAAGCTAGGAGGATAAGATGAAATTAGCAATTAATGGATTTGGAAGAATTGGAAGAAGCGTATTTAAGGTAGCCTTTGAACGTGACGATGTAGAGGTGGTTGCCATTAACGACATCACCGATGCAAAAACACTTGCACATCTGCTCAAGTATGATTCTAACTATGGCCCTTTTCCCTACAAAGTTGAAGTAAAGGAAGACGCAATTGTAGTTGAAGGTAAAGAGGTTAAGGTGCTGGCCGAACGCGAACCGAAGAATTTGCCCTGGAAAGAGATGGGCGTTGATGTTGCTATTGAATCAACCGGTATATTCCGCTCAGCCTCCGGTCCCAAGGGCGGCTATAAGGATCACATCCTAGCCGGGGCGAAAAAAGTTATTTTGACTGTTCCCGCAAAGGACAAGGTTGATAAGACCATTGTGCTTGGTGTGAACGACAGTGATATTTCCGATAGCGATGAATCGGTGTCAAACGCCTCATGTACTACAAACTGTCTTGCTCCTGTAGCCAAGGTACTTCATGACAGCTTTGGTATAGAAGAGGGGCTCATGACCACTACCCATGCATATACTTCCGACCAAAACCTGCAGGATGCTCCTCATAGCGATCTGCGCCGTGCACGCGCAGCTGCTCTTTCTATAATTCCCACCACCACTGGTGCCGCTAAGGCAGTCGGTCTGGTAATTCCCGAACTGAACGGCAAGCTGAACGGTATGGCCATGCGTGTTCCGACTCCTACCGGTTCTATTGTCGATTTAACTGTTCAGCTTAAGGGTGATCCCACGGTTGAAGAAGTAAACGCCGCTATGAAAAAGGCTGCCGAAGGACCCATGAAGGGAATCCTCGAGTACACAGAAGACCCGATCGTATCTATAGATATTAAGGGGAACCCACGATCATCGATTTTCGATGCCCAAAGTACCATGAAAATTGGAAAGGGATTTTTTAAGGTTCTGTCCTGGTATGACAATGAATGGGGTTACAGCAATCGTGTAGTTGATCTGGCCGCAAAACTCGTGTAAGGGGGCTTTTATGGCCGTGAAAACAGTAAAAGATATTGATCTAAAGGGAAAACGTGTCCTTGTTCGGGCGGATTTCAATGTCCCCCTTAAAGAAGGCGTGATTACCGATGATACTCGTATAAAAGCGGCCCTTCCGACGCTCCAGTATATACTGGAGCAGGAGGGGGCCTCTCTGGTCTTAATGAGCCACCTTGGCAGACCCAAGGGCGAACCAAAACCGGAGTTCAGCTTAGCACCAATTGCACAGCGACTGGCAGAGCTCCTCGACCGGCCGGTAGAGATGGCCCAGGACTGTGTAGGTACTGAGACCACACAAATGGCGAACAAACTCAAACCGGGAGAAGTCCTGATGCTCGAGAACGTTCGCTACCACGCCGGAGAAACTAAAAATGATGCCGACTTTGCGAAGGAACTTGCGAAGAACGGGGACGTGTTTGTGAACGATGCATTTGGCACCGCCCATCGCGCCCATGCATCCACTGAAGGGGTGGCGCATCTGCTTCCTGCCGCAGCCGGCTTTCTTATCGAAAAGGAAGTCCGTTTCTTTGAGCATCTCCTGTCGAATCCTGAAAAACCCTTTGTGGCGGTTATAGGCGGCGCGAAGGTGTCAAGCAAAATCGGGGTTTTAGAAACCCTGCTTGATAAATGTACGACCCTAGTTATTGGCGGAGCAATGTCATATACCTTTTTGAAGGCGCAAGGCCATTCAATAGGGAAGTCTATGGTAGAAAATGATTATATCGATACGGCGAAATCTTTGCTTGATAGAGCACAACAGGCAGGGATTCGGGTGTTATTGCCGCTGGATCATATGGCCGGAAGTGAGTTTGATGAAAACACCGACCCGGTATATGTGGACGAGGTAGATCTACCGGATGGCCTGATCGGGCTTGATATCGGCATGAAAACCCTGGAGGCCCTGAAAGAAAGCATTTCTGAAGCAAAATCACTGGTATGGAATGGGCCGATGGGAGTATTTGAATTCGAGAACTTTGCCAAGGGCACACTTGAGGTTGCCGAAATGGTTGCCGCTTGTGAGGGGACTACCGTTGTCGGCGGTGGTGATTCCGTTGCCGCCGTGAATAAATTCGGTTTTGCAGAAAAAATCGACCATGTTTCAACCGGAGGCGGGGCCAGTTTAGAGTTTCTTGAAGGAAAAAAACTGCCCGGTATTGCAGTTTTAGAAAAATAACAGCGGCCGTTAAACGGTTGCATAAATGGGAGATTATATGCGAAAACCTTATATAGCTGGAAATTGGAAAATGCATAAAACCAGGGT
>JAWLDZ010000006.1:54235-67316 GCA_041686355.1 Spirochaetaceae bacterium
TTAGAAAAATAACAGCGGCCGTTAAACGGTTGCATAAATGGGAGATTATATGCGAAAACCTTATATAGCTGGAAATTGGAAAATGCATAAAACCAGGGTCGAGGCCTGCGATGATGCAGCGGATTTGGTCAAGCAGGTGAAAGGAGTAGACCACAAGGTGATGATAGCTCCTTCTTTCACTTCCCTGGGCGTAGTTTCCGAAGTGGTTAAGGGCAGCAATGTAATATTAGGCGCCCAAAACATGGCTGCTGCAGAAGAAGGAGCACATACGGGGGAGATTTCTCCGCTTATGTTAAAAGAGTGCGGGGTAGAAACCGTCATACTTGGACATTCTGAACGTCGCCATGTGTACGGAGAAAGCGATCAACTTATTAACACGAAAGTGAAGTTGGCTTTACAACACGGTTTCGAAGTAATTTTGTGCATCGGCGAAACCCTTGAGGAGCGAGAAGCCAGTAAAGCAGAATCTGTAGTAAAAGAGCAGTTAAGCTCCGGTTTGCAGGATGTAAAGGCTGAACAACTTGAAAAGGTAGTAATCGCGTATGAACCGGTGTGGGCCATTGGAACCGGAAAAACCGCTACCCCTGAAGATGCGGATGCAATCCACAAAGTGGTACGCGAAGAAATTGAAAACTTGTACGATCATGCGGCGGCCGAGCAAATGATAATTCAATACGGAGGTTCGGTTAAGCCTAAGAATATAGCATCGCTGATGAATAAAGAGAACATCGACGGTGCACTGGTTGGAGGTGCATCCTTAAAAACGGAGACCTTCGTTCCTATTGTGAAATTTAAGTAACTAGTAATGGAGTAACACTTATGGGATTTTTTGGTATTTTGCTCTTGGTAATCTTTGTTATTACCGCGCTTCTATTGATTGTGCTGGTAATGATCCAAGACGACCAAGGTGAAGGATTGGGCGGGATTTTCGGCGGCTCTAGCAGTACCGCATTTGGTTCTCGTTCGGGGAACATTCTTACACGCGCAACCTCCGTATTAGGTGCGGTGTTTTTACTGACTGCTTTTGGGCTCGCGTGGGTGAATAAAACTCCCGAGGGGGGCGATGTAATCGGCGCTGCCCGTGCAGAAGCAGCTCAGGAAAGTGAAGATTGGTGGAATGATCCGGTGGAAGAGTCGCCGGCATTGGACGAACAGAACCAAGACGAGCTGCCTGCCACCTTAGAACAGTAAATCTCAGGGTGCCCCCGCTGTCATTTAAGGCGAGGGGCACTTTCTTATGTGCATAGCTGTTCAGATTTTTTTTTCGGGTTTTATTCGGAAATTCCACTTGCACTCCGCGCGCGTCTAGGAGAAATAATGAAAACTGCAGTAGTATTTTTTGCCGGGAACAACCGTAAGCAGCTCGCTGAAACTGCCAAGGGTTTGCAGCAGGGCTTGGAGAAGCAGGGCCATCAGGTGGATCTCATTGACGGAGATCGAGATGTTAATGTAAAACTCACTATGTATGAATATGTATGTATTGGTGCAACTGCAATAAATTTTTTTGGTGGGAAGGTGAAGGAACATATTCCAAAATTTCTCGCCAATTCCGGAGTAGTATCCGGAAAGCGCTGCTTTGCATTTACAACTAAAACCGGGCTCAGACAGACAAAAACGCTACGCACACTTATGAACTTTATGGAACACGAAGGGATGTACTTAAAAAACTCGGATGTTCTTGGAAACTCTCAAGAGGCAGAGGAAGTTGGAAAACGGCTTCATGTGCGTTAAGCTTGAGACTAATATTGCTTAAGAAGGAAGGTTATAGCTATATGAGAAAGATCGGATTAGCCGTACTAATTATATTTACCATGTTTACAGGCTCGCTTATGGCGGATGTGATAGGAGAAACCGTAGCAACCGTAAACCTCACCCGTACAGAAGGTATTACAGCCCGGCAAGTAGATAAAAAACTCGCAGAAATCCGCAACATGGGCACCCAGACCGGTATACAACCGGACAAAATCACCCGTGAACAAGTTCTAGATTCACTTATCTCAGAGGTACTCATAAAACAAGCTGCGGAAAGGGACGGAATCCGTGTACAACAGGAAGATGTCGACAAACTTATTACCCAGCAGAAACGTCAAGTTGAAGGACAAATGGGTCAAAAGCTCGGTGATCAGGAGTTTCAATCTATAGTAAGACAGGAAACCGGTTATTCGTGGCAAGAGTATCGTCAGCGGATCGAAGACCAACTGCTGCAACAAACTTATATCACCCAAAAGAAACGGGGCATGTTCGAAGCAATAAATCCGCCTAATGAACGTGAAATACAAGCCCTATACCGGGAGAATGCCACGGAGTTTACAAACCCTGAGTTCCTCCGAATCAGCCATATATTTATTCCGCTTGCTGATAAGAGTGAAGCTGAGCAGGAAGAAGCACGTAGAAAAATCGAAGAGGCTCGTAAACAGCTGCGGTCAGGTGAAATGAGCTTCGATGATCTGGTTTTGAAATACTCCGAAGATGAAAACTCCAGATTCAGTGGTGGAGATGTCGGCTTTGTAACTCGTAATAATCAACAGATTAAACGAGTATACGGCGAAAACTTTTTTGATGAGATTTTTGAACTCGAAGAGGGAGAAGTGTCGGATGTAATTGAATCGAACGTAGGTTTTCATATTGTTAAAGCTACCACCCATGAAATGCCGAAAATTCTTGGACTGGACGACCGTATAGCTCCGGATAATCCCACTACGGTACGTGAATATTTACGTAATCGAATTTATCAGGAGCGTCAGCAGCAAACGCTTCAACAGGCTATGAACGACGTGATGGAAGAATTACGTGAACAGGCCGAAATTGTACGATACGACTAATAATGGGATCTCGAAGAAAAGCACGAATTTTAGCACTACAGGCATTGTTCAGTTGGGATTACACATCCAAGAGCAGTGCTGAGCTAGGACGCTTCGAATGGCTTGATGAAGATCGGCTGGCAAGCTTTGAGGATGATACTCTTATGTTTGCCCGCCTAATCGTACAGGGAACCCTGGAAAACATAGAGGAAATTGACACTAAAATTACAGAACAGCTTGAGCATTGGGATTTCAGCCGGCTGGCACGGGTCGATTTAGCAATTCTGCGTTTTAGCATATACGCATTGGTATACCAAAAGGAAATCCCCTCCTCTGTAACGATTGATGAGGCAATTGATATTGCGAAGCACTACGGAAGCGGCGAATCGTATCGTTTTATCAATGGTGTTTTGGATGGAATACGCAAGCAGTTAATGGAAAAGTAATGAATAAAAAAGATGTGTGGTTGTTGGGGGCGATCGTTGTCATAGCAGTAATGCTTGGACTTACGCTTACAACCATACTGCAGCAAAAGAAAAGTACCAGCGCTATCCAGGAAGCTGATAAAATTGCGGAAATTGACAGGCTTCTGGCAAAGGGAATTGAAGGTACCGCGGTGGAAAATATTGAGTCCCTTGCCCGCAAAGATTTGTCTGCTGCAAGTTATATCCGGCTCATTAAACGTGCCTATCAAGTCTCTCGCCGTAACACTAACTACGACTTATATAATTATGTTTCTCAGGCAGCTTTGGAAGCATACCCTGCCAGATCGGATCTAAATGCACTCCGAATTTACGGTCTGCTGCGTGAAGGCCATACCAAAGCAGCAGCAGATATTTATAATGAGAGCGAAATCGAAACCGAAGATTGGCCGAGCCTCAGCTCGGAGATAAGCCTATATGTAGAAAGCTCCGCGGCGGCTGATGAGGAAGTGCTTTCCAAAAAGAGTGAAGCCGAAGACTTTCTTTCGATGTATTACAAAACCGGGAGCCATGGTTTTTTGCTTGATGCAGCACTGCTTTTACTGCGCCAAGGGGAGATACAGGCTGCTTATTCTACTGCGACTGAAGAAACAGATTCAGGTGCCTTGCCCCCCGATTTTATGTTCCTCCTTGCCTTCGATGCAGCTAAATGGCAGCACGCCCACACTGTCTTAGCCAATCATCCTCAAATGTTCAACAAAATTGAATACCAGTTTCTACAAGCAGATATTTCCATGTACCAGAACCGTCTTGACAGGGCGGAAGAACTGTATGAAAAGCTTTTAGAAAAAAAATCTCAGCTTGATACTGCTCTAAAACGCAGGGCTTTACTAAATACTCTGTACATCTACGATAAACTTGAAAAACCCATTTCCAATTCTATTATGCAGTTGGTAATGGATATCTCTAGGGAAGACCCTGAAGATTCTGCGCTTCTGTTCGCCGGCTATTTTCTGTCGCAAAACAACACCGAACGGGCCCAGAGAGTTCTGGATGCTTCAGCTGACGGGGACCAGGAAAGTGTTTTGAGACAGGTTATTCAGGAAGGAACCGCTCAAAGGGTAAATCCCGAGCGTTACAAATCGCTGTTATGGCGATTGGTATATCGAACCGAACAAGAGAGCTACGCCCGATATCTGGCTTGGTTCCTTATAGGAATTGAAGATATTCAGGGGCTGCAAAGCTTAACAGACCACAGCCGCAAAAACTTCGGCGACCGCAGCTGGATAGAGTTTTATGAAGCAGTAGTACTCATGTATTCACGGCAGTACATACACGCGGCAGAGACATTTAAGAGTGCTTTTTCCGGTGAGCCCCATTGGGAGTATCTCTACAATGCGGCTATAGCCTATTCCGTGTCCAACGACCTTTCCTCAGCACTCGACGAATTGAAGGCTGCCGAGGCGGTAGTACCCTCCGGTTCGCCCGGGAACGCAACAGTCTTAGCCGAACAGATAGAACTGCTTATTCAAAGCAACCGCCTTGCGGATGCACGCAGGCAACTCTCTATTTTGGAAAACAGGTTTCCCCACAATATGAAGGCGGGACTCCTAAAGAGTCTGCTTGATGCACGCTTGAGCGACTGATATTATTAAACGGGAGATACAAAATTCATGATAAAACTTAAAAGCCGCGAGGAAATAGAAAGAATAAGAGAATCCTGTCATCTGCTTGAACGGACTCATCAGGAAATTGCAAAGCTCATCGACGTGGGAATTACCACCCTCGAATTGGACCAATTTGCCAAAAACTATATAGAAACCCATGGCGGCAGCCCGGCCTTTCTTGATTATATGGGATATCCGGCCAGTTTGTGTACCTCAGTAAACAGTGTGGTTATTCATGGTATTCCGGGGGAACATAAGCTCAAAAACGGGGATATAATCAGCCTTGACTTGGGTATCGATCTGAACGGGTATTTCAGCGATGCCGCGCGTACTTATGAAGTCGGCACTGTCTCGGAGGAAGCCCATGAGCTGGTGGAAGTAACCCGTCAGTGCTTATATGCGGGAATAGAAAAAGCATGTGCCGGTAATCGGATACAGGATATCGGTCGAGCAGTTTCAGCGCTGGCTAAACGACATAATTTTGGAGTTGTAAAGGATTACTGTGGTCATGGAGTCGGCTTCTCGCAGCATGAGGATCCGCAGATACCGAATTATGTAAGCCGGGGACCTAATCCTCGAATAAAACAGGGAATGATCCTTGCAATAGAGCCAATGATTAACCTTGGTACAGGTAAGGTGGTGGTGCATGATGACGGTTGGACTGTCGAGACCGAGGATGGACAATTATCTGCCCATTGGGAACATACCGTTGCGGTGTTTGACGATCATACCGAAATTTTAACCCAGATAGATTAGTGTTTTTTTTGACGCTTAGAGATAAAAATATATATATTCTATGTAACTGTTCAAACAAACCATAAGGTGTGGAGGAAAAGTGTGTATGAATCACAGAAAATTATTCTATTCTAAGAAGTTCTTTCTGTTTAATTTGGTACTAGTTGGGATTCTAGTTGGTTTTACCCTCTCATTGGTGACATTCGGATGTTCTACGGATGTAAAGCCCGGTGAGAAAACCCAAGCACAGACAAAGCCTGCGGAAAGTGCAACTGATAGTGATACTTCAACGGCCCTCTCTTTGCAGAATTCCTTTAGAAGTGTTGCTGAGAAAGCACTTCCGGTCGTAGTGGAGTTAAAGATTGTAGAAATTCGACAGCAGCGGGCACCGGACTCCCGCGGCTGGCCGTGGGACTTCCTTTTTCCTGAAGAAAATGATAACGGCAATGGTGACAACCAAGAACGAGAGTTCCGCAGCCAAGGACTCGGTTCGGGTGTTATTGTAAGAAATGAAGGGAATAAATACTATATTCTCACGAATGACCATGTGGTTGGAGAGGCCGACGAGATCATCGCGGTGCTGAACGACGGAAAGGAGTATACCGCCACGCTGGTTGGAAAAGACCCGAGAAAGGACCTGGCACTGGTAATGTTTGAATCGGAACAGGGAAATATTCCAATAGCCGAACTAGGTGATTCCGATGAAACCCAGGTTGGTGACTGGGTATTAGCAGTGGGCAGCCCCTTTGGTTTTGTCTCCAGTGTAACTGCCGGAATTGTAAGTGCAAAGGGACGCTCGGGACCCCAGGGCAATATAAGCGATTTCATACAGACCGATGCAGCTATCAACCGAGGAAATTCCGGGGGGGCGCTGGTAAATATTCACGGTGAGGTGGTTGGAATCAATACCTGGATTGCAGCCCCCACGGGCGGCAGTATAGGATTAGGATTTTCTATCCCCATTAACAATGCCAAAAAGACTATCGACGACTTTATCACCAAGGGAAAGGTAGAATACGGATGGCTTGGGGTTACCGTTGGGGATGTGAACCGGGAGCTTGCTGAGGAACTTGGAATTGAAGAGACCAAGGGGGCTTTTATACATAATGTGTACATCGATTCTCCGGCGGACAAGGGCGGTATACGTCCGGGAGATTTTATCACCCAGATAAATGATACGAAGGTCACCAGCCGCGATGAAGTTGTAAGGAAAGTCGGCGATTTAGAGGCCGGCGATACCGCTAGCTTTGAGGTAAATCGCTTCGGAAATACACGTACTGTTAAAGTTAAGATTGGTGAGAGAAAGGACAGTGAAGAGATCCTGTCGAACCAAAAGAAACTGTGGCCGGGAATGATTGTAGTACCCTTGGACGAAGAGGTTCGTCAGCAGCTTGAGCTGGATGATTCACAAAACGGGGTCTTAATCGCTAATGTTGATCGGGGAACAAAAACCTATATCGGCGGTATAAGAAATTACGATGTGGTTACAGAGATAAACGATAAAAAAATTGAAACAATAGAAGATTTTTATGAGTTGATTGGAGATAACTCCATCGATGAGTTCAAAATTTCATATCTGCGGGAAGGCGAAAAATACTTTACCGGAATTGAGCGTTAGGGTACACTACATATTAATTTCAGTGTACACTTTAGGGGGGGCTGTTAAGCCCTCCCTTTACATATTCGGAGGTATTGATGAAAGATTTTGTCGAGTACGATCAGGTACGAAACAACTCGCTTAAACTCGCATATACTATTCACAAGGACGGGTTTATTCCCGATGTTATTTATGTACTCCTTCGAGGTGGTGCATATATAGGCAATGTGATTAGCGAATATTTTAAGATCGTACGAAAGGACGAGCGCCCCGTTTTTTATGCAGCCGTGGTCGCCCGCTCCTATACTGATATCCATCAACGCTCACGGGTAATGATAGACGGGTGGACGTATAAACCTGAGTACCTGCGGAACGGGGACAAAGTCTTGTTGGTCGATGATATTTATGACTCAGGACGAACAATGAACTATCTGGCTGAGGTTATCATGGACCATGGTATTCCCCGAAAAGATCTAAAGATAGCAGTACACGATTATAAGGTATTTCCCGACAGCACGGAAAAAATGCCGGTCAGCCCCGACTATTTTTGCCGTAAGCATACAGTCACCTCTCCTGAAAATGATGTGTGGATTCACTATAAAAGTCATGAATTAGTCGGCCTTACCAAAGAGGAATTCCAGAATAACTACTCCTTTACCGATAAAGGGTTTATAGAGATACTTGATAAGGAACTGTTTAAAAGATAGCGAGAGGGGGGTACGAAGATCCCAAAAATAGGTAAATTACAAAAAATACCGATTCTAATAATTCTCGTGTGTATTGGAACAGTTCAGCTGTACGCACAAGAAAATGCTGTGACCCTTTCACCTGCCCCTGGTGCTTATTCCGACGCAGTGTATGTGAGTATCGAATCGAACAGTGATAAGCCGGTGCAGTACCGTTTCAGCGGCAGCAGCGACGACACCTGGGTGGACTACAGCCAGGCTCTGCACCTCTCTGCGCTGTCAGGCGAAGAACGTACTTTTAATCTGCAAGTACGCTCACAGAATGCAGGTGGCGATACGGTCGAGGACTTCCAGTACATTATCGACCGACGTATGCCGAATGCGCCGGAAATCGATATACGTGAGGAGGATGCAGGATATCTTGTTGATTTTTCAGTGAACGAAAACCACACACAGGTAAAATACTGGATTTCCAGTTTTGATCGGCTCGAATTTAAGACTTGGGACACAAAGATGGTAGCAGCCCCGCCGAAAAGTGTGGTAAAAGCATACAGCGTTGACGAAGCCGGAAACCGCAGCCGGGTGATCACTAAAAACCTTCCAGAGCGGCTTCCCTGCACAAGCTCCTCAGAGATTGAACTCCCTTCTCCGGTATCCGGAACTTTTGTAAATGCGCAATGGCTCGTTATTCCAAATGCCCACTGTTTTGAATGGGTTCGCTACAGCCTGGAAACAGAAAACTCCCGGGGCGATGAAGTCGCTTATACTGCCCCTGTGCTCATTCGGGCAACCGGAACACATACCCTTAGGATTCAGGCAAAGCCTTACTATCAGGAGCAGGTCTACGAGAAAAAACTGGAATTTACCATTGCCGAACCCCAGGATTCGTTTATAAACGCGTTTTCGGCAGCAGCTACAAAAGAGAGCGGGCCGGTTGGAGATATTCGTTTCTTTCCCTTACCAGCATCTATAGAGGGAGTTGAACTTTACTATAGCTTAGAGGATAGGCCTGTCAGCCCAAACCATCCTCAACTCGAATCGCCAATACCGGTCAAACTGACTGAGGGCATGAAAAATTTTTTAGTCTATCGTATTGGAGCGTATCTCCCAACCGAGGAGCGTATGCTGCAGTACCGTTTTTTTTATATCATCGATGAAAGTATACCTCCAAATCCACAGTTTCGCTTATCTGATACGCTTCCATTCCGTTCAAAGCTTCAGATAGAATTAGAATCAGACAAGGAAGCTGATATTTTTTACACTACCGACGGCTCTACTCCCAACCGCTTCTCCTCCCGCTATACAGGGCCTTTTGACATTACATCCGATAGAAATTCGGATGTAGGAATAATACCGGTACAAGCTGTATCTCGCTATCCGAATGGAAACAGCAGTGAGATTGTACGAAAACAGCTGTCCTACGATAGAAGAGCGCCTTCTCCCCCAAGTTATGATATCCTCAAGATAGATAAGTACGGTGCTGATATACAGGTAGATCACCCTGACCCTTCTATGGAGATTGTGTATGCAGTGGGATACGGGAATACCCCTCCCTTGCAGATAAACCGAAACTCTCCGTTGATCTCAAGAAAATTAAGAGTAGATTTTCCCTATGGGTTTAAAGGGAAAGCCTTTGTACGTTTTGCAGCAAGGGATAAGGCCGGTAATATTTCAACTGCTACAAGTACCGCACGGGTAGAGGTGGACTCGGTACCGCCGCAAGCCCCCACTATAAGACGCGATCAGCAACAGATCACAATAACAGGTTCTCCGGAACTGTTTTACCGTGTCCAAGACGCAAATGATGAGTTTACGGAGTACACCGGGCCTATTGACTTAAGCGTCGAGGAGAACGTTCGGAAAGAGTTTAAAATAGCCGCATACGCGAAGGATGCGGAGAATAATCGATCAAAGATTACGGAAAAAGTGTTTGTTATAGATACCCGCACTCCTAAACCGCCTCAGATCATCAGCAATGTGGATAGATCTATTGTTAATCGCCCCATTCAGGTTCGTTGTATTGGCCCATATGCGGATTCAGTTGTTTATTACAAATTGTTCAGAGTAGCAAAAGGAGACAGTCTTCCCCAGGAAGCTGAAGATTCACAACCCGGATTTTCGGATAGTAAATATAGTGAACCTATCCAACTCAGCGGCACCGAAGATAGGGAAGTTCACTATGTCGTAAGAGCGCGCAGCTATCAGCCTTCCGCAGAGGTATGGAGCCCTGTAACCAGCAGCTCCTTCACCATAGACAGAAAATCACCCGAAGCCGTCAAACTTGAGCCGATAATAGGTGAAACAAGACTTTTTTCTGAACCGGTTACTGTACAGTCTGAATCTGCCTCAGAGGAAGAGGAGAGCTGGATTTATCTGACCGAAGGAGCTTCTGCAGCTGCTGATATACGCATCGAGACAATACTCGAAGAAGGAGTCCCCCTGTCCCGGGGAGTACTAATTGAAGGTGTCGAGGGAGAAGAGAAAAGCTACCGGATCCATAGCGCAACCGTGGACAAAGCCGGGAACAGCAGTCGGAGCGAAACCCTTGAACTCACGATCGATCGTAAAAAGCCTGAGATTCCCCCGTTAGAAGGCTTACCATCTGCAGCAGACACAAATAGACAGGTTAAAATTTCTGCTCCTGACGATTATCAACATAAAATTATCTATGAACTTGCCGTTAACCAGGGCTTGCCGCCAGAGCCCACAACTGATTCACCAGTTCTAAAGGATTCCCCCCTAGTTTTAAGCAGGCCTTCCGATACTGACGGCGAAATAGATCATTATGCAATTTCCTTCAGAGCCATAGACCAGGCCGGAAATATGTCGCCGGTGAAAACGAATTACATAAGAATCTCCCGGATTAAACCACCGCCACCGCAGATTGTGGTGGAGCACATAGGCGAACAGAAGTTTTTGATTCATATAGATTCGGAACATGAAACGTCGATTTATGCAAAAATAAATGATGCAAAAACAAATAACAATAACTATAAACCTTATACCCAAGGCATTATTTTTTATCAAAGCGACACAACTGATAAGCTTATAATCGAGGCGTATTCAGAAAACAGCTTTGGGAATAGAAGTACTATTTCCAAAGAAGTTGTGTCCTTAAGGCAGTCCAACCAGTCCTTCATCTCTGGAGTGGAGGACGGCCGGATATATACCGAGGATGTGCTCATCAAACCGGCAGACAGCAGCTTAGATGTACGTTATGAATTATCAAGCAGCAAATACGGCGGTGATTCTCTGAGTGCCAATTCTCCAAAGCTCTTCAAACCCATCTCTGTTCGTCTTAGCCGAGGACAATCGGAGGAGTATCGCTTGTCTGTCGGGCTGTATGATGACGAGAGCGATTCAATTCACTCTATCCAGAGTTACGAGTTTGCCATTGATAAGGCGGCACCACTTCCACCCCGGATAGTCGGCATTCAGCCGGGCTACCACTACACGGAAGATAAAACAATACGATTTATTACAAAAAGGGATACCACGGTCTACTTTCGTACCAAGGGAGACGCAGCAAGCACTACTTCTTTTAGGCCTTATGTGCAGCCGGAAAAGGTAAGTGTCCGTCCGGGAACCAGAAAAAATATTGTTGTAGAAGCGTGGGCCGAAGACAGTGCCGGGAATCGGAGCCGGGAAGTTTCTAGTAGCTTTGTTATTGATAAAGAAAGCATTTATGTCTCGCCACAGGGGCAGGACTCATTTTCCGGGGGAAAGGATGCTCCCTTTCAGAGTATTGATAGGGCCTTATACGAGGCATCCTCCTCAAGTAGAAATACTATTTATCTTGCTGCAGGAGACTACACCATCAGCGAACCGGTTTCAGTAAACAAACAGCTTACTATAATCGGAGAATCCTCTGGGAACACTTCGCTGAAAGCGGGCGATGAGTTCAGCAGGCGTACACCGCTTTTTACAGTGTCCCGGGGTACTCTACAAATAGAGAATCTCCTCATATCAAACAGCAACTTAAATGGCCCTTTGGTGCTGCTGGAGGAGGAGTATTCGCGCTTAGCTATCAGTAACAGCAGCATTGTACACGAACAACCGGAAGCTCAGACTGTAATATGGTCAAAGGCAGGCGAACTTCTTCTAGACAATTCCCTGATAGAAATTGATACTGTTCGTGACGGCAGCATACTCAAAATTGATGACAGTACTGCTGAGCTAAGTGGCTCTACCATCAAAGCGAACAAGAGCTATAACACTCTTGTGTTGCTGCAGCTGCAGGGTTCCGACATCAAGATCAACGGTACTAAGCTCGAAGCCGCGGAATCTGAGAATGTACAGATAATAAGCGCTGAAAATTCTGATATTCTGATTGAAAACAGCTCGATCGATTACGGGACCGCCAGGTCAAGAGCAACCGGTATTCAGCAGAATAACGGGAGCTTGACCCTAAGAGATGCACGCATCGGCAACGATAGCGGTTCGGCCCACATTGCTGCCGGTATTAAACTGGAAAATGTGGATGCCGTAATTGAGGGTACTACTTTACACGGGGCTGCGGAGCTTGGCATTATTCAGCTTGAAGCCAAAAACAGCCGTCTGAACCTGCAGAATTCTACCTTAGAGAACGCCCGTACCCAGGAGTTTTCGTACCTTCTGCGACTTCAGGGGGGCAGCAGCCGCCTAAGCAATTCTCAGTTAAAGGCTGATAGATCGTATAATGTGTATGGGGTCGAATTAAGGGACCGCGCAGAGGCAATGCTGCAGAACAGCGAGATAGAGCTGCACCAGGGCGAGAGCAGTACCTACGGCATCACGACCCAGGGGCCGGTGCTGTGTACGGTCCAGGACAGCCGTCTTATCAACAGTACCGAGGGAACTTCAAATGGAGCCGAATCGATAGCCGTACTCAAAGAAGGCTCCCAGGGTGATGTGAAATTACTGGATAACCTGTTCCGCGGCTGGACCTTCCTGCTCAGCAGCCCCGAGGTACAAGCCCGTGATGTAGAGACCCTCGAGGCTGAACGCCCCCCCTTCGATACCAGCACCCCCCACCAGGGAAACCGTGTAGAAGCCCCGGCAGAGTAGAGATTTTAGTTATTACTGGCGTTCAAACTCTGTTGGTCCGGTTCGCTTCCATAGGCCGTTCTGGGTGGCCAAATAAATATCCTCATCTGCATTTGTTGTTTGATACACCTGGTACACCAGCGCACTG
>JAWLDZ010000007.1:0-64792 GCA_041686355.1 Spirochaetaceae bacterium
ACCTCCTTTTGTTTCTCCCGGATCTTACGGAACTCGCCGCCGAGTTTATCTATCTCCCGCTCTGCCTCGGACAAATCCAAAGGCTCCTGGCTGGACTCACTTTCCTTGTCAGGCTCATTTCTCTGCCCAGGTTTCTGCCCCTGCATTTCGTTATGCACCTTCGGCTGCGGGGTAAAGCCCACCGTCCGAAAATAGGCATCCAAGCGCAGTCGCAGTTCACGGGCCTTCTCTCTGTCCTCCGTAGCCGGAACACGTTCCAATTGCGAGGTCCAGTCGGCGGGAATTTCCCGCACATCAATAAAATCGATTACCCCTACCTTCAGCAGGGCATCGGTGGCCGCATCTATGTCGCTTTTCAGAACCGCAGCAACCAGCTGCTGCATTGAAGTAGTAGTTATCATAACAGTTCCCGTATTCCCTCTTCCGAGAGGCCATAGTATTTTGCGTTGATGATACTGACCAGCTGGGAAATCTCTTTCCGCTTGAGAAACACATAGGCCAGTATGGTTCCGATAGTGAAGGGGTAACCCCGCAGCAGTCGACGAACCTCATCACTGAGAATCCGGCGCAACAGGTTCTCGACCAGGTGCAATCGCTCATAGGGTTTACTTTTGTGTTCACCAGCAAGACCTTTATAGCTGGAATAGTGCCGGGTCAGAAGTATGTTCAGGGCCTCCTCAGAACCTTTCTGTCGAAAGGCATCCCGGAGCACATCAAAACCTATACTGCCCCCCGGCAGAAACACATTCCACGAATGCCTCTTTTCCTTCCCGTAAAAGGAGACAAAACGGACAATCCGGTCGATATTCTCCAGGTCTACCTCAACCTGAATTACCCGTTCGGCCACCTGTCTGTCCCGGTCTGAAAGCTGTGCGGTTTTTTGTGTAAGAGTAGTATAAAACAGGCTGTCCAGCTCCAGCTCAACGTAGAACATCTGATGCTCGTTTTCGATACGGTCCAGGTTTCGGCTGAGCACAGCCTCGTAGGGTGTCCCGGCTACCGCATCCACCAGCTTTCCCGAATCAGAGGCATTCAGAATACCGTCGATGTCTATGGAGTGAACTAAACGGCCATGATACAGGTAGGAGGAAGGCTCTGTTTCCGTCCGGCCTCTGATGTTGCGATCAAACCAAAAACGCAGGGCGTTCTTCACAGTATCTACCTCGTACCGTAAAAGAAGGGCCTCCACAAAATCTACAGCAGGTCCCTGCAGATACTGCAGCAGCTCGCGTACCGTCTCAACCTCATGGGAATACAGGGCAAACTCAACCGCCCGCACATCCCCGGTAACCGCATACTGCTCAAGGTCCTTGGCATACACCGTCGACCCCAGCGCTGTGACCACCTCTTCAATACTAGTACTTTTCATCAAATTGGAAAAATCGCTGTCCGAGAGCAATTGCCCAAGCCGGGAACGAATCTTCGCGTTTATAAAACCGTACGTTTTTAACTGCCCGGCCACAAATTACCCCTCTTTGCCCTCTATCCTCATTCTCTATGCTTACCTATTCCTCGCGCTGATACACAGGGGTAGTCAGATATACCACAACCTCATCGGCAATAGCCTCAATACGTTCAGCCTTCTCACGCTGCAGCTCCTCAGCCTCTTCCTGGGCCTCTTTCCTGGCCGCCCAAAATTCCTCTTGAGCCTTCTGCTGCGCCTCGCTCTGCATCTCGCGGATCCGCTCCTGCGCCTCGCGCCGGGCATCCTCCACTATCCTGGAGCTCTCTTCCTCTGCCTTTTGGGTTTTCTCGGAAGCCTCCTCACGCGCCTTTCTGACCGCCTCGCGGGCGCGCTCCTCTTCCTTCAGTACATTATCCACCATCTCTTGCATATCTACATTTATACCACACAGCACCATAAGGGAAAAGAGGACAGCGATTCTGAATTTGGAAGTCTTTTGACTTCCAAATTCAGAATTCGCATCAATTTCTTTGCAAAATTTTAGATATCTCAACCTTTGGAGACAATAGCCGGAAAGAGGACAGAAATATTATTATAAAAATGCAATCCCCCAGACGTCCCGCCCGGGCTCAGCCCCTGGAGCATCGGCCTCAGCGCAGCGGAGTAAGAAGTTCGGTCGGCGTGGAAACAATAGGAATACTATGCAGAGAATCACCACAAAACTCGCCATTATTATTGACAGCGGCGGTCAGTTCTTCTACCATATGGCTCCATAAGATAGGAAAATGAATAAAAATAAGTCCTCCCCACATTTCACTGCTTTTCACATCCTCAATTTAACCTCCCTGTGTGTACTGATGCTTTTTTACACCTTGTCCGCATACCCGGACCCAACAGATCACAATTTCAGTGTAGATGACGGATACATTTCTCTGGCAGAAAGCTCTACCTCCGCAATAATTACCTTAAGCGGAGAGTGGAAATTTTTGCCCGACCAATTAGTTCGTACCCAGTCAGAGTCGGAGAACTGGACTCGCCTTCACGTACCGAGCGAATGGGGCCGGGCCGTAAGCCCTGAAAACGGCTTAGAGCTGGGGACCTATTCACTCAACATACAGGGGCTGGAAGCCGGAGCAATGTACGCAGTTCACCTTGGGGAAATCGGTGCTGTAGCGCGTGTGTTCGCCAACGGTCGGTTTATCGGAAAAACCGGAGAGCTTATTCCGGCACATGGCGGGCCGGAGATTTCCTTTGCCCGGCCTATCTATACTTTTCATGCCCGCCGGGGTATCAACGAGCTGACTGTCCAGGTTGCCAACGGCGATCTTGCGGTAGGCGGCATGTGGCAGAAGTTATTGTTTGGTACCGCCGAAGCAGTCTATCAGCACAGAATGCTTCGTAGCGCTCTGGAGATATTTTTTATAGGCGGTATTTTTCTACTTGGTATGTACTACTTCTGGGTGTACCTTCTCTGGCCCTCCCAACACTCCTCCCTGCTGCTTGCTTTATACAGTTTTTTAGTAGCCCTGAAGTCTATTTTTTCCGGACAACAGATAATTTTTACCGCGATTCCCTCCATCCCCGATATGCTGGGAATCCGCCTGGCACACCTGGCCACAGTGATAGCTGCACCGGTGCTTCTGCAGTTTTTCCGCTATTTGTATACCGATATCACTGGAAAAACAGGCATTCGGCTAAGCTGCGGTGTCGCCCTTCTGCAATCACTCATCATAGTTTTTTTTCCACCCCATATTTTTCAGGTAACCGCTTTCTGGTACCACGGGGTAATTGCCCTGCATGTGCCCTATATAGCTTGGATTTTTTATCGAGCCCACCGAAGGGGCGATTCAGGGGTGCACATTGGAATTATCGGCTTTGCAGTACTGCTGCTGACAGGGATAAACGACATTCTCCATGACCAGGGCGTCATTCAAACAACATACATGTGGAATATCGGATTTTTCTGTTTTCTCTTTGCCCAATCCATACTGCAGGCCTATCGTTTTAGAACAATCAATGAAGAATCAGAGCGGGTCAAGCTGAATCTGAAACAGGCGGTCGCTAAACGTACCGCCCAGCTCACCCGGGAGCGTAATAAACTATCCCAAATAGCAAAAACTGACGAACTCACCGGACTGCATAACCGACGCTACGGAATGGAACAGTTGCAGAACGAACTTAACCGTGTTAGACGCTATGGGGGTAGTTTGGTAGTTGCACTGCTGGATATAGATAAGTTTAAACATATTAACGATACCCATGGACACCTTGTGGGCGATCAGGTTCTTATCAGGATAGGAGCATTGCTTAATGAGGAACTGCGAAGGGTTGATTTCTGTGCCCGCTGGGGGGGAGAGGAGTTTCTGCTCTTTTTTCCCAATACCGATTTAGAAAGCGGGAAGATAGTGCTGGAAAAACTCCGTGAGAGCCTCTACAACCACATCTTCCAAAGTAAAACAAAACCTTTTTCTGTGAGTTTCAGTTACGGCTTAAGCGACTTTACGGGCGGGCAAGAGGGAATAGAAGGAGTCCTGCAGCACTGCGACTACGCCCTGTACCACGCCAAGGAAACCGGGCGAAACCGGGGGGTAATCTATTCGGAGGCGCTCCAACCGGTTACTTCCTCGGAACAGCCATCTTGATGTCTCGAATATTGCCCAGCATATCCATACTGTAACAGCGCTTTAAGACCGGTTTTCTGTTGTGGTACTCTTGAACCACTAGAAAGTCGGTGCAGGCCGGAATTTGTATAAGTTCACCAAGCTCCAGCTTTCGCAGGAGCTTACGACTTTTCATCACTTTTTTCATTGAAAATTTCTTGCCCGTGGACGGCTCGTAGTACGCCTCATCCCGCCCTTTCGTATCCAGCGCCAGAATCTTCCAGACCACCTGTGCCCGGCGCCCCTCATCGTCAAGCACCTCGTAGTTAAACTCGTCGACCTCAAGCAGCATGCCCGGCACAATCTCTATATCATTCCAAAAAAGTCCCATTGCCTGGGAGTATACACTGTATTGGGGAAGGGTAAAAAGGGTAAGCCAAGGGGATAAGCAGATAAACAAAAAAAGCCCCTGCGGCAGCGACCACAAGGGCTGTTTATGATGGGCGGCACGGGATTCGAACCTGTGACCTCATGCGTGTCGAGCATGCGCTCTAACCAACTGAGCTAGCCGCCCTAATTATTATATCAAAATAATTTAGCTCACACCGTATCCCAGTGTTGCTGTATGTTGATACTATGCCTCAAAATATATTCTGTGTCAAGCCGGGTCTGTTGTTTATTGTGATCCTCGGTATCGCCTCGTTGCACGAGTTTATGTGTCACTTTGAAGAAATTATATTCTCAGTGTCAGCAACGGTGAAAAAGTTCCGCTTTTCCGGCACAAATAAGGGCGGATAACCTATAGTGGGAAAGACCAATTACACCACGAAAGGAAGATCGGATGCATATAGCTCGCATCCTGGCCAGAGAAGGCCACAGACAGAAAGACATTGCAGCACAGCTCGGTGTCAGTGACCGTATGGTACGAAAGTACCTGAAAGAAGACTTTAGGGTAAGAGCTCGAGAGACTTGACAAAGGCTCTGGAAGAGGTGCCATAAAAGAAGCTAATTGCCGGGCCCAGGTGGGTCAGTTCGCATGACGACTACCCGGGTCATTGCAAGTGACATTTAGCACAGTTAATGCCATCGGGAATTGGACGATAAAAATAGTCCCAGTAAGGTACATAGGAATAGGAATTGGCCAACAATCCGCCGTTTCACAACAGATGTATATTTAGTAAGATTAGTAAGAGTGTTCTCTTCAGAGGTTATTAATCCTCATTCGCCCACTTATCTCTAACTTTGCTCTTGGCATCTTCCCATTCTTCGGTGATTATTTCGTTCAAGTTTTTTTCCAGCTCTGCTCTCTCCTCATCCGATTCTGTCCGTAATCTCTCCGCCATGCTATTGAACCATTCCTCTCGAATTTCTGGCAATGCCGCTTCCCATCTTTTATTGGCCGCCAACTCTTCATCCTCGATGGTCACCAGCAGTTCTCTTCCTTCGGCCGCTTCTTCCGAGCCCGGTTGGTTTTCGAATAAAGTTTTGAGTGTCGACTTGGCTTCGCTATAATCGCCGCTCTCTAATTGTGCCTTGGCATCCTCAAGCAGCCTATCTGCTTCATATCTAGAGGTATCAAGAGCTTCAGTAAGCTCCGCGTTCTCAGCTTTGAGGTCGTTGACTACGGTGAAACTCATTACGGCCCACACCAATAGTCCTCCGAGAAGGAAATATAATACGCATCTTACGATAAGTCCTCTTTTTTCTTTTTTATCCATAGAAACTCCTCCTTAATTAATCTAATTCTAGAATACTAACAGGTGTCTATAGAGTAAAGTTTTTTCCAGGGGCTTTATGTTTACATGGTCTAATTCAGTTGAAGATGAGAGAGAGCACTCTTGGAACCGCATTTTGAGCAGGCCATCAGATCGATTTTAAACCTTCAATCGAGGTTATAATGATTTTAATCTCTTTGATAAGTATTGTAATAAAAGGATTTACTTTGTCACCAGATTAAAGTCAAATGCTGACTACACTGTCATAGAACGTAACGAAGTTAGCTCATATCCCAACATTAGTTCGGATCAAATCATCATAATGAAGGGATTTTATACTTCTCAGAATCGCTGTGTATATAGGCTCCCATTTCCTTTCTGAAAACGGGAGCTTTGTAATTAGTATTTTTATTTTTGTAAACCTAAAAATGTGAGAGAAAAGCTCGTGGGCCGAGGCAGAAGCAGCCTATTTCAGGCTCATCAATATGCGTTCCAGGACTTTGGCCCGGTCAAGGGGTTTTACAATATAGTTTTTTGCCCCTATCATCAGGGACTTTTTAACTAAATCCTGTTTCCCCAGGGCGCTGATCATTACAATTCTGGCTTCTTTGTCGAATTCTAAAATCTTCTCCAGAGCGGTGACCCCATCCATTTTCGGCATGGTAATGTCCATGGTAACTAAATCCACGTTCGGGTACAGTTCCTTATACTTCTCGACACCCTGTGCACCATCAGTAGCAGACCCCACAATTTCAAAGCCCTCAGAGGTAAGGATCTGATTGATCTGTTTGGTAACAAACATTGAATCATCAACTATCAGCACCCGGTAGGAATCACCGCTTTCCTTGACTCCTTCGGGGCGGCGTTCATTTATGCTGGGAAAATCCGCTTTTGTCTTCATTTTTCTTCCTCCTATGTCCTTTCCCGCACAGCAACGTTAATTTCAATTTTGCCTGCTTGTAGTTCAACCGGTACAATCAACGCTTCCACTCCGCTATTTGAGACTTCCATATTGTCCCCGGTGATAATTGCCGGAGGTGTAAGATCAAATTTAAAGCCGAGTTCGTGCAGCTTGGTTACTGCCTGACCGGTTATCATATTAGCCAGCTCAGAGATGGTCGCTTTTGCTAGATCATCCATTGTCTGCAGCTCTTCACCGTTCATCTGCGATGCAATGGTTAATGCAACTGATTTTTTCATATCAAACAATACCCGTCCCTCTACATCACCGGTCAAACCGACAATAACCGCTACACCAAGTACCGGCTGGGACGTTGATTTAAGGTACAACTCTCCTCTCTTTACTTCTTCGCTAAGTACCTCACGCAGCACATTAAAAGCCGCTTCTACAAATGGGTTGATATATTCAACTCGCATGCCAAGTTACCTCCACCTCGTAGTCATTCAAAATTATTTATTATTGTCTATCGCTTTCTATATGCACGTACCATTCCGTTTGAAATATCTTCAAACAAATCTGAAACAAGCTCTTCGTGCCGCCCGAGTATCAGAATACCGCCGGGTTTTATTTTATCAGCAAATTCCTGCACTAGTGCATACTGCTCATCCTGTTTCTGAAATGAAAGAATATCACGGGCTACTATCAAATCAACCTCAGGAAATGGATTGGAGTGTAGTACATTATGAAATTCGAAAAAAATTGCATCCCGAATTTCTTTATTAAACTGTAAGCCGTTCTTCCCTTCGACAGTATAATCTTCTAACTCTTCAGCTATGTCGGCGGAAGAAAAAATCAAATTAGGTGCAGTTGAAATATTCAGCAAATCGTTATCATGGGCCCAGACTTTCAATTGGCTGTTGGGGAAAGACTCCTTGAGGATAATCGCCAGGGAGTATGTTTCATACCCCGCTCCGCAGCCGGGGTTCCACACCATAGCATTGCCCTGTACTTGAAGCTGTTTGAGAATCTCTTTTACCGCACTACAGTAATCGTTTCCCCAAAAACCACCTGAATAGGGCGAGTAAAAGGGCTGGAGAAATCGGTCTGCATCCTCAGCCTCCTGCAGTTGGACTTCAGCACCCTCCTTCGCACGCTGCTGTCGCCACTCCTCAAAGCGGCTGCGAACCCAGTTTCGGTTGTATTCGGTTACGTGGAAATTACGGAAAGTTTGTAGGGTCTCGACCACAAAGGCGTAATCAGTTTCACCGGTTTTTTCCGCATGATCCTGCTCCGCCTCAGGTTCTCTGACCGGTTGCTTCACCAACTGCGGCTGGGCACTTGATTCTTCATCGTTGCGGGTATCGCCCAGAATTTTTTCTACATCAAGAATTAAATAGAGGCGGCCTTCATTTTCAACGACCCCCTTAATAAACTTGATATTGATATCACCGAAAATCGGATGGGGCGGCTGTATAGTTTCTGAGTTAATCCCCACAACCTTATCAATAGAGTCAACAATAACCCCGATCAAATAATCATCCAGCCGCAGGATTATCATATCCTCAAAACTTGCTTCCTCCCGCTTTGGGGCCGGCAGGTTAAACATTATTCTCAAATCGATAATCGATATAATATCACCGCGCAGGTTATATACCCCGCGCACATACGGATCGGCATTAGGTACATACGTAAAGCGCTTGGCCTTAGATATTTCCTTTACCTTCATTATATCAATGCCGTAATCTTTACCAGCTAAGGAAAAGGTGACCATCTTATAATCGATGTTCTCAACTTTTTCAGCTTCTTCCTGTTTTAACTCGTCACTAATAGTGCTCATACATCCTCACAACTTGAGTCTTTAGGTAATCTGAGTTGAACGACGCTTCCGGTTCTCTATTTCACGCCGTAAACCAAGATCCAATAGCTGACTTACATCGATGATCAACGCCACCGTTCCATCTCCAAGAATGGTCGCTCCGGCAATACCCGGAATATTGGTGTACTTATCTTTGAGGGGCTTGATAACCACATCCTCTTCACCGATCAAGGAATCGACCATCAAACCCATTTTCTTCTCGCCGCTGCCGACAATAACTACATATTGAGTCTCTTTCTGGTCATTACTCGGTACCCCGAATAACCGGCTTAACCGCAAAAGCGAAACTACATCTTCGCGGACATTAAAAACTTCGTAGTTGTCTATCATCTTTACATCGCCGGCATTAATACGGTGGCTGTCCACTACCGAGGTAATTGGAATTGCATAGATTTCCTCTCCAACCCGAATCAGCAATCCCTGAATGATGGCGAGGGTAAGGGGTATTTTGATGGTGATGCGACTGCCCTCGCCTCTTTCCGACCACACACTCACATTTCCATTCAATTTTTCAATCTGCTTTTTAACTACGTCCAATCCCACGCCCCGGCCGGAGAGGTTTGTTACCTGCTTGGCCGTCGAAAAACCCGGTTCAAAGATAAGGTTAAATGCCTCGATTTCTGTGAGCTTTTTATTGGGATGAATCAGACCGCGGTCGACCGCCTTCTTATGAACCGATTCAACATCAATTCCCTTTCCATCATCCTCTACCTCTATAATGATCATATTGCCTTCGTTGCTCGCCTTCAGCATAACATGACCATCAACCGGTTTTCCCGCAGCCTTCCGTTCTTCCGGACTTTCTACACCGTGATCGATTGAATTACGCACACAGTGAATCAGGGGGTCCAACAAATCTTCAATCACCGACTTATCGAGCTCGGTATCTTCACCCTCAATTTCCAGCTTTACGTTTTTTCCAATTTCCTTGGAAACATCCCGCACCAGACGGGGAAAGCGGTTAAAAATTTGGCTAATAGGCACCATGCGTATCTGCATGACCCCTTCCTGCAGATCACTGGTATTGCGGCTGAGGTTTTGAGCTGTACTGTTAAACTCGTTTACCGTATTTTTAAAGCGGGTCTCGAAGGAGTCGTACATGGTGTATAAATCGCCAAAGCGTTCAATCACTTCGGCTTTGATTTTCTTGACCGAGGTACCCTCTTGAATTCGCTCAAGGTACATCGGCAGGCTGTCAAACAGCTCTCGCAGCTTCTCGTAGTAGACCGATTTGACTGAGCTGAGCTCTCCCTGGGCTTCGACAAACTTGCTGCTTATCTGATTAAAGGTCGCCTTGGTAATAACCGCCTCACTGACCATATTCAAAAGGTTATCAATTCGCTTTGAGTCGACCCGCAGCACTGAGCCTGAACCTCCGCTCTTTCGCAACTCATGTTCCTTGGAGGGCTTTGGATCGGCCTTGGCAGGGGGTGCTTCCTCTTCGGATGGGTGTTTCTCGGAAGCCGTCGCTTTCGAAGCTTGGGCTTGGACTGGAGCCTCCTGAGCCGGTTGCGGCTGCTCTTCGGCGGCTCCGGCGGCTATTTGATCGACGGGACTTACCTGCGTTTCCAACACTACATCGGGAATGTGCACCTTACGCTCGATTGCATCGACCGGAGAATCGGTAGACACATAGTAATACACTACCGGGAAAAATTGATCCTCGTACAATTGCTCAAACTCAGGAACAGTTTTTAAGACCGTTCCAATAT
Organism: Spirochaetaceae bacterium; assembly: GCA_041686355.1. Taxonomy (GTDB): domain Bacteria; phylum Spirochaetota; class Spirochaetia; order DSM-16054; family Sediminispirochaetaceae; genus DSBN01. The sequence continues at coordinate 10,210 of JAWLDZ010000007.1, forward strand.
CTTTCATAGCAGCAAATACCTGAATCCCACCGATGGTATTCATGGGATGGTCCTCGTTGAACGCCACCATCACCTGGTATACCGTCTCACCGCTTTCTGCTGCAGCTTTTAACTCAAGGAGATCATATTCAGACAGGGAACTTGCCCCTGAAGCCGCGGGAGGTGTCTGTGCAGCTGCTGTGGACTTTTCTGCAGAGGCTGCAGCATCTTTTTGCGCAGCAGGATGCGTCCCTCCCGACTGAGGAGCTACCGTGCCGCTTTGCAACAGAGAACGTAGCTTCGACTGCAGGTCGGAAATGTCTTCCTCATAAGAACTTCCCTCCTTCTGTGCAGAGAGCATTTCTTTAATAACATCGATTGAATTGAGCAGAATATCGACTACCTGCTCACCGGCACTAACCTCATTACTGCGGATGGCGTCCAGCACATCTTCAACCAGATGGGTAAATTCAGACATTTTTGTCATCTGAACGGTAGCGGCGGCGCCCTTTAAAGTGTGGGCAGCTCGAAATATTTCGTCGATTGCATCATGATCGCTGGGATCATTCTCGAGCACAAGAATATTCTGCTCAAGCGCATCGACCTGCATCTCGGCCTCAATAAAAAAGTCCTTCAGCAGTTCCTCGTTGTTCGGATCCAAATAGTCACTCATTATGGCATTAATCTTCATATATAACGAACTTTAAGTCAAGTATAAACTTTACAGAGAGTCCAAAATGTCGATATTCTGAATAGGGTGTTATGTTATACACTATTCCACATAGGAGTTTACTGGTGATGAAAAAAAAGCAATTTCTCTTTATATGCCTTCTGACCGCTGGTCTGATACTGCCCGGCACGGGATTTACCGCCGACCTGACTATCCCGGAGTTCGAAATGATCAGCCGCGGATACTGGGAGCAGGACAGCCTTATACTGAGAACCCGAGGCCGCACTGAACTTCAGGTATCCGGCGGATACAAATTCGGCGGGTCGCTGCTGCTGGGCTTTGAGAGCGAGAACCTCGGCTATGCCGGCCGGGACGCACCGGTACTGGATGACTACGCTGATGAGAACGCCTACGTTTCGGCCCTCAGCGACTACATGGAGGACCAAACCACCCTGCAGTTTCAGGGTGCCCATATTACTTACCGGAACCTGTTCGACACAGCTGCCGACTTTACCTATTTTGTCGGGCGCAACGACCGCCTGGCTTCGGCGGAGGTCTTTCCCACAGAGTTCGGAACGGTGCCGATTGCCACCAGATACCAGGGTTATTTATACTTCCCGCAAAATGAGTACCGGGGTATTCACAGCGTACATGGAACCGGTATTGAACTGTCCAGCAGCTTTGGAAACGAGTGGAACCGCAGCTCCCTGTATCTCTACCAGGACAGCTCCCTTGGCGAGGGTAATTATTCGGTGGATGCCCGTTTTTTGGCTAACTTTGAACAGCTTAAACTGGAGTTGTTCGGGGGTACCTCCTTTCCGCAGAAATCCTACGGACTGTATCGCGGGGGCTTACTTTTTCACTATAGCCCGGATGAACGGGGAGAGTTTTTCTCTCAAATAGGCCTTCCCTATTATGCTCCGGGAGACAGCCTTAATATCAATGATTTCTACTTCCTATTTGAACCGCGGATACACTTTGAGTATGTGAGTGTAATCCTGACACTGTTCTGGCATCCGGCCATGTATAACATGCAGCCTACCGGCGATGACGGCTCAGCGGATATCAACTTCAATTTGCAGTTTGGAGACCCTCAACAAAGTCCGCTCAGCGGCGGAGTTGAAACCAATTTCACCCTTGAAACAGAGGCTTCCAGTGCACAGGATTTTAAACTAAAAGTGACCCCCTACCTGAGTGCAATCACCAGCGGGGTAATGTGGAATTTTATGATAAACGTCAATATCCTTCCCTACTCTCTTGATGAGGACATGGTAGAAGGTATCATAGGCGTAAAGGCGGAGTTTTAATATGAAACGATTTTATCTGAGCATCATCATACTAGGTGCACTCATACAGCCCCTGTTTAGTCTGGAGGTAACAACTCTGCTGCACGGCGGAAATATCATGTTTGACAAGGAGAGTGAGGCCGTTGAAACCGCTCTCAGCGGAAAGGACTATTATTACGGGCTGAGCATATACGGCAATCAGCAGATCGACGAAAACACTACCCTGCACGCCGGCATCAAATACGATCCTGTACTGCGATACACCACCTATACTACGTTAGAGTTTGCCCGTGATTTTTACCAAATAGAGGTGGGCCCGTTTTTCGGCATGTTCAATTCGTGGAGTCCGGTGATGAAAAGCGGCATCTCCACCTCCATCAGATTCGACTATCCGGGAGTTGCCTTCGTTTCTTTAAGAAGCGACAGCTCGATTGCAGCCAGATTCACCAAAGCCGGTGATTACATGCAGGAGCACAATCAAATTTCGGTGGGCTACTACATTCCCCATGCAATCTGTTCTCTAAACCTCACCACTAAACGTTATGTAAGCCAACAGACCGAAACTATAGAGGTGGACGACAGTTTCACCGAGTACTCCTTTGAAGTTGATATATTTCAGAAAAATGTTCCCGTACGGGTACTGCTCTCATTTGCCTACCAAAATCTGGAGAGAATCTATCCGGGTGACACGAACAGCCTCAATTCAATCGTCTTCGGTACGGATTTTAGGATTGATGTCTCCCCCAAGGTTTCCCTGCTGGCCCGAATTGACAGCAATGTCTATTCATTCGGTAAATCCGGAAACGCATCCCTGTCGCTGCCTGATTCAGGAGTGGGTATGTACCTGTTCCGCAGCGAGCTGGGGGCTGAATTACACTTTTAAGATGATACACCCATAATAGCAATGAAGATAGAAAAGCCCACCGGAATAGAAACCCCGGTGGGCGGTTGAAACTGATTAAACTAATCTAACTAAAGCCTTCAGGAAGCCTTCAGGTTACCAAAATCAAGTAGCAAAGTCTAAAACAAGGCAATATATGTACACTTGCGATTCAGAACTACTCGTCGCCGCCTGCTTGTTCTTGTTCAGCTTCATCCTGGTGAAGTTTCTGCTGTTCAAGCGCTCGCAGAACCTGCAGTTCACCTAACCGCTGCCATTCAGCATTCCTTCGAGAGGTTTCACGCTCTTCAAGAATACCCCACAATGCTTCGTTGTCAATTCCGCCTTCATCAGGCATAACCGCGAGATCGTAGGTCAGAGTTACATCTTTAATGTACGCGATGGTGTCTCCACCCATCTGCGAAGCATCTTTGTAGATGATAAATCCCTTCAGCTTACGCATTGGGGTGAGCTTCGGGTAAAGGGGCATACGCCGCAATTCACGATTGCGAACGTCATCTACGTAGTTGGGATTTGACCAACCAAGCTCTCTCCAACCCCTAAATTCCATGTAATCGAGGAACATATTCTGTTCATTGCCATCCTGGTCTTCCAGGATAATCCCGATTCCATTTGGGAAGTTCGAACCATAGACGTTTACCGCAACCTTTTTCAGTGCGCCTACGTTCTTTACCACACCGTAGCCCTCAAACTTGCTGCCTTCGCGATCCTGCTCATCCGCCTGCATGTAGGCAGGGATCTCAAAAGGGGGTCTGATTATGGCATAAGAGTTATAAGGTTCTTCGGGAAAGTGAACCCGAACACCCATAACATTTTCACCAGCAAACTGCTGGGCATCATCACGTACAGGGGCTTCCTGTGTGTAGGAGAGCCGCTCATTCTGTACTGTCCTAGAAGAAGAGGCCAGCTGTACATCCCAATTCTCAATGGCTAGGGACGTGACCATCAGCTCCTTTTCTTCTTCGGTGAAACCAACACCTGCTTTTTCGGAAAAGTCAACGAGAGTCGCTTCGTTATTTCCATCCTCGAGATCCGCGGTAAGAGTCGAAAAATCGATGAGAACCGATTCCTCTGCGGTAACAGAAAAACTTACCACCAAAAGCATAATACCAAGTAGAATTCCGAACCGTTTCATCCAGTGCTCCTTTTTAAAACAGTTTACCTATTGCATTTAAAATTATACGGAACCAATTTAGTTTGTCAACGATTTTTCTTTTTTTTTCATTTCGTTGTATCCGTGTGGTCAATTTTAGGCTGTTCTCCATTCACTGTAAAGACTATTTTCTCAATTTGTGGATAATTAAAGGTAATAGTCTTGCGTACACAGTCCAGAGCCTCCCCAAAAGACAGCCTAGATTCACTCTCTTGAAATACCACGTGGATCGAAAAGTCGATATAGAGCCTGTTTTCCCGCAGCATAAGGGTCTGTAAATCACTCTCTTGAGGCAGCACAGCCACAGAATTTACATCAAAAGGACCCAGCAAAATCTCTTTTACCAACAGTTCAAGCTCCTGTTCGATTGTCGGTTTAGTCGGCAGCACACGCTGCTCTCCAGTACATTCAGAAGAGCGGTATTCCGGAAAAAAGAGTACCTGCCGATGCTTATCAGTTCCATTGATCAAAAAGAGAAGCAGAGAGACCGTAAGGCTCACCACTATCACTCCAACTAAAATAATTGTAATTCTATCCAGGTTTTTCACCAGTTACTCCCGTACGGAGGGGTTTTCGAAGTGTTCGATAAATCCGTGAACGCCATTATAGATGCCTTCGGCAATTTTCTTCAAGTGAGTTGTACTGCGCATCTTGAAAGCTTCCACCTGATTTGTCACAAAACCGATTTCTACCAACACTGAGGGCATCTTTGCATCTCTGACCACAAACCAGGTTTCTTCCTTTAAGCCTCGATTCGCATGTGAATCCCCAACCGAGTCATCCAGATTGTTCAGAATTTTTTGAGCCAGAAGAATACTTTCAACCGTGTACTCCTCTTCAAGCATCGTATTTAGAATAGGTGCAACTTCCCGGGCTGATTCATCCAGAGTAGCCGGATCAATCAGCTTCCGACGGTAATCTGTAGGCAGATACCACACCTCAAAGCCTTCAGCCTTGCTGTTCAGGGAGGCGTTGGCATGAATTGATATAAAAATCATTGATTCCCGTTGGTCCAATTCAATTCCATTCGCTATCTGTGTACGCTCCTCCAAGGTCAGATACACATCATCCTCACGGGTTAGAACAATATCTTTATCCGGGTATCGACTGCGAAGACGATCTGAAAGCTGACGGGCGACCTCCAACACAAGATCCTTCTCCATTATCACCACTTTCTCACCATCCTCCTCGAAACGTCCGAGTGCACCGGAATCCTTTCCGCCATGGCCGGCATCGATGATAATAGTAGAAATGTAGTGCTGGCTCTCATCTTGTGTGTGAGGGCCCAAAGTTTCGATCATATATGAGGCATCTTCTGAAGAAAACCAGATATCCCCGGATTCACCCCGTCGGGGAGGTTCTATCGATTCAAAGGAGTCGTAATTTACCAGTAAAAACGCAGAATCGAGACTATATACCAGGCTGGTCTCTCCCTTTTCGATACTTCCCATCTGCCGCATCGGATCCCAAACCAGTTGTGCCCCAGTTTTACTGCGAATCTCTTTCAGTGCCACTCCAGATTCACTCCAAAGGGGCAGCAAAACGCCCATGAGGAGTCCTAGAAAAAGCAGCGTCCGAGCAGCGCGTATAGTCAATATGTTAGAAAACCTCTCTAGGTGCATCATTAATCAGCTCCGTAATTCAGCTCCGTATTCAGCTCCGTAAACGCAATCTCTATCGGCTGGGAGCGGAGAACCGCCTGCCGAATGCTTTCAAGCAGCCACACGGCTCCTTGGATACCCCCGCGCAGAAAGGCGCTCCAGAGTATCGCTCCTACCACTATATCGGCATTTTTTTCCTGCTCCGCAAGCTGTACCCGGCTCAGCTTGAGCACTTTATTCCATGCTTCTTCGAAACCCTGGCCATGCCAGTCTTTAGAGCTTTCCGCTGCAGTATTGGGAAGGGGGACTACCGCAATCGCAGGTTCTTGTGCTGAAGATATCTGGCGATAACTGTGGCGACGGTCAATGTAGTCCGGCATAGCTGCAAGCACTCGCCTGTTTTCCCGGTTTTCAACGGTAAAAGCCTCCGGAATCCAGGCTTCCTTTTGCTGAAACAGAAAACGACGGGTAACAGCATGGGTGGTCTGCAGGCGAACAAATACAGTTCGACAGGCAGCTTCGGCCGCATCGACTGCGGCGCTGCGATCAGGGGCCGCACTGATGAAATTACCGCTTTTCTCGACATTGTTGGTAGGAAAATCTACCTTATCCCCTGGAGAAACCCGAATAAACATCTCCTCTATCCATTTGATAGACCGAGCATGTTCGCTGTTCTCAACACTGTCCACTATCCCGGGTATAGATATGAAGGCCCGTTCAGCGGATACCCATTCACGGATAGGCCTCAGAGACTGCGGCTTAAGCCCCACCGCCAGCTGAAGTGCATTTCCGGTGAGCTCCACCCCGCTGGAATAGGGGTATGTCCAGCCGGACATATAGCCCCCCGACAAGCGAGCGGCAAGCTCACCTATCACTGCTCTTTGGCCGTCCCACTTTACATCGCCCTTGGCTGCGCCGTTGCGAATTCCTAAAGCACGTACAGCCTGTATAAAGACCTCTTTCACGGCCGCAAGTACCTTCTCCTCACAGTTCGACGGGATAGTATGCCCCATTTCAATAAAATAGGGAGGGAAAAAAATGTGTCTATCGGCAATGCCAGTAAAAACGACCTCATACCCCAAAACCAACGCATCTATACTGAACTCCTGCCCCTTGACGTATTCCTCTACAATGACATCTCCTGTGCGAGAAAACCGTCGTGCCTGACTAACCGCATTCTGATACTCATCGAGGGTATCTACCCGACGGATTCCACGGGCCCCCATATTGTCAACCGGCTTCACCACTACTGGAAGTTCGAGGTTCTCCAGCGCAGCATCTACTTCAGCACCGGGGGAAAGCTTTGCAAAACGGGGGGACGGAACTCCGGCAGCCGCAAAGACCTTCCGCATCCTATCCTTGCGGCTGGCGTTTAGAGCTACCTCAGGCTCTATTCCCGGCAGCAGCAAGGCCTTAGCCACTCTGGCCACGGTATAAGAAAAGTCGGTACCCGCCGTAAATACCCCATGCAATTTTTCATCTTTATGTATTTTGCCGGCCGCCTCGACCATTCCATCAATATCCGTTAGATCAATCGGTACAAAATGATCAGCAAGCTCGACACCGGGGGCGGCAGGGTTCCCATCTGCAACATAGACTTCCCACCCCTGCCGCCGTGCCCAGCGCAAGGCCGGAAGCTGCATAACCCCGGCGCCCAAAATGAGAACTCGTTTTGAATGTTCAGTCTGTCCGTTCATCCGATTCTCCAATGTTGTAAGAAATTTCACTCACCTTCTCTGCATACAGCTCAAAGGTATCCCCAAGCCTCGCCGCACGACTGACCCATTCAAACAGTGAAAACATCATTTTTCGGATCGCATTTGGGACAGTCTTTCCCGTATTTTTATACTGAAAAACCGCCGCTTCCATACATGGGAACCGTTCCGGGTGATGACCGGTCACCCTCACCTTTCTGATTTTAAAACCAAACCGAGGAAAAACTCTGCGGGCAATTGCCGGGCTCCACACTGTATGATGATCCCTGGGGCTCTGCTCCAAAAAGCCCTTAAGGGAGCGTGTGGCGCTAATCCCGGTGCTGTTAGGAGTAGAAAATGCTAACAATCCGCCCATTCTAAGACAGCTGTTAGCTTTGCACAAGATACGGTCAACCCGGGAAAAATGTTCAAGCACAAACCACATGCTGATTACATCGTACCGGTTTTGATGTCCCTTCAGGTCTAATTTAAAATCTTCAAACCTCCCGTTCCAGGCCGTTAACTCTAGTTCATTCCGCACATAGTCTACTGCTGAGGCTGCCGGATCAATTCCTTCTGTTTGATACCCTGCCTCATAGGCTGCAGATAGAAACGGGCCGTAGGCACAGCCTACATCCAGAAGGCGGGGAGCTTCACCATCATCACCAGAGGCAGCGCCAGTGCTGTGCTTGCGGCGAAGCCGGTGAATCTCAGCAATACGCCCTGTGCCCATTTTCTTAATAGCATCAAAGTCTTCCAGGTAGCTGCGCCCATACTGACTGCGGTACTCATCAAAAAAGTAGTTCTCCTTGTAACGAGGCTGCTCCGGGCGCTGGAAATCAAGCTGATACAGTAAGCCGCAATGGGCACAGCGAAAAAAGCTGCGGTCTACGCTTCGCAGCACCGGTTTTGCGCCCAGACGCCCGCACACAGGGCAGTCACGAACTTCCGGAGGCCGCAACCGGCCCAGGAATTCCCCGGGAGAGCGTTTTTCCTGCGGCGCAGCCTTTTTTGTCGCTTGCAGCACCTCCGCCGGAGAGGCTATGAATCGTAAAAAACGGCGGGAATGTATTCGCCGTACGCCAACAGACGGAAATCCGGCCAGACGGCTTAAGCGACGGTGATACGAACTTGGGTTGAGCAGTATCACCCCGCAGCCGGCATAGGCAGCCTCATAGGCGGTCAGACCAAAACTTGTACACAGCAGGTCAAACTCCCACAACTGTTCTGAAAGCTTTGCAGGAGCCTTCAGAACTTTAACCTCCTGCGGCAGGCTGCGGGGACCGAACAGCGGGCCTAGGACCACCGTAATCTCAGATCCAGCGAAACCACCCTGCTCAAGGAGCCATCGAGTACATAATTCGGTTAAATGGGCAGGATCTTCACCACCAAAACTTACCAGCACACTATGAAAGCGTGTCCTTGACGCTGTGGGTGCAGTTTTTTTCCGTTCGGGGAGGGAAAGCAGTCCCGGTTCAACCAGATTAGCCTGACCGAACCGTGGAGGAAGTGGAAAAGTATCAAGCAGGTAGGAAAAGTACCGGCGCTGCGGCCCTCCTTCATCTACACCAATCATGGGTATGCCGGTACGACTCCACCAGAGAAACTCCGATTTACCCGTCGCCCGCCGGTCTATCAGCAAAAAGTCCCATTTTGACGAGGTAATAGAGTAACCATCATGAAGAAAACAGCTTGAGTCCAATCCGCTGTTGGCGGCCATTTCATAAAAAACATCTTGCCATTCCGAGGGTTTGATAAAAATTCCAACAGAAGCATGGGGAAAGCTATGCAGCAACTGGACACACCACTCCAGTGCCCGCCGTAGATGACCGGTCCCGTTGCCGGGAGTAACCGAAGGTGCCCACAGAAAACGGTACGAGCCCATATTTTAACCTGCAATCATTTGGTGCTGGGAAAATCCCCGAATAAGCTCACTGGTGGTGATCGGTTCACCCGAATACAGTGTATTAAAAATGGTCTGCAATCGACGGTAATCCCGGTCGGTATCCAAAGTAACCCTCATTCCGGGAAAGAAGCACTCCTTCGGAGCCAAGGGCCGATAGATTCTAAATAGATCGGGATGATTGTAAAGATACGGACAGACATGCTCTCGATCGTAGCTGCTTTCGGCCTCCCGGTTGGCCCTTAAAAGTGCTTCCGCACGCACACACTCCACACCTGTTCCAACGGGCAGACCGTCAAACCCGCAGTAGTCGATCCTGCGCTCCTCCGGATGCTCCTCCCGATGTTCATTGTAGAGCTCTAAGAGCTGAGCTCCACATTCGCCACTCACTAAAGGGTTATCGCCGGTAGCTCGAATAAGTGTATCAACCTGAAAATAATTGATTGCATTGGCATAACGCTGCAGAACATCTTCCTTGGGACCAATAAATGTTTCAAAACCGGCGGCATTCGCGTGAGCGGAAAGGGCCTGATAGCTTTCGCGATCGGTTACCAAAGCATAGGCATCCGCCGGAATCTGCTTCAGAGCCTCCATTGCCAGTTCTACAACGGGCTTTCCACTCAAGGGCAGTAGTGCCTTCTGGGGCAAACGGGTAGAATCCAACCGAACCTGCAGGAATACAGCTACTCTACTCATGATTCAGGAACCTCCCAAAGCTCAGTCACATCCCGTGCGTCCATAACAAAGCGATACTGATTCAAGGTCACCCATTGGCGAACTTTTTTAAACTTTTTCAATGCTGAGAAAAGTGAACTTCCTGATCGAATATAAAAAGGCAGGAAGCGGCTCCACGGCAGGGTGCCCGCATCTCCACTGAAACGTACCGACAGGTTTTTCAGGAAGAAAAGTTTGTAGCCCCCATCGGGAGTAGTATCTTCAGCCGGCTCGGCGGCCAGATAACGGATCCGAAAGGCGGACTCACACTCGATGGCCTCCCCCCACATGTGGGCCCGAAAACCAAAATCCATCTTCTGCCAATAGGAACTCTCAATCAGATAGTCATATCCACCGGTCAGAAGAAATTTCTCCCGCTGATATATACCGCTGTAATCGAAGGGGAAGAGTGTTTTCATATCATTTTTCTGGGGCAGCATCGGCAGTATCCTTAAGTTGCGCTTGTGAAAGGCCGGCACCATGATTGACGGGACCGTCTCCATTTTAGTGTTTTGAATAATTGGTACCGAACAGAGACGTTCAGACTCCACAATGCGCTGCAACAGGTAAGTGTTCAGCTGTGAGCTGATTTTCATATCACTCCACATCACAAACACAAACTGTCCGGCCGCCTCTTTCATCCCCACATTGATTTGTTCACCCCGGCTCATCTCTTCGTGAAGCAGTAGGAATTTGATCCGCGGGTATTTCTGCGACAGAGAATCAATATCATAACTAGCAGAAGCACTTTCTACAGATAAAATCTCAATCTCCCCCAGCTGCTCCAGCTCCTTAAAATACTCCTGCCGGTACGGTCGGCTGCCGCGGTGCAAAAGTAAAATACTAAGGGGAGGACTGACCTGCAGACTGCGGTCCTCCTTGTTTCCACCAACTATTGTGTAGGGAACCCTTAAAGACTTAGAAGTTGTAGGTATAGTACTCATCACAACTCCTGCATAGTTGGGGATAGTCCGCCTCGATGTGCTGTCGATAGTACTCGTTTCCACGACCCCATATAGTTTCAATATCTTCTTGAAAAATATTCCCAAGGGAATACTGATAGTGCAGATCCTCACGGCACATGGGCACTCTGCCGTCAATAAAAATTGAAAGGTCCCGCTTGAGATGCCAGCAGGGAAAACGTTTGATTGGTGATAGATCGGTCACCTTCCGCTCAGGCAAGGCACCACAGAAGGAGTCATATTTCTGAACAATCGGCATGACATGTTCTTGCTGCTTCCAGTACCGGTAGAACTGATCCAGCTGCTCTTCGTTTTCACGCATGCGAACCGCCTGCACGTATACTAGATTGGGAAAAAGCCGGCTTAGCAATTCAACCGAGGCTTGGGCTTCCTCCCACTGCGGTCCCCGCAGCTGGTTATACATTTGCCGTTCATGGGCGTCCAAGGATACAATCCAGGTAAGCCGGTCTCCAACCGGTACACCGCCGGCCGATGCCCCCTGTCCAAACTGACGGCCAAGTTCCTGCAAGGTCGCCAAAGACCATCCAACGCCGGATGTTTCAATTACCAGCGACAGAGCAGGTCTCTCCAACACTGCAGCGACAATATCAACAAAACGCGAGTGAAGAGAGGGTTCTCCCCACAATGAAACTCCGATTGTGGCATCACCACATAGGCTTTCTACCTTGTCGACCACCTCAGTCCAGTGTTCAAGAGGCATTTCCCCCCGTCTACTCAACACGTCACCGCCCATGTGCGGAAAGGCACAATAACTGCACGCCTGGGGGCAGCCGTCGGTAATTTGCACGTTCACATATGACGGAAGTGTACGCAGCAGCTCCGGTTTCTCTTCGATTATCCGCTGTACCGATTCGGCAGTGCATCCTCCGGCGGCGATAATAGCCTTCAGCTGATAGAAATTACGCCGTGTATCAGCGGTTAAACTTACCCGTAACAGCCTCTGGTCTATCGGGGCAACTTCCGTCTCAAGATCGAAAGCATTGATATCTTTTTGGACTACCTCAAATATGAAGTCCCGGCCGGCAGGGACTGAGTGGCGTTCAGCCAGCTCGATTAGCTGGGGCAGTGCGCTTGCTTTGAGAATTTCCGGAGTCAGACCCCGTGGATATCCATCGGCAAAGGTGTAATCGGCAAAATAGCGCCGATGGCTGTGATGCATCTTTTCCAGCAGCCCTGTATCCAGGAGAGGAGCATCGCCCCATACCAAAAACAAGTCGGCCTGGCTGTTGTCCGGGCTTCCCTCCTCGACTGCTGATTGCATTGTACGCAGCAGTTCAGCAGCACTCCAGCTCGGATGACTTTGAATGGTAACAAGCTCCCGGTCCAGATATGGTTCTACAAGGGGTTCCAAGTCTTCCTTCGGAAGATCAGTCAGTACTACTACCTGCTCGAAACTTGTTGAAAGGGGAATCTCCTGCAGGAGATATTGAAAAGCCGTCACCGACTGTCCCTTACTAGGGCTTAATGGAAGGGACTCTTTCAAGGCGTAAGGGGTGAGTCCTAGGGCATGTATAAAAAGTACATTTCTCATATTCAGTATATCGACACGAAACGGCGCGTGTTTACACCGGTTTTCACGCTTCCACCATAAATACAATGTCCTCAGGACGGGCAATTTCGTCCCGGCGGCCGGTTCCATACAGAGCGGCTACTTCGCGGGTGTGCTTTCCCATTAAAGTTTCGATTTCACTGCTGTTGTAAGTGGGGACAGCTTTGGCAACATCGTTAATCTGAACTACATCACCCTGTTGAAAAACTCCTTCCACCGATTTTATGCCGGAAGGAAGTAGGCTCTTATGATCCCGTAATGCACTCAATGCTCCCTCGTCAACCGTTATTTTGCCCTTTGGTACACTGTTGAGGATCCACCGAGTACGGGCAGAGAGTTTTTCCTGAGCCAGAAAGAGGGTTCCGATATCCTCTCCGTCTAAAATCCGCTGCAGGATACGGGGATCCTTCCCGTGAGCAAGAACAGTCCGACAGCCGGCACTGGCGGCGATAGAGGCAGCTTTCAACTTGGTCAGCATTCCTCCAGTGGAAAAGCGGCTTCCGGGAGTCCCCGCGTAGGCTAATATTTTATCATCCACCTGCTCGACTACCGGTATACGCTGCACCTCCTGACTGCCTTTGGGATCTCCGTCATAGAGGGCATTGATATCACTGAGAATTATAAGTAAATCTGCATCCACCTTGCTGGCCACCATAGCACTGAGCCTATCGTTATCACCAAAGGCGGTGCCAATTTCATCTGTAGAAATACTATCGTTTTCATTAAAAATCGGTACTACCCTCAGGCCCAAGAGCTCTTCAACGGAATTGCGCAGATTAAGGTAGGATTTACGGTTATTCAGCACTTCCCGTGTAATCAGGACCTGGGCTATACGTACATCATGGGGAACAAAGGACTCCCGGTACTGGTGCATCAACAGAGGCTGCCCGATTGCCGCACAGGCCTGTCGCATTCTAATGTCGGTTACCCGGGTAGAAAAGCCTAGCTCCGTGGCTCCCATCCCGATTGCACCGGAGCTTACCATCAGTACCTGATGCTCCTGGTCCACCAGCTCGGCAATCTGTCCGCTGATGGTGTCCATATACGCAGTATCCAGAGAATTTTCGGTGGTAATCAGATTGGTTCCGATTTTGATGACTACCCGCTTGGTGGTACTGAAGTCCCTCACCCATTTTCCTCCATGTTCAGTGAGCGATGGAGGAACGGGCGGGCATTTGGTCCACTGTAATCGGCTGCTTTTTGTCCATTGCCGTACAGTCTCCATTTATAGATAACCAATCCCTCCAGACCAACCGGTCCGCGAGCGTGGATCTTGTTGGTGCTTATTCCCACTTCGGCCCCCAGACCGAAGCGAAACCCGTCGGAAAAACGGGTACTGGCGTTCCAGAACACATCCGCCGAGTCGACCAGATTCATAAACTGCTCCGCAGCCTGTCGGTCGGCAGTCACAATTGCGTCGGTATGACCCGAACCGTAGGTATTGATATGTTCGATCGCCGCATCCAATCCGTCGACTACTTTTACTGCCAGAATCTTATCAAGATATTCTGCTTCCCAATCCTCAGCCTGTGCAGGTTTTACCCCTATATATGCCCGGGTCTGCTCACAGCCCCGCAGTTCGGTACCACGGGTATCCATTCGATCCTTCAGTCGGGGCAGAAAATCAGCGGCCACTGCCGTATCCACCAGCAGAGTCTCCAGAGCGTTACACACCGCTACATACTGATTCTTTGAATCGTCAGCCAGCTCAACCGCCATCGGTATATTCGCCCGTGAGTGAACATACAGGTGGGTAACTCCGTCCGCGTGACCGAGCACCGGAATATTGGTGTTATCCATTATATACCTCACAAACTGATTCGACCCCCGGGGGATCAACAAATCTATGTGCCGATCCAGGGCCAGCAGAGTTTTTACATCTTCCCGGGTCTCTATCAGCTGAATCCAGCCGGCCGGTATTCCGGCCGCTTCGGTGGCGGCAGCAATAAGCTCAGCCAGCACCCGATTGCTCTCTAGCGCCTCGTGCCCGCCCTTCAGCAGCACCGCATTCCCGCTTTTTAGACTGAGGGCGGCCATTTGCACAAGCGCATCGGGGCGCGATTCAAAAATCATTCCAATCACACCGATCGGACAGCTAACCTGAAAGAGGCGTAAGTCCTCGTCCAGCTCTCGCCCGCTCAGCACTACTCCCACGGGGTCCGACTGCCCGGCTACTCCGCGTACTCCCTGACAGGCTTGGTCGATTTTCTCGCCCTGGAATTTGAGCCGTTTTAAGAGCGGGGCCTCAAGCTGCTGCTGTTCAGCACGCTGGATATCGGACTGGTTGGCAGCCTCAATTTTATGACGATGCTCCAGCAAAGCCGCTGCGATAGCCTCGAGTGCGGTGTTCTTTACCTCCGCGGAGAGGCTTGCACAGCGTATCTGCGCCCGTTTGGCCTGCTTGGCCCGCTCTTGAATACTCACGAAATGCGCCTCCTTGTACCCCTTCATTGTATCCACTACCCCGCGCACATGTCCAGTCGTCTGTCACGCTTCAAAAGTTAAGACCTGCGGTTGACATCCCATTGTACATTGTTGTATATAATGAGATATAAGGAACATTAATTTTTCTCCAAGGGAGCTATTATGAACCGAGAATCAAGCACATATATCTCTTTAAAAGGCCTGCGTAGAGGTCTGTGCACGGGGCTGCTGATAAGTGCCGGCCTGCTGCTGCCGCTGTACGCCGCTGCCGCGCCCTCCGACCACTATCCCGTCACTATCGAAGATTCCCTGGGCAATGAATTTACCATGGAGGAGGCACCCCAGCGGGTTGTGCTGGCCGGTAAAGCGACTCTGATTACCGCAAATGCATACTACCTGTTTGAGGAAGCCCGCGATAAGATAGTCGCTATTGGAAAAACGAATCAGGGGTTGGGTAACTTCCTTCCTCATCTGGATGGGGATTTCGAAGACTTAACAAAACTTTCCCATCAGGTAGGCCCCGAACAGATTATCGCTCAAAGACCGGACCTGGTAATTGTCAAAGACTTCATGTACAAGCGCCTGGGAGCACCACTGGCTAAACTGGGAGTTCCCGTGTTGGCCCTGAACCTGGAGAGTGCCGCCGACTACCAGCGGGATATCCGTATACTCGGAAAAGTACTCAACCAGGAAGGGCGTGCAGAGGAGATTTTAGATATTTATGACGAGCGGCTCTTCGAACTTGAACAGATAAGCGAGTCGATCCCCGCAGCTGAAAAACCGCGTGTCCTGATGCTGTATTACAGTGTCCGCGGCGGTGATACGGCCTTTAATATCCCCCCAAAAAACTGGATGCAGACCTTTCAGGTTGAGGCAGCCGGGGGATCCCCCGTGTGGACCGATTCAAACCTTGGAAGCGGATGGAAAACGGTAAACTTTGAACAGATTGCCGCCTGGGACCCGGATACTATCGTGATAACCAGCTACAACAGTGCGCCGGATAACTTCTTTGAAGAGATTATCGACAGCCCCAGGTGGCAGCAGCTGCGAGCAGGCAGAGAGGGACGCGTGTATGCCTTCCCGGCCGATTTCTACAGCTGGGCACAACCGGACGTGCGCTGGATACTGGGCGCTCAATGGCTGGCCCGCAGCCTGCATCCGGATCACTTTTCACATATAAACATCAAGTCCGAGGTACGCAGTTTCTATCGGGATATGTATGCCCTTTCCAATAACAGCATTGACTCGCTGGTTCTGCCGCGGCTCAATAAAGCCCTTGAAAACAACACGCCCGAATAGTCGCAGATAAGATGCTCTCGACCCTTCGTCGCCAGCGCAGAGGACTGGTAATTTTATTGCTTCTGTTAGCGGTCACTGTGGTGCTTGCCGTCTTGACCGGCCGCTACCCCAGCCCCGGGCTTATCTCTCCAGCCCAGCTGCTTGAGGACCCCCTGGCTCAAAGCCTGGTGCTCAACCTGCGGCTGCCGCGAATAATCGCGGCACTGCTGTTGGGCGCGGGACTGGCCGCTGCCGGCCTAGTCTTCCAGATGATCTTTGCAAATCCACTGGTAGAGCCGGGCTTTTTGGGGGTCAGCCAGGGAGCGGCCTTCGGCGCCTCGGTCAGTATAGTCGCCTTTGCCCCGGCCCTCTGGATTATTCAGCTCTCTTCGGCCCTGTTTGCACTCATCGGCTTGGCCGTCTCCTATATTATGGCCCGTCACTTTCATTTTGGCGGCTGGGTACTGCGCCTCATACTGGCCGGCATTGCCGTCAGTGCCCTGTTTTCCTCGGGAATAGGTATTGTAAAGTTCGTGGCCGATCCAATGAGCCAACTACCGGAAATTACCTTTTGGATGCTCGGCGGCCTGTGGAGCGTCGATTGGCAGCAGGCCCGCTCCATTATGCCGGTGTGCATCATTGGAATCACTCTTTTGCTGGGGTACCGTTGGCGGCTGAATTTGCTGTCGATGGACGACCGAACCGCCTTTTCACTGGGCTTAGCACCCTTTCGCGAACGGCTGCTGCTGCTGGTTACCGCCACGGCGGTGACCGCCGCAACTATCTCCATCAGCGGCATCGTAAGCTGGGTCGGGCTGATAGTACCGCACATCGCCCGCCGCTTGTTCAGCTCCGACGGGCGCTACGCCTTGCCCGCCTCTATGATCATTGGTGCTATTTATGTAGTGGTCTGTGATACCCTGGCCAGAACAGTACTGGACGGAGAAATTCCGCTGGGTGTCTTAACCAGTTTTATCGGAGCCGGACTGTTTTTAGTATTGCTTAGCAAGAAAAGAATCAAAAAGGGAAAATATCGTGGCGAATCTACTCCTTGAAATACAAGATATTAGTTACCGTTATCGAATGAACGCGACCCCGGTGCTGCAGAATCTTTCAATGAGTATCGAGAAGGGCACGGTCAACACGATTCTTGGCCCCAACGGAGCCGGGAAATCGACTCTGCTGGACATCTGTTTAGGCTGGAAAGAACCGGAAACCGGCCAAATACTGCTGAACCAACGCGATATCACCAGCTTCAGTCGTCGCCAGATGGGACGCTGGATGAGCCTGGTCCCGCAGGATGAACAGGTGCGCTTTGACTACACTGTCCTAGAGTATCTGCTGCTCGGGAGAGCTCCCTACCTTTCGCAGCTTGAAATGCCCGGCCCGGAGGATGTGGATATCGCCCGCCGAGCTCTGGAAAAGGTGGGTTTGCAGCATCTGCAGGAACGCCCCGCCTCTAAGCTTTCCGGCGGAGAACACCAGCTGCTGATGATCGCCCGCGCTCTCGTTCAGGAGCCCCACATTCTGGTGCTGGATGAGCCAACCAGCCGCCTGGACCCGGGAAACCGTCAGCGGGTGGTCAGATTACTCAAGACTCTGCTCAGCCACGGCGTCACTATCCTGTTCACAACCCACGATCCGACCCTGGCGGCGGACATATCCACCCATGCGCTCCTGCTGAAAAAGGGCAAGGTACTTCATGCCGGACCGGAGGAGGAAGTACTCACCAGCAGCAAGCTCTCGCAACTGTATGGAATCAGCATGGAAGTCCTTCGGCGGGAAGATAAAACTATCGTTTTTTCCACACATTAAAACCGCATATCGAGGCTGCTATTTTACAGACACCTCGGTAAAGGAAAAACTGCGCGTATCGAACAGCCCCATATCAGTCAGCTTCAGCTCCGGTATTACCGGCAAGGCCAGAAAGCTTAAAGTCATAAAGGGATCGAGTTCATTATTTACACCCAGTTTTTCAATTGCGAGCGGATACATTTCGCTCAGCTTTCGGCTGACGTATTCCGGTGATTCATCGGACATCAGCCCGGCAATCGGCAGCTCTAGTGTAGCCAGGATCTCACCGTCCAAGGCCATTGTGATTCCTCCGCCAACCCTTATGAGCTCCTGCACTGCAGCGTACATATCCCGGTCGTTTTCCCCAATGACAATGATATTATGTGAATCATGGGCGATGGTGGAGGCAACCGCCCCCCGGGAAAGCTTGTAATTTTCAACCAGGGCAATTCCAATATGTCCGGTAGCCTTATGCCGCTCAATAACAGCCATCTTCAGCACATCAAGTTTGTCATGGTATTCAAAACAGCCCTCTGTATCCCGCTGTATTTTGCGGGTTGCCTCTTCGGTTATTAGACTGTGGGACTGCAACCGGATAACTCTGGCAATATCTGTTTCCAGTTTCAATTTGAATTGTTCTACAGGAAAATCTTTTACATTGACGGTTGCGCTTACCTTGCTAATATCAGCATGGGAGACCTCAAATTCTGCCTTAAGCGAAGCGGCTACCCTTTTTCCGCTTACGTACACCTGCTGTACGTTAAATCGGGA
Source organism: Spirochaetaceae bacterium (assembly GCA_041686355.1). Classification (GTDB taxonomy): domain Bacteria; phylum Spirochaetota; class Spirochaetia; order DSM-16054; family Sediminispirochaetaceae; genus DSBN01. The sequence continues at coordinate 28,910 of JAWLDZ010000007.1, forward strand.
CAAATCATCCACCATTACAATATCCGCCCGGTACCCGGGCGCCAGGGCTCCACGACCTTCCAGACGGTAGGCTTCAGCCGAATTGATGCTGGCCATTTGAACTGCAGTGATCGGATCTATCCCGCGCTCAACGGCCATGCGCAGGTGATTGTCAATGTGTCCTTCTGCTAAAATATCCTCCGGCTGACGGTCATCGGTACAGAACATGCATCGCCTGGAATTATGGGCATTCACCCCGGTAATCAAGTCCGGCAGGTTCTGTGCCGCGGAGCCCTGGCGAATAAGGCAGTACATACCAACCCGCAGGCGCTCGCGCATTTCATCCAGGGTGGAGCTCTCATGGTCACTGGCTACCCCGGCAGCCGCATAAGCATTCAGATCCTTACCCAGCAGCATAGGACCATGACCGTCAATCATTTTACCGCGTGAAACCGCCAGCATAATTTTATCCAGGATCCCGTCGCTGCCGGATAAAAGCGCCGGATAATCCATTACCTCTCCCAGACCGAGGACCCGTTCTTTTTCAAATAAACCGGTCAACTTGTCAGCATCCAGCACTGCCCCCGCATGCTCGAACTCCGTAGCAGGCACACAACTCGGCAGCATAAAGTACACTTCCAGGGGCAACTCCCGACTGGCATCCAGCATATAGCGGATTCCCTCAACACCACATACATTTGCAATTTCGTGGGGGTCGGCAACAATGGCGGTAGTACCGTGGGGTACAATTGCTTTCGCAAATTGTCCCGGAGAAGTAAGGGAAGATTCAATATGCACGTGTGCATCTATCAGTCCGGGTATCAGATAGCGTCCATGGGCTTCGACCTCCTCCACCCCTTCATAGGCACCGACACCGATTATCACCCCGTTGTCTACGGCCAAATTACCCTCGATCACCTCATGGGAAAAGACGTTCACTACCCGGGCCCCTTTAAAAACCAGCTCCGCCCGTTTGCGGCCGGTGGCTACTTCAATTCTTCGCTTCACATCCGCTTTGCTTATATTATTTTTGTCTGCTGTCTGCATACACTCTCCAGTCCTATTCACATTAATTGTGGGTATAGTATAATCTATCTTATAGGATATTTCCACAACAAACTGCAACATCATGCTTGTAAGATTTGAAATTCAAGGTTACAATCGATTGAACAAAAAACTCAATTGATAGGAGTTCGTATTATGGAAAAACTTTTTAAGCTGAAGGAACATAATACTTCAGTCAAAACAGAAGTGGTAGCTGGAATTACCACATTTCTTACCATGGCCTACATCCTGATAGTGAATCCGCAGATTCTCTCAAACACAGGAATGGACATGGGCGGTGTGTTTACTGCAACTGCACTCTCAGCAGCAATTGCTACTCTCGTGATGGCCTTTGCAGCAAACCTTCCGTTTGCCTTGGCTCCGGGCATGGGCCTGAATGCCTTCTTCGCCTTTACGGTTGTACTGACCATGGGATACTCATGGCAATTTGCCCTGACCGCCGTTTTGCTTGAAGGTGTTATTTTTATCATTCTTACCCTTCTGAATGTCCGCGAGGCGATCATCAACAGTATTCCGAAGAATGTAAAACGGGCTATCTCCGTCGGTATTGGGCTTTTTATCGCCTTTATCGGTCTTCAGAATGCCGGTCTCATTGTGAATGACGATGCTACCCTGGTGGTACTGGGCGATGTAACCAGCTCGGTTACCCTACTGGCACTTATCGGACTGGTACTTACCGGTGTACTGCTGGCGTACAAAGTCAAGGGATCATTGCTGATAGGTATCGTGGCGACAACCATTATCGGTCTGCCCCTCGGAATCACCAGCCTCCCCTCAGGCAGCTGGGCGCCCCCTTCGTTAGCTCCGGTTCTCTTCCAGTTTGATTTCTCCCAGGTTTTCACCATTGATATGCTGGTTGTACTGTTCACCTTCCTGTTCGTGGACATGTTCGATACAGTCGGTACATTGATCGGTGTTTCAACTAAAGCCGGAATAATCAATAAAGACGGTAGTATCCCCAATGCAAAGGCTGCACTGTTCGCCGACGCTATCGGAACCACTGTGGGTGCGTGTCTGGGAACCAGTACTGTAACCACCTATGTAGAAAGTGCGGCAGGTGTTGCTGAGGGCGGTCGAACCGGTATGACAGCCTTTACTACTGCGATTCTTTTCCTGCTGGCCCTGTTTGTCAGTCCTCTCTTTTTGATGATCCCGGGAGCTGCAACCGCACCAGCACTTGTTTTAGTTGGTCTGTTTATGATGTCTCCGATTATCCACATCGATTTCGAGGACTACACCGAAGCCATTCCGGCCTTTCTTACCATTATTATGATGCCCCTGGCATACAGTATTGCCGATGGTATTATGTTTGGTATGCTCGGCTACGTTGCTCTTAAACTTCTCAGCGGTAAATCGAAGGACGTGAACTTTGTTACAATCATTATTGCGATCGTCTTCCTGATTAAGTTTATTGTCGGCTAAGGGTCCCTAAAGTGGTCGCACCGGTTTTAGAAAACCGGTGGCAAGAATAAAGCGGGTCTGTGTACACACACAGCCCGCTTTTTTATGCCTGCTTATTGAATGCTATTATAAAGCGTACCTATGAACTAGGGATACATCGTCTTAGAGGCCTGCTCTACCGCATCTACAATCTGCTGATAGCCCGTACAGCGGCACAAGTTTGTGTTGATTCCTTTACGTATCTCCTCACGATCGGGGTGCTTATTCTTCAGCAGCAGAGAATAGGCCGACAGGACCATTCCCGGGGTACAAAAGCCGCATTGAATTGCCCCGGCATCGATAAAGGCCTGTTGAATAGGATGCAGGGTTCCATCAGACTGCTCGAAGCCCTCGATGGTGGTAATCCGTTTGCCGACCACACTGCTCACCTTTGTCAAACATGAGCGGCGGGCGGCATCATCAATCAATACAGTACACGAACCGCAGGCTCCAGTGCCGCAGCCGTTCTTAGTCCCGGTCAGGTTCAATACCTCCCGTATATAGTCCAGCAGGTTCATATTCAGCTCTGCCTCAGTTAAGGCATGTTCGGTCCCGTTTACTGTTAGTACAGGTGTTGTCTGTTCAGCGCTCATTTTAACTCCTCTATTTTAACGCCTCTATTTTAAGTTTAAGTCCTCAGGGTTCACTTTTAAAGGCATGTCCCGATAGCGAATACCGGTTGCGTTGTACAAGGCGTTGGCGATCGCAGGGGCAATCAGCTCCAAAGCCGGTTCACCGATCCCCTTTGCTTTAGAAGGAGACTGCGGGTCGGGGTTCTCCACAATGATGCCGGTTATTTCCGGCAGCTCGCGAGCTTTTGGTATTTTATAGTGGTTCAGGTCCAGGTGGGGGAATCTTCCATCTTCAATTCCAAGATCCTCAGATAGTGCCATACCGACACCCTGGGTGATCCCCCCGTACATCTGCCCCAAAACCATGGCCCGGTTTACCGCACGCCCGATGTCATGGGCGGCTACAATATTCTGCATTTTAATCTTGCCGTTACTCTTATTAACCGTCAACTCCACCGCCTGGCAGCTGTACACATAGGTAAAATAGGCATCCCCCTGGCCGGTTTCCTCGTCCCAGGACACATCCGGCGCCTGAAAAGAGCCAAAGGCGTAAGGGTACACCCGCTTTAAGAACAGATGCTGCATCGCCTCGTCCCAGGTAATTTTAGAATCACTATCTGGACCTAGCACATGGTCATCTTCAAAACGCACTTCCTCCGGACGGCACTGAAGTATATCGTTCAAATTATCGGCCATCAGCTGTTTGAGCTTCCGGGCCGCAGCTGTTACCGCCCCTCCGCCCATGATGGTTCCCCGGGTGGCCACAGTAGTACCGCCGTCGGGCACATTGCTGGTGGATGAGCGCTTATATTTTATACGGTCCAGACGCACCCCTAACTGTTCTGCCAGCAGCAGCAGCATCACCGATTCAGAGCCTTGTCCGTTCTCGTGAATTCCGGTTTCCAAGAGAATAGATCCGTCGAACTGACAGTTAATGACACTCGAACAGAAGTCCATTCCTTCCGCCCCCAAACTTGAACCCCGATAACTGATTGAGAGGCCGACTCCATAGAGCTCATCCCCCTCGGAAGTACCCCGGGAACACTTGCGGAGCTTCTCCTCATAGCCTATCTCATCGGCTACACGGTCCATGACCTGTTCCATGCTTACAGTGTGAGTATCAAGTACCTGGCCGGTGACTGTCTCACTATCCTGTTTCACCATATTGATACGGCGATACTCCAGGGGACTTATACCAAGCCGCTCAGCGGCAATATCACTGATCTGTTCCACTGCAAAGTTCACTTGGGGAGCGCCAAAACCGCGCATTGCCCCGGTAACCGGATTATTGGTGGCTGCACACAGTACATCGGCATGCACATTATCTACCGTGTAGGGGCCAAAACACTGGGCGGTAGATCTCCAGTTTACCCAGGGACTAACCGACAAATACGGACCGCCGTCGGAGATCATGCGCACTTGTACTGCTTTCACCCGGCCGCTCTTCTCAATACCGACCTTGTAGTTCAGTCGGTAGGGATGACGCTTATAGCTTTCTCGGATTGACCATTCACGGGTATAGGTAAGTTTTACCGGCCGGTTTAGCAGCCTGGCAGCCAATGCTGCCCGGGCACAGACGATTGCAGCGGTATCGTCCTTTCCACCAAAGCCGCCGCCTGTCGGCGGCTGGTACACTTCAATATGAGACAAGGGCTCACCGAGGAGAGCTCCCACAAAACGACGAGTGCTGAAGGGGTGCTGCATACTGCCGTACACCTCCATTACCCCGTCCTGCCGAGGCACACACACCGCCGATTCAGGCTCCATATACGCATGTTCAATAAACTGAGTAGAGAACTCTTCTTGAAGAACGATGTCACAGGTTTTGAGTTCCTGCAGGGCATCACCGCGCCGCATTTTGTGGTGATTCATCAGGTTCGAGTTTTTTATTTCCCGTACAACCGGGCTCTCTGGGCTAAGGGCCGCTTCCGGGTCGCTCACCACCGGCAAGGGGTCGGCACTGACCACTACCTTATCTGCAGCTGAAAGAGCCTGGCTTCGCTGTTCCGCAACTACCAGTGCAACTACATCGCCCGCATACATAATTTTCTTATCGGCAAACATACAGTAATCCTGCTCGATCTGCCCAAAACGCACGCTGCCGGGCACATCGGCGGCGGTTATAACTTTAAGGACTCCCGCACTTTTTTCTGCTGCACCGGTATCAACCTGCAGGTTCTCCGCATGAATGTAATCACTATAAACAGGTACCGCATGGGCCATATTAAAAAATTTTAAGTCGTCACTGTATTTGGCTTTTCCGGTAACCTTCGCATATGCATCATTCCGAAATACTTTTCCGGAGGGTATTTTCATTCCACTACTCCTCGAGGTGTTTGCAACAGTTTACAACAATTTAATGCTTATATCAATAAAATTTTACTGGACAAGTGATCTATTTGTTGTATAATGTTGCAAAATATTTTTTAGGGGTAACATATGAGCACCACAGACACAGCTGCGGCAGGACCGCAGGCAGATCAGTCAATTGAACTGATTTATGGATTAGATGATCGTCCACCTTTTTTGGAGTCACTGTTTGCAGCACTTCAGCACCTTCTTGCAATTTTTGTTGGAATTGTAACACCGCCAACCATCATTTGTTCGGTACTTGGACTTCCCATCGAAATGACCTCCTATATCATCAGTATGGCATTGGTAGTATCAGGGGTATCCACCTTTATCCAAGCCCGGCGCTTCGGCCCAATCGGCTCGGGACTGCTGAGTATCCAGGGAACCAGTTTCACCTTCCTGGGGGCAATCATCGCTACCGGAAGCAGTATCCTTTCGGCAGGAGGTTCTCCGGAAATGGCCCTCACCACCATATTCGGGGTCTGTTTCCTTGGTTCCTTCGTCGAGATGATTTTCAGTCGTTTCTTAAAGTTTCTAAAGAAAATCATCACTCCCCTGGTAAGTGGAATTGTAGTTACTCTTATTGGGCTCTCCCTGATTAAGGTTGGAATAACCGATATCGGCGGCGGCGCCGCTGCTCAGGGCAGCGAATCCTTCGGAAGTCTCACCAATCTGATGCTGGCCGGAATAGTACTGATTACCATCGTTATTTTTAACCGCAGTAAAAACAGCTTCCTGCGAATGAGCGCTATTGTAATAGGTCTGGTGGTGGGCTACATTATTGCAGCCTTCATGGGAATGGTAGACTTCGGCAAGCTGAGCGAACTCAGCTTAATGAACGTCCCGGTTCCCTTTAAGTTCGGCTTCTTCGGATTCAACTTGTCCGCTTTCATTACCATCAGCTTACTCTACCTTATCACTACAGTAGAATCAATCGGAGATCTCACCGCTACCTCGATGGTCTCCGGGCAGCCGATTGAGGGCGATAAATACATCAAAACTATCTCCGGAGGAGTACTGGGCGATGGTTTCAACTCTGCACTTGCAGCAGTCTTTAACTCCTTCCCCAACACCACCTTCAGTCAGAACAATGGCGTTATCCAGCTCACCGGTGTAGCCAGCCGCTATATCGGCTATTTTATCGCCGGCCTGCTGGTACTCTTCGGCATGTTTCCGGTAATAGGAGGGGTCTTTTCCCTCATCCCAGCTCCGGTTCTTGGCGGTGCCACAATTATTATGTTCGGTACGGTTGCTGCCTCCGGTATTAAGATTATTGCCTCCAGCATCATCGATCGACGGGGCATCTTGATAATGGCAATTTCCTTCGGCCTCGGCCTGGGAGTTCTGATGGTACCTGAGGTAGTTCAGTACTTTCCCGGCGTTTTGAACTCGATTTTCAGCGACTCAATAACTACCGGAGGCCTCTCTGCAATTTTCCTTAACATCGTACTGCCGCGCTCATACCGGCAGCAGAAGGTTCACGATAACCTCCGCACCGATCTAACCTAAAAGCGGGATTAATTTAAAAATTTATCTTAAATTTTGTAAAAGAGAGGCGGCTGTAACAGTACAGTCGCCTCTTTTTTTATGCATACAGGTTTATGCATACAGGTTTTGTCTAACAGAGATTTGCTTACAAAGCGATATCTTGTCCTTCTACTTCGCTTACCAGGGCTTCAAACAGGGTGATGACATCCTTATTCATCTTTCTCAGGGTAGTTGAGAGTTTGCGCGCAATCTGCAGGGTGATCTTAAAACCCATATACGGATTTTCCTCGCAAAATTGCAGAAAATCGTGGCGGGAGAGACAAAAAAGATTTATGTCGCTTTCCGCTACAACGGTGGCCGAACGCCTATCTTCATCTATCAGTGCCAATTCTCCAAAATAAACGTTATTTTCCTCCTCCATAATCACTACCGTGTACGGTTCGTTCTGCAAGGTTGTCTTTTGAATTCGCACAGTACCCGAGAGTAATATGTACAGACTGTCTCCAAGGTCGCCCTCTTTAATGATCACTTCCCCTTTACGGGCGGTTTTGATAATGCCGAGTTGAAATATCTTTTCCAGGGCATTCGCATCTTCGGCAAAGTCTTCAAACAGTTTAATCTGCTTTAAGCGCGTTTCTTTTTCGCTATCCATGATCCAGGCTCCTTATGCCGCTGTTCGCGGTCCCAGCTCTATCACAATTGCCTTAGAGTTTTTCCGGATTGTGTACTCTCTGCCGGGATTTATGACCGGTTTATTAGGCACAAGTTCTTTGACCGTTCGCAGATTTTCCACCAGTTTAGAAATATCTGGAGTCATTTGTGCATCATTCAGCGCCTCTCGTTTACGTTGGTAAAAGTTACCGGTGTTCTCTAATAAACCAATACATATTGAGCCATAGGTGGCATTGTAAAAATCGATCAATTTGCCGAAGGGCTCATCAATCAGCCAGTCCGGTACTGCCCGTATTTCCAGACCCTGTCCATGACGCGGTGATAGCAGGTCCTGCAGCACATGGGACACCCCCGAGGCTGAGGACGCATTGGCCAGAATCATCTTTGAGTACTCTCTGGAGAGAATTATTTCATCACAGTTGGCCAGTTTAAGGTATTTTTCGAACTTATCATCCAGCAGTTCGGCTGCAACATAGACATGCTTGGTGAGCGATTCAATTGTCAGCACCGCCATCACTGTTCTGGAGTCGACCTCCTGCTGAGAATAATTCTGGGCATAATCCGCCAGAATTATTACTCTGGCAGCCTTATTGATGTTCGCCCTGCGCAGGGTCTCCTCTTCAATATAATCTCCATTGATGTATTGAATACCCTGAAATTGCGGATTTTGCAGGATAGGCTGCATCGCATCGTGGCCCACATTGTTGATCAATACCATATCGTTCACACTGTACTGTGGATTCACTGCCAGAATACCTTCGATTACACGGTCCAGTTCCCGGCGCCATCCGCAAATAATAAAGTGGTTTTGTAAGTTTTTCAATTTTAACAAGCCCTCCCTGCGGCGCATCTGCTGTTCTACTAGAAACGACGCAATTTGTCCGGTTACAGCCGCCATTACAATTACACCCATTCCCATCAACAGCAGCCCAACTATTTTACCGCCAAAGGTTATTGGAATTTTATCCCCATACCCAACTGTTGTAATAGTTACAATTGAATACCAAAAGCTGTCCCACAAGTTTTCAAAGGCGGTGTTGATGCCGTTCTCAAAGGACATAATGCCCGTCATCGAAGCAGCAACCAACAGTATTAAAAACAGGGCAACCCTGGTTTTCACACTGTTCACCATACCAAGCAGCCAATTCAAGACACGGGTTTTCCGACGAGTTCGTCCGGCCTGATGCTGTTTTTGGCGGGCTGCATCGGCAGCGGCGAGTTCTACATTTTGCACATTATGTCGCCGCACCTCGGCTACCGCATCAAACAGGGCAGTGCGCCGCTGTGCAACTGTACCTGAGCGACTGTAAAAAGCATCGATATCAATGACTGGTACAGTTCCCGCACTGCCTTCCACAGATCCGAAGATAGGACGTCCCTTTTTATGCGACTCAGGAATGCAATCCTGCTCTTCATATACCCCATCCACTATCATCGCACTTTTGAGCTTTTCCTTCGAAAATTCCACTACCAAAGAGCCGCTGCGGAGCGCCGGCAATCCGAAGAAGTCAGAACCGTAGATCAGATTGTGTTTTTTACACTCGCCATCGCTTAAGGGAAGCTGCTGCCCCTCCGCCGGCTGGAGCTCGTACACTCTCTCAATAGCTGAAGCTTCAACGCCGAAATAGAGGTTGGCAATACGAATAATCCTAACTTTACGGCTTGTCTCTTTCACTCTGTACCAATTATCGAATTGTTTTCAGAAAATGTTAAGAACTTACGTCATCGGAAGTAATACAGGCGTAGGCACTATGGTTATGGATAGATTCATAATTTTCAACCTCCACCCTGAATTGGTCAATCCGCTGATCTGCTTTCAGTAGAATAGCTACTTCACGGGCAGCATCTTCTACAAAGCGCGGGTTATCATAGGCCCTTTCGGTGATGTATTTTTCATCCTGTCGCTTTAAGATAGTAAACAGTGGAGAGGATGCGGAGGATTCAGCCATTTCTATCAATTCTTCATACCAGATAAAGTGCCGGGAGTGTACCCGAATATGGATTATACCCCGTTGATTGTGAGCACCGTAATCGCTGATTTCTTTGGAGCAGGGACAGAGATTGGTTACGGGAACCTCGACGGAGAACCACATTGCCAAGTGACCATCACGTTCAGCTTCTAGGCGACAGGTATACTCCATGAGGCTCTTGATACCCGATACAGGGGCAGCTTTTCGAATAAAATAGGGAAAGGTGATATCGATATGGGCCGTTTCACATTCGAAGGTTTTGCGCATATCATTCAGAATTTCATCCAGATTACTTGGCCAGAGTTTTAACTTGTGCCGCTCAAGCACCTCTACAAACCTGCTCATATGTGTTCCACGGTCATGGTGAGGCAGATCAACATACATATTCATCGAAGCAACCGTGTGCTGTTTTTCACTCTGCCGGTCGAGCACCGTAATGGGATAGCGTAGGTCCTTTACCCCTACCTTGCGAATTCCCACATTTCTTGCATCTGCTTGGGCTTGAATATCCTTCAACTGGTCTGCATTGTTCATTTACCCCTCCCTTACTAGTGCTCATCCCGCCGAAGAGTTACAAAACTGGTATCGGTTTCCCATAGTATGACTTCCCACAATACATAATTACCACCATGCAGGGGTATCTCAAGCTGTGTCCATATCCATTGTGCCATATTTTCAGTGGTGGATTGGGGAATAATATCATTTAAATAACTATGATCCAGCAGATCCACAACCTTTTCTTTTACTTCGCGCTTCAGAATAGTAAAATCGAGTACCATACCGTCCTCGGCAGGGGTTCCCCTGAGGGTAACTCGCAGGCGATATGTGTGTCCGTGGAGGGACTCACACTTTCCATGATAGTCCACGATATTATGGGCAGCATCAAATTTAAAGTCTTTCGACACAAACATACTCATAGTATTACAAAGATAATCAAGAATAGTGCTGTGTGCAAGTCGGCTCGCCTGATATTATTACTGCGATTAGAATCGATCGTAGGTACGAGTCGATAGGTTCGGCGAGCCGAGAGTTCGCTACAATTTTATCTATACCACCCAAAGGGGGTTTCATCAATATTCACATAGATCGACTTTGTTCGACTGTAGTTCTCCAAGGCCATTTTGTGAACCTCACGCCCATAGCCCGACTGTTTGTATCCGCCAAAGGGTGAACCTGAGGGGACCAGATTGTATTCATTCACCCATACGGTGCCGGCCTCCAAGCCCTTCGATATGCGAACCGCCCGTCCGATATCACGGGTCCAGACCGCTCCGGCCAAGCCGTATTCCGAATCGTTTGCAATCTGCAGTGCCTCAGCCTCATTGCCGAACTTACTCACCGCCAGCACCGGTCCAAATATCTCTTCCCTGGCTATTCTCATTGAGGGAAGCACTTGGGTAAAGATAGTCGGCTGCATATAATTGCCGCTCAATGCAGAGCCGCCGTAGGCCAAGACCGCCCCCTCCTGACTGCCTATCCGTACATACTCCAGCACCGACTCCAGCTGAGTGCGGTCAACCATCGGACCCATACGAGTGGTCTCATCAACCGCATTTCCGATCTTCACCCGTTTGAACTCCTCAATCAGCTGTTCAAGAAAACTATCGTGGATAGATTCATGCAGCAGCAACCGACTGCCGGCACAACAGACCTGCCCCTGGCTATAAAGTATTCCCATGGCAGCTGCTTCAACCGCTTTCTCCATCGGCGCATCGGGAAACACTATATTTGCAGACTTGCCCCCCAGTTCCAGGGTAACCGGAATTACCCGGTCCCCCGCCGCCTGGGCAATCCGCCGCCCGACCTCGGTAGAACCGGTAAAGGCAATCTTATCCACCCCAGGGTGCTCTACCAACGCCTGTCCGCAGACGCTCCCCGGCCCTGGAGTGACATTTACCACTCCGGAGGGATATAAATCCGCCGTAAGCTCGGCAAACTTCAAGGCCGTCATAGGGGTATTGGAGGCCGGTTTCAATACCACACAGTTACCCGCCGCCAGAGCTGGGGCAAGCTTCCAGCCGGAAATCAGAAAGGGGAAGTTCCATGGAACAATCAGCCCCGCAACTCCATAGGGCTCGCGCACTATCACCGAAAAAGCGCCGGAGTTATGGGTAAGCACAGAATCTTCTTCACTGCGGATAACCCCGGCGAAGTAACGAAACAGGTCGACAAAAGCGGCGACATCCTCTCGAGTTTCAATCAGTGCTCGTCCTGTATCCCGACTTTCCAGCAGGGCCAATTCTTCAGTATGAGTCTCGATACGATCGGCAGTATGCAGCAGCACCAAGGACCGCTCTGCGGGTGAAATGTTTTTCCATTCCGGATAGGCGGCACGGGCAGCTTGTACAGCCGCATCGATATCTTCAGCTCCCGCTGAAGATACAACGGCTATCTGCGCATCTGTCGAAGGATCCACGCTTACAAAAGTTTTTGAAGAGTGGGCGGCTGTAAACCGCCCACCTATAAAGAGTCCGTATTCATTCATATATTTACCCGGTACTATTCTATAAATCCCTGGGCTTCAAGAAAACGGCGTGCAATAATCTCCGGGTCCTCACCATTATCATACTCAAGGTTGAGGGCGCTCATGGTGGCGGTATCGATCTGTCCGCCGAGGGTGTTCAATACCTCAAGCACCTGGGGGTACTCCTGCTGTACTCGTTCTCCGACTACATAGGCTCCCGAATAATCCGGAAAGAAGTTCTTGTCATCCTCCAACATTACCAAGTTGAGCTTGGCAATTCGTGAATCAGTTGCATAAGCCGAGGCAACATCTACCTCTTTTCCATCGATGGCACGGTAAATCAGACCGTACTGCATGGGAAGTACCTTCTTAAAATCGATACCGTAGTGCTCCGACCAACCCGGATGTGCATCCGGACGGGTGTCGTAATTCTCATCGCCTGCCAGAATCCAGTCTTCCGCGTAGGGAGCCAAGTCGGATGCCTTTTCCAGGTTATACTCCTCGGCGGTCTCTTTTCGAACCGCAAGCACATAGGTGTTGTTAAAGCCAAAGGGCTCGGACCAGGTCATTCCAAAGTTTTCTTCAAAGCCGGATTTTACCCGCTTATACGTTTCTTCGGGCGCCAAGTTCGGCCCCTCGTAGCGCAAAATTCCCGTTAGCTGAGTTCCGGTCCAGGTCGGGTACAGATCAATTTCGTCACCGACCATGGCCTGGTGCAGCACGGCAGAGGCGGAGAATTCCGTATTTACCTCGGAGTCGAGGTCAGTGTTCTCTTCTATGAGAATTTTGGCCATATGACCCAAAATCACCGTCTCGTTTACATTTTGGGCTGCTACTCGAATGGTAGTTCCCTCCTGCTGTCCGCCGGCGCTGAGGCCGGCCACAATTACCGTAAGAATCAGTAGAATTGTGATACTCTTTTTCATCAGATACTCCTTTCTTTGGCGACAGCCTGTTTATTCCGCATTTTCAACGGTAAGAGCATGTCGCTGTGTAAGTTTATGTTCATATCGTCGTTCCCGACGAGCAATTCGCAATGCACGTTTCTCGGGGCGTAGATGGTGGCGCAAAGCCTTCAAGCCTTGATCACCTGCTAAGGCCAGGAGGGTAGCTGGAAAAGCCCCTGCAAAAATCACTTCGTTTCTAATCTGGGTAAGCCCTGAAAAAATGAGCCTTCCGAGCCCCCCGCCTCCAATGGCCGCCGCCAAAGCGGCGGTTCCAATAATCCATACTGTGGCTACCCGAATTCCACCGATTATTACCGGCAGCGCCAGAGGCAGTTCTACCCGCGTCAGAATTTGCATATCCTTGAGTCCCATTCCCCGAGCCGATTGGACCAGTGAGGCAGGCACATTTTTGATTCCAATATAGGTGTTCTGCAGCACCGGCAGCATCGCATACAAGAACAGGGCAAACACCGCATTATCATTTCCAATTCCAAAAATAAAAATGAGAAAACCTAACAAAGCCAGGCTAGGAACAGTCTGAAATACATTCGCCACTCCAATTACGTAGGGTGCAATTTTTTCATTACGGGTCAGATAAATACCCAAGGGAATGCATACCACCAGGGTCATCATAAGCGCTATAAAAGAAATTACCATATGCTCAAACATGAGACTTAATATTCGATCGTAGTGACGGGAGGTAAACTCCCACAGTAATACAAAAAATCCCTTATCACTTATCATACCTGTTCCACTCCTTGCCGCTTTTCTGTTCGGTTTTTTGCTCCGGGACGGTATTCGGCCGTACGCTGCGGGTAAGCCGGTGAATGGTAAGCCGTGCTACTCCTGCGGCGGTAATCAAACCTAACAATGTGCTGCTTTCGTCAATAATCGGAATCGGAAGCTCTCTATCGGCCAGCATCTGCGCCGCATCGCGAATAGTGGCATCCTCTATCTTTAACTTCCGATCCGTGCGAACTGCCTCATCCACCTGCCCGTTACGGCGGGCGATCTTTTTCACTTCATTCAGAATAACCATCCCGCTCCACACTCCCCGGCGGTTGACCACCTGGGCGGCTTCATACCCAGCTTCTTCCATTAACTCCAGCACCTCAGCGGCGGGCATCCGGGGCTGTACGGTCAGTGGTGTGGCCTCTATCAGCGGGCTGATGGACGCATCAGGTGAAATCTTACTCAACTGGTCCTCCCCGATAAAATCCCGTACAAAGCCATTTTTCGGGGAGTTTTTAAGCTCCTCCGGGGTTCCAACCTGCTCGACCCGGCCGCCCCGCATCAGCACTATCCGGTCGCCCAGTTTAAGGGCTTCGTCGATATCATGGGTAACAAAAATGATGGTCTTATGCAGTTTTTCCTGCAAATCCAGCAGTTCTCCCTGCAGATGCTCACGACTGATGGGGTCCAGGGCTCCAAAGGGCTCATCCATTAAAACCACATCCGGTTCGACCGCCAGAGCCCGCAGCACGCCGATTCTCTGCCGCTGCCCTCCGGACATATCCGCGGGCAAACGATACTTAAAAGTATCCGGGTCAAGACCAGCCATCTCTAAAAGCTCATTCACCCGCCGATAGATTCGCGGTTTATCCCATTTGTGCAGATGCAGCACCATGGCAATGTTTTCCGACACCGTAAGGTGGGGCATTAAGCCGGTTTCCTGTATTACATAGCCAATATTTCGCCGCAGCTTGACCGCATTGCTTTCCCGGATATCCTTTCCATTTATCAAGATCCTTCCGGAGCTTACCTCTTCCAGGCGATTTATCATCTTCAGCGAGGTCGTTTTACCACAGCCCGAAGGGCCGATGAACACCACACACTCGCCCTTTTGCACATGCAGATCAAGCGAGTCCACTGCTTTAGTTCCATCGCTGTATATTTTAGAAACCTCTTCAAATGTAACCATTATTCTCCCTTAACCTTTTGTGTAATCCCATCGAGTGCTGTAAGAAACATGTCGTTTTCACTGGGCTTGCCCACGGTTACCCGAATATGACTCTCCAATCCCCAGCCCGCCGCTGAACGCACGATAATCCCTTGCTTTAACAAGTCATGGCTTGCTTGATCCGCCGGAAGGGCTGCATCAAAAAGAATAAAATTAGCCTGTGATTGATATACGGTAAAACCCCTCTTTTTCAGCGCTGTCTGTAGACGTCCACGCTCGGCTTGTACCACCGTAATTGTCTCTGCAACAGCTGATTGCTCTTGCTCAAGGGTTGCCCAGGCACCGGCCAGACCGATCCGGTTGGCGTTGAAGGGCTCCGCCACCGTATCGATCACTTTTATCAAATCCGGATGTCCAATTGCATATCCGAGGCGCGCACCGGCCAGTCCGTAGGCTTTAGAGAAGGTGCGAACCGACACTAGAGGCAGCTCCTCTTTTAGTAATTTCACTCGATCCGGTAGAAGGCTCTGGTCTGCAAACTCCGCATAAGCCTCATCCAATACCAGCCAGCAGCCCTCTGGGAGGCTTCGGGCAAAACTCAGCAGATCGGCCTTGTCTACCACAGTTCCTGTCGGATTGTTCGGATTGCAGAGCCACACCACGCGGGTATTTGGACGTACACTCTCCTGTAGTTTCCGCAGATCAATCCGCATATCCGCCGTAACCGGCGTATACTCAACCTCACCACCCATTAAACGGGATATTTCACGGTAGAGTCCGTAGGTGTACTGGGGAATCAGGATATGAACTCCCGGCTCGACGAAGGTCTTCGCCAATGTTTCCAGCATTCCCCCGGCACCATGGGAAACAGCAATCCACCGCTCATCAAGGCCGTACATCTCGGCGATCTTGCGCTTCATTTCGACAAAACTGTTATCCGGGTAGCTGTGCAGCATAAGCACCTCCTGCTGCATTGCCTCGACTGCCGCGGGATATGGCCCCCAGGGGTTCTCGTTTGAACCGAGCTTAATTACCTGCTCCAGCTTATATTGTCGCTTTACTTCCTCAATAGTCTTACCGGCCACATAAGGCTGCACATCTTTAATATCAGGCCGTATTCCGGCAAGTTTCATTCTTTTTCCGCTCCTTTAAATATCTCTGCTTCTATGTTTTCTTCCACGATTTCAATAATCGTCGGTTTATTTTGTTCAAAAGCCAGTTGCACCGTTTGTCGGAAGGCATTGCCCAGATCGGAACTGTCGAAACTGCGGTAGTCCGCCCCATAGGCGGCAGAGAGCAGCTCAAGGTTGGGCGGGGCTAGATCAACTGCAATCCGCTCCCCGGGATGGCGGAGCTCTTCGGTCTTGCGAATCTCTCCATAGCCCCGGTTGTTCCAGATGATAATTGGTAGCCCCTGGCGCTGCTCCGTTGCAACCGCCAACTCCTGCAGGGTAAATTGAAAGCCCCCGTCGCCGGCAAGAACTACTACCGGAAACTCCGGTTTACCGGCCTTTATTCCGATCCCGGCCGGCAGTCCATACCCCAAGGCACCAAAACCTACCGGGTGCAGAAACTTGCCCGGCTGATCCACCTTCCACTCACTTAGGGCCGCATAGGCGGGGGTAGTCATATCGGTCACACACACCCCCTCTGGGGGCAGTGCTGCCTGCAGCTCCTCCAGCAGATGCAGAATCCGGAACAACTCTCCCTTCGAGATACCGGTAACCGCCCCAAGCTCCCGCTGAGAGTGTTTTAGGGCCGCCCGCACTTCCCCGGCCATAGAGTCTCTCTCCCTCACCTGCATATTCAACTGTTCCAGACGGGTATTGATACCCCGGAGCACAGCGGCGGCATCTGCGTGTATAGACCCCGCTGCATGAGGAAAGCGTTGGAGTATCCGCTCTTCCAGATTGATAAGCAGCAGTTTGTGGTCTATATCCAGTTGGCTGTCCCAAAGGTCGGTGGCAGACAACTGAGTACCCACTGCAATAACAAGGTCCATTGACTCGAGCAGCTGTGCAGTTGCAGAAAAATGGAGCCTAGTGCCCAGAGAAAGCGGGTTATCCTCCGGAACTATTCCCTTCCCGGCGGCGGTAGTTACAATAACCGCGCCTGTAAGCTCCTGCAGTTTTTGTACCTCCGCAGCTCCTTCAACTGCTCCACCCCCGCAGATGAGTGCCAGGCGAGGGCTGCGGCTAATCTTTTCTGCCGCAGAATGTATAAGATTTTCATCCTGCGCTGTGGCATCCCCCGCTGCTACCTCCTGGACAGAACACACACTACTCCCCTCAAGCCGGGCACTGTCCCCATTAGAATCACTTTTATCGCCGGTGAGCTGGGACTGAAGTATATCCAGAGGTATTTCCACATGCACAGGTCCGGGGCAACCACTAGTGGCCAGCTCATAGGCAGCACTAATAGTCGACTGGATCTTCTCTGCCTGCTCAACCCGCCAGGCGGCTTTTGAAACTGATGCGGTTATACCAGTTGAGTTTTCCAACTCATGGAGAAAGCGGGAATGACCGTCGATAAGGGCACTTGGTATCTGGCTGGAAATGACCAGCATTGGGATGCAGTCATGATATGCCTCTGCCATGGGCGTCATAATATTGGTAAGACCAGGTCCTGTAATTACCAAGGCAATACCTGCTCTTCCAGTTACCCTTCCAAGACCCAAGGCCATAAAGCCGGCTCCGCTTTCGTTGCGGCTGGTGACATGGCGCAACTTCGAGGGGATCAAATAGTCGTAAATATCCAAATTATGTATACCCGGAATACCGAATATACATGGGGCCTCAAGCTTCTCAAGCGAATGAACTACCTCAGCTGCTCCCGTTATGGCACTACCCTCCATAGCAATATAAAATTACTGATCAAATTATTAGTTGCACCTTTTTTCCAATAGAATTGAAGTTTTTTAAGTATATATAAGATTATATTACTTAGTCAATTATTAGTTTTATATATTTAAAAGTAATTTTTTATTTTCTATATTGTAAGTATTTATATTATTTATTTACTATATGTTTCCCTTATTTTATATTCTACTATAAACTTTTCTGCTATACTTTTTTACATACTGTTCTAGACTTAATTAGTTTTAGCACAACAAAAAAGGGCCTGTAAGCGTATTGCCTACAGGCCCTTCTCAGGCTCAAATCTTGTATATACCGTTTATTGATGCTTAGAGGATTCTATTGTTTCCGGACTGCAGCAGCTGCAGCAGCTTATCGGAAGGATTCTTAAATTTGCTCATAAATATCATAGCTGCAATAATATAGGGCTTGTAGCTGGCCTCTTTATACAGAGGTACACGGTAACGGTCAAACACGCTGGCCTCTACTTCCCCTCGCTCACAGCTTACACCGGTGATATCAGCCGGGAGGCAATGCATGTAGAGGGCTTTTCCATCGCGGGTCTTCTTCATAAGGTCCTCGGTGCATTCCCAATCCATGTATTTCTTGTTGTTTTCAAGCCCGCGCTGTTCGAGGGCTTTTAGTCCGGCATCGTCACCCTGTTCAACCAGCTTGGTCCGCTCTTCCATTACAGAAAAGGGTGCCCAGCTCTTGGGATACACAATATCGGCATCCTGAAAGGCCTCTTCCATACTGTTTACCTGGGTAAAAGAACCACCACTGTGCTCGGAATTAGTAGTCGCAACCTGCTCAACCTCCGGCATAATATTGTAGCCTTCCGGATGGGCCAAGCTTACATCCATGCCAAAGCGGGACATCAGGCCGACAATCCCCTGAGGTACCGACAGAGGCTTCCCGTAAGAGGGGCTGTAGGCCCAGGTCATGGCAATCTTTTTGCCCTTCAGGTTCTCAACCCCTCCAAAGTGGTTGATTATGTGGGCCATATCCGCCATGGACTGGGTCGGATGGTCGATATCACACTGCAGGTTCACCAGGGTCGGACGCTGTTCAAGCACTCCGTCCAGGTAACCCTGGTAAACCGACTGGGAGACTTCCTGCATGTAAGTGTGACCTTTGCCAATGTACATATCATCGCGTATGCCGATTACATCCGCCATAAAGGAGATCATATTGGCAGTCTCGCGCACGGTTTCACCGTGGGCAATCTGACTTTTTCCTTCATCCAGATCCTGGATTTCTAATCCAAGCATATTTGCCGCACTGGCATAACTGAAACGAGTACGAGTTGAGTTGTCCCGAAAGAGGGATATTGCCAAACCGCTGTCAAATACGCTGGTAGAAATATTGTTCTGCCGCAGGGCACGTAAAATCTCAGCTACTTTAAACGTAGCCTGAATTTCATCGTCACTTTTGTCCCATGTGAGAAAAAAGTCATTCAGGTACATGTCTTCAGCACGCAGGCGCCCCAGCGAGCGAATCATCTCTTCAATTCCAATTCTGTCCATTCTGTATCCTCCAGATCCTAATGTGTTCGAAATAAAATATTTATCCAGACCGAGCCTGAATTAGCCCGGCCTATAGGGTACGTATTAATCTTCCAGCATACGAGCGGCAATCTGATTCGCCTTCTTCGTAAGCTCTTCCTCCGGAAAACCGACTAAGCGGCCATGTTCCACCGCCACTTTCCCATTCACGATGGTGTAATCCGTACCGTGGTTGTAGCCGGAGAACAGAAGTGCCGCCAGGGGGTCGGAGAGGGAACCGGCATACTCCAGCTTATGAACATCAAAGAGGGCCATATCCGCCGCCCAGCCCTCTTTCAGTTGACCGATTTTCGGGAACCCGAGCAATGTGGCCCCGTTCTCATTGGCAAGACGGAACACATCACGGGCCGTGACTGCCTCGGCCCCGTATTTTACCCGCTGCAGGAGCAGGGCATTCCGCATCTCTCCCAGCATATCCGAGGCATCGTTCGAGGCCGAACCGTCTACCGCCAAACCCACATTTATGTTCTTCGGCAGCATCTCGGTAACCCGGCAGATACCCGATCCGAGACGCATATTACTGGAAGGACAGTGGGCTATATGGGTGCCGGTTTTCGCCAGTATATCAAGCTCTTCATCGTTAAAGTGAATACCGTGGGCATAAAAGACATCATCTCCGATAAAGCCGGTATCCTCCATAAGTTTCAAGGGCCGACGACCATACACCTCTACACAAAAATCGTTCTCATCATAGGTCTCGGCCACATGGGTGTGCAGCCTCACCCCGTATTTCCGGGCAAGCTCAGCGGATTGCTGCATAAGTTTCTCGGTTACACTAAAGGGACTGCAGGGGGCCAGCACAATTTTACGCATCGACAGCTCACTGTCGTCATGATACTTCTGAATTACCCGTTCACTGTCCTGCAGGATTTCCTCTTCGGTCTGTACCACCGAATCGGGCGGCAGTCCGCCGTCTTTTTTCCCCAGTGACATTGAACCGCGGGTTGGAGAAAAACGCATTCCCAGGGTATCTGCAGCTTTAAACTGCAGGCCCATTAAATCACCGGAGAAGTTGTCCGGATAAAGGTAGTGGTGATCGGTACTGGTGGTACATCCGGTTTTCAGCAGCTCAGCCATTGCCAGCAATGAGGAGTAGTAAATTCCATCCTCATCAATTTTTTTCCAGACATCGTACAAATACACCAGCCAGTCAAACAGTTTTGCGTTCTGTACCGCCGGAATATTTCTGGTAAGGGTCTGGTAAAAATGGTGATGGGTATTTACAAAGCCGGGAACCACCACATGCTGTGAACAATCTATCACCCGATCATCGCCGCCGGGACTAAAATCTATGTTCTTGGCTATCTTCTGGATACGATTTTCTTGTATCAGTACATCCACCCCGCGTTGTGCCTCAGCATCAGCGGAGGTGTGCAAATAGTAGATATCTTTTAGTAATATTCGTGCCATACTCTCTCCTTAAGCTCCCTTCTGCTGCAGAACCACCCCTAGTAAAAAGTGGCGTACCAGGTTCATAGCTACCCGCTTGCGATACACTGCGGTTGATCGCTGGTCATCAATCGGCTGCACGAGAGCGTCATAGTCACGCAGGATATCCTCTGCATCATTCGCAACATCCTTAAGACTGCGGCCCTCCATTTTCTTCTCCAGCTCCAGAGAACGAACCACTGTCGGAGCAACTGCTCCAACTGCAATTCGGATTTCATCGATGCGGTTATCGCTAATGCGGGCCACTGCAGACAGGGTAAGTTTCGACAGAGCATTTGCCCGACGGGTCCCCACCTTTTTAAACAGATGAATCGTAGAGCGGTCCTCAGGAATTATGATCTCGGTTAAAATCTCATCTGCGTGGAGGTCTGTTTTACCCGGACCGGTGATAAACTGATAGAGCGGCACAATACGCTCGCCACCGGGGCTCTGCAATTTCACCCCCGCATCAAGTGCATAGAGGGCACAGATAGAATCGCCTGCCGGTGAAGCATTACAAATGTTTCCGGCAATGGTTGCAGTATTTCGCAGACCCGGGGCAGCAATCGTCAGCAGCGCCTCTTTTAAGATTTTCGGCACCTCATCGTGGTCAAGGACCTCGGTCATTGTTACTGCGGCACCTATCGAAATCCCATGATCAACCCTGCGAATTTTGCGCAGATCACCCAAATGACTTACGAACATGATTGACCGAGGATAATCAGGAATAGCTCCCGATTCATAGCGATAACGAACCATCAGATCGGTTCCACCGGCAAAGGGCAGCGCCCCCTTGTCTGCTCGCAGTTCCAGCGCCTCTTTCAATGAAAGCGGTCGATAAGAGTCTACCATAGCCCCTTCCCCCTTTCGGCAGCTTTCAGCACACCGTCTATAATCATGTCGTAACCGGTACAACGGCAGAGATTCCCCGACAATGCTTCGCGGGCCTCCCCCTCAGTGGGTGAAGGGTTTTTCCGCAGTAGAGCCTCGGTAGCCATCATCATTCCGGGAGTACAAAAACCGCACTGCACTGCACCGGATTCGCCATAGGCATCGATAATGGCTTTACCCTGCGCGCTTTCACGGAGACCTTCGGGGGTAATAATTTCAGACCCCTCACAGGTTCCAATCGGAATCATACAGGAGTTTACCAGTACTCCGTCCTTTAATACTGAACAGGCACCGCACTCGCCCTCTCCACAGCCCTCCTTCACTCCGGTCAGTTTTAAATCTTCCCGCAGGATATCTAAAAGCCGCCGCAAGGGGTCAGTATCTATTGCATGGCTTGCGCCGTTTACTGAAAAATTAACTATTGCCATTTTCGCGCACCTCCATAATGTACTCAGGAGTCACCGGTATCTGCTTCACATCTCCATTAATTGCCATTTGCACTGCATCGGCAAAAGCGGCTGCAGCTCCGTCAAATACCAGTTCACCGGCGCCTTTGGCTCCAAACGGACCGTATTGATACGGGTTATCCACCAGGGCGCTCTTGATTTTTGGAAAATCCATAGTAGTGGGAATAGTGTAATCGGCCATGGTTTTCTGCTGAAAACGCCCCTCTTTTGCTTCCAGTTTCTCAAGGCTGCCGTAACCAAGGGCCTGGATAATCCCGCCGTCTACCTGTCCCTCTACCACTTTCTCATCAATTGCGACTCCAACGTCATGAACCGCCCAAATACCTTTAGTAATTACTTCATAGGTAAGGGGATCAACTTCCACTTCTATCACATTCACTCCCCATCCGTAGGAGGGGTAGGCATCTCCCTGAAGCTTTTCCTGATCCCAAGGGACCAATCCCTCCGGAGGCTCATACTGCTGCTGCACCTCAACTATATCACTCTCTTCCCAGCGGTCTTTCAGTTTCTTAGCTGCCTCTTGTACCAGGTAACCAACTACGGCGATCGAACGACTGGCGCAGGTGGGCCCTGAATCCGGAACTAGATCGGTATTCGGATCGTTGTAGATTACCGAATCCACCGGTAATTCCAGTACCATGGCGGCTATCTTGCGAAAGGTGGTCTGCAGTCCCTGGCCCATCTCCACATTCGAAACCAGTAGATCTACCAGCCCATCGGCCCGCTTGCGCATTTTAACCACTCCCTTAATAATTTCCTGTTCACCGTTTCCGGTAAAACCGCTGCCGTGGTTAAACAGAGAAATACCGACTCCCTTCCAAGAACCCGGGGTATACTCTTTGAGTTTCTTACTGTAGCCGGACATTCCATCAATCCGCTGAATCATTTCCGGCAGCTTTACCTCTTCGTGGATCCGGCCGTTTGTTACGGTCACATCCCCCTGCTTCAGCAGATACTGTTGTTTTAGTTTCAGCTCATCTACTTTGATAGCGCGAGCAAGATGGCTCATATGCGCCTCCATGGCAAACAGCCCCTGGGGGGCACCAAAACCACGATAGGCATCGGAGGGCACGTTGTTGGTTGCAAAAGCCCGTCCACGTATCTTTACATTCGGGATATTATACACACTGTTCACGGAAAAAATTGCCCGCTGCAGCACTACCATAGAACAGCTTTCATACGCGCCGGCATCAATCCGTACATCTATATCCATTCCAAGAATATTACCGTCCTCATCAAGGGCAGTCTTAAAGCGGGTCACACTGGGATGGCGCTTGGGAGTGAAGCTAATATCTTCAACCCGGTCAAAGAAAAGTCCGATCGGCCTGCCGATCTTGCGGGCGGCAACAGCAAGGGGAGTAGAAATTACATCCGGATAATGCTCTTTTCCGCCAAATGCGCCCCCGGTCACGGCCTGCTGCACCCTGATTTGATCTTCAGGCACTCCCATTGTAGCTGAGACGGCATGACGTACATAAAAGGGACACTGCCCAGAGAAAAATATGCCAAGTTTGCCGTCATCTTCGGTCCGGGCAACCACGCCCTGGGGCTCCATGTAAATATGCTCCTGATAGCCGGTCTGGATAGTATCTTCAATAACCCGGGCAGCCTTGGCAAAAGCGGCATCGGGATCACCCTTCTGCAGACGGTAATCGGCGTAGGTATTATCGTCTCCGTGAATAGGACCGCCCTTTAGAGCCTCTGCCTCTTCGATCGAAAAAACCGGGGTAAGATCCTCATACTCTACCTTTACCTCGTCCCGCAGACGGTTAAGTTCTTTGCGGTCGGGACCGACCAAAAGACCGATAGTCTCACCGATAAATCGCACATGCTCATCGGCAAATACCGGCCAGTCGTCCTTGATCATTTCGATACGGTTTCTGCCGCCGGACGGAATGTCCTTGGCATCGATGTAGTAATAGCCCTTCGGCAGCGCCGGCACGCTCACACTCTTAATAATTGCTCGTGCACGGGAGGACCGAACGATCTTCCCGTAGAGGAGCCCATCAAACGGAATATCACTAATATAGCGTGCAGCTCCACCGGTTTTAATTCCGGCATCCACCCGCTTGATTGAAGTGCTTATCTTCTTATTCATATCCCCTCTTCCTTGCAAAAGTTCTCTTTTAAAAGACCACTTCTTAAAAGATCATAAAAGGACAGGGAGAACCGATGTTGTCGGTTCTTCTTCCTGTCCCATAGCTTACTGCTTAACTCAAATATAACAAATTTACTGCTTACCCTCCAGTGTAAAGGGAAGCATTGCATAAAAGGCACTACAGATTTCCAGATCATCAACCCGGTTTACTTCATTCGGTGCATGGGCCTGGTTCTCGTCACCAGGACCGAAACCAATAGCCGGAATCTTATGCCGTCCGGTAGTAGCAACCGCATTAGTAGAGAAGGTCCATTTATCGACTACCGGGTCTTTCTCGAACAGGGCCTTGTAGGCTTTCACACCCTTCTGTACAATCTCGTGATCTTCGGGAATCTTCCAGGTCGGAAAATAGAGTTCCTGAGAATAATCAAGGTTCTTCCAACCGCGCTCTTCGTACATCGGCATTTCGACGGACACCGCATCCTTATCCTCACCGATGGCCTTGCTCATGTACTCTTTTACCTGGTTGATAGCCAATTCTTTGTCCTCGCCCCAAGTCAGTCGGCGGTCGAGATACAGCATGGCCTGGTCGGGAACTGCACACTGACTGGGTCCCTTTACATCGATCTGGGAGACTACAATGGTCCCCTTCCCGAGAAAGTTGTCTTCATCCGGCTGCAGATCTTCGTTCAACTGTTCCATTGCCAGCGCAGCCCGCGCAGCTTTGTAGGCTGCACTCTGACCCCGCTCGGGAGCCGAACCGTGGGAAGAGACGCCCTTCAGGCGAGCGATCATTTCCATCCGACCCCGGTGTCCCCGGTAAATCCGGCAGGTGGTCGGTTCGGTGGATACAAAAAAGTCGGGCTTGAGGTTCTCTTCTTCGATCAGGTACTTCCAGCACATGCCGTCGCAGTCTTCTTCAAGTACGGTGAAGGTGAAGTATACGCTGTACTCTCCATCATAGCCGAGATCTTTCAGTATTCGGCCGGCGGTTACCATGGAGGCGGCCCCGCCCTTCTGATCACTGGAGCCGCGGCCGTGAACAAGCCCGTCCTTGATTTCACCGGAAAAGGGATCAAAACTCCACTGTGAGGGGTCGCCCACCTCCACAGTATCAATATGTGCGTCAAACGCGATGGACTTAGGACCGTTACCGACTCGGCCGACTACACTGCCAAGACCGTCGATACGCACTTCGTCAAAACCTGCCTCTTCGCACATCTCGACAATTTTACGGCACACCGCTTCTTCCTCACCATCGTAGGATCTAATTTTTACCATTTCGGACAGTGTTTTTGCCGTGTAATCACGATACTCTTTGGCCTTTGCCAGTATTTCATCTTTAATTGCCATTTTATAAACTCCTTAAATAAATTCTTTTAATTTTTCCGTACATACTGCCCTACTCCGGCAGCTTGTTTATGTTTTCCCACAATTTCTTGGCCGCCCTGCGGCTTTCAGCAAAGATTTTCTCCATATTGAAGGGGAATTGTCGATCCTCGTATACTATTTGTCCGTCAATAATTACCGTGCGAACGTCGGTAGATGCCATTCCAAAGGCCATATGCCCGTCAATATTATCTCCGGTAAGCGGGGTCGGTGCCTGATAATCGGAGATCACTATATCCGCCTTATACCCCTCTTCAAGTCGGCCAAACTGCTGCCCGAAGTTACGGTTCAGCAGCTCGTTCCCATTGGCCAGACGTTTTAAAAAAGCATCCGAATAGAGACTTCCATGGGCATCCTGATGTTTGAAAAAGGCAAACTTGAACTCTTCAAACATATTTGCACCGATACCATCAGTACCGATGGCAACATTCTTGTAGTTCGGCAGCTGGTGGTTATAACCAACCCCGTTATTCATATTGCTCTTCGGGTTGTGGACAAGAAAACTATCGGCTCTGTTTATCATCTCTACATCCGCTTCGGAGAGATGTACACCGTGAACAAAAATCGACTTCTCGTTCAACAAGCCGAACTCGGACAGCCGTGCCATGATATCCTTATTAAAATGCAGATGGGAGTAACTGGCATCGTATTTGCCCTCTGCCACATGTACATGGAAACCGCGTCCAGTGCTTTCAACCACCTCGGCGATCGCCTTCAGGCCTTCCTGGGGGATGGTAAATGGGGCATGACCGCCAATGGCAGCTTCAACCAAGTGTCTTTTGCCGCTCTGCTTCTCCTGCTGTGCCTGTTCGGCAAACTCACGGTTCTCGTCAATACCGGCATACATTCCATCCATACCGTTGCGGTCGCTTACCTCGTAGCAGGTCATGCCGCGCAAACCGGTCTCGGTAAAACTCTTCTTTACGGTGTTTAAGCTTCCCTTAATGTAGTTGGGGCTCGCGTGGTGGTCGATAACCGCCGTGGTACCTGATTTGATCGCCTCGATCGAGTTAATAATCGATGAATAATACAGGGTCTCTTCATCAAGGCCCCGATCCAGTTTCCACCACAGGTTCCTCAGTACCGACACAAAATCGGGAGTGGGACCCACGTTGGCCATTATACCCCGAGCCAGCCCGGAATAGTAGTGATGGTGGCTGCAGACCAGCCCCGGAAAGACCAACTTTCCGGAGGCATCTATCTCTTTATCGATTTTTCCAGCATATTTTCCGGCAGCACCCTTTCCAATTTCTACGATTGTGCTGTCGTCAATAACTATATCTATCTCCTCCCAGACTTTAGGAGGATCGAACTGCAGTGCAGTTGCATTCTTTATCGCTATCATACTTTCCTCTTCCTTTATACTTGAACTTCACCCAATAGATAGGCGTGTTTCCGTACTACAGTTTCGATAAGTGCCGCCACCCGCGGATCGAGAGTACCCTCCGGTACTGTGCCGTTTCCATCGACCGGAAGCTCCTGGACAGCATCATTAATTCTTACAAAAACGGTTTCCCCGGAGAGCAGAAATCCAGGATTCTCGGATGAATCAAAATCCTGCTTCAGGTTAAACACGGTGAACTTATCCTTATAGGGCTTACCCTCCCACGGACAGAAAGAGGCACAGTTGCCGCATTCGTTACATAGGGCATCTATATGAATAATCTGATGGTCTTGACCAAAGCCCGCTTCAGTCGGCACCGCCACTACCATATTGGCGCGATTCGGGCAAACCTCCACGCACTTGTTGCAGACATAAGAACACTGCAGACAACGCATTGCCTCGTTCTGGGCAAATAGATCATCAGAACTGGAAGATAGGATATTCTCCGTCCGGATAATCGCGCCCTTGCGCGGCAGGACTTCATTTCGAATCTCTTCGGACTTAAACTGGGGCACCCTATTAGCTCGATTCCAATTGACATCCTCTTTAAGGGTAACCGCATCGGCTACCCGGCGTCCGGCGGCTATACACTGTACTACCGTCGAAGGTCCGCTCTGCGCATCCCCTCCGAGGTACACATTCTCCGCACCGGTTTCTAGAGTATCCTCATTCACCTTGGGCCAACCGTCACTTCCCATAGGAATGCCGAAGGCCGCTAAGGCCTCGGTATCGACCTTTTCACCGATTGCAGTAATCAGATTATCGGCTTTCACGGTTTCAGTACGTTCGGTGGCAACCGGTCGGGCGCGACCACTGGAGTCCGGCTCGCCTAATTCCATTACCCGTACAGTCAAGGTCCCGTCGGCAGCCAGGGACTCAGGGTTACGGAGAAACTTGAAGACCACCCCGTCCTTAACTGCATTTTCATACTCTTCCATATCGGCGGGCATCTGTTCAAACGCACGGCGGTACAATACGGTTACCGTATCTACCCCGTCTATCTTAGTAGCAGCGCGGGCGCTGTCCATAGCGGTGTTTCCGCCACCAACCACCACCACATGCTTCCCAAGCTTAACAGCTTCCGGAGTGTTACGGTAATCCCACAGAAAATCGAGGGATTTAAGAACTCGCTCATCGCCCCCGTCGAGCTTCATAGGATTGTCCTTTTCAGCCCCGATTCCGAGGAAAATATAGGCAAAACCCTGGGAGCGCAGTTCATCACGGGTCATTTTCGGATTGGCAGCAAACTGAAACTCAACTCCGTGGGCTTTTATAAACTCAATATCCCTTTCGATTGCCTCGACGGGCAGCCGGAAATGGGGAATCACATTGCGGACTACACCGCCGGCATTCTGATGCTTCTCGAATACGGTAACATCAAATCCTTCCCGGGCCATGAAATAGGCAGCAGACAGTCCGGCAGGGCCCGCACCAATGACAGCCGCCTTTCCCTGGCGCTTCTTCTCCGGTGCGGACCATTTATCGATATATTTTTGCCAGCCGTTTTCAGCGGCAATTCGTTTCATTTCGCGGATTTTAACTGAACCTTCATAGTCGAGACGGGTACAGTTGTACATACACTGATGATCACAAATGTAACCGGTGATGTTTGGTAGTGCATTTCGTTCATATATAACATCCAGGGCCTCAGCATAACGCCCCTTTCCGGCTAAACGGATGTACTCGGGTACATCCTGGTTAATCGGACAGGCTGTGCGACAGGGTGCCACATAGCAGTCAAACAACGGCAGAGGCTCACCGGTGGAAATACGGTCGGTACCACGAAAATCCTTACGGCTGTAGTCGGCCTGCAGAGCCTCGCGGGCCATCGTCTTAACCTTCTCCACATCAACACTGGTTTTATTCCAGCCGTCGGAGGTTTCGGTTTTCAGAGCCATCTCTTTCAAGCGTAAGTACCCACCCGGTTTGAGCAGGTCGGTTGCAACAGTGATAGGCTTGATTCCGGCCGAAAAGATTTCATCCACATTAAGAGCGGTTGCACCACCAGCATAAGAAATCGGAAGCTGTCCCTTAAACTCCTCGGACAGCTTGGCGGCCAGATTAATGGTAAGCGGATACAGGGCACGGCCGGACATATACATGTCATCCCCGGGCAGTTGGCCTTGATCGTTTATTGATCCTAGGGTGTTGGAGAGTTTGGCTCCGAAGATCTTTCCGTTGTCCTCAGCCAGCTTCATAAGGCGCTGTACCATTCCAACCGCAACATCGTACTTAAGATCATGATCGAAGGATTCACGACTCAAATGCAGATATGTATATCCAAGCCCATCCAAAATCTCACGTACTCGGTCGTACCCGAGCAGGGTGGGGTTCATTTTAAGGTAGGTATCAATTTTCTTTTCTGTTAATAGATAGGTACAAATAGCTTCCTGTTCGTCCGGAGGACAGCCGTGCATAGTAGACAGGGTGACCGATGGAGAAATCTGTGCCGGTATGCGATCGGCAAGACCAACCAGAGCGCCTAAACGCTCTTCGAGTCCGGTACCCTTCAGAAAGCCTCCGGCAACCCCACTCTTGTCTCCAGCCTGGGCTGCATTTATCAGCTCATTCAACTCCTGTTTATACTGGGTAAAGAGGGGATGTTCTGAGGCATCAATCATTGAACTGATAAAGTAGTCCATCTTGGGAGTCTTGATACCTTCCAGGTCGTACCCCACACTCATGTTAAAGATAAAAGAACGCTGATCGGCGCTCAATCCCAGCTCAAACACCTCCTCAAGCAAATGTAAAATGAACCAAGCCTTGATGTACTCATCATAAGCCTTCTCTAAACTGAATTCAGTTGACCATTCGGTATTGTAACCCTCATCCCGTGCATCGATACAGGGTTTATCGATCTCAAGACTGTCGAGCTTCTGTACCGTCTTGAGCTCCATAAAACGCCCGCCCGCCACATAACTGGCAACAATATTCTGTGCCATCTGGGTGTGAGGACCGGCGGCCGGACCCATTGGGGTATCACACTGATCGTTGAAAGCAGTGATTCGCTTGTCATTCTGCTTCCTAAAAAAATGGATGGAAGGAATGCTGAATACCGACCGTTGGGCTGCGTATTCCTGAAAAATCCTGCGGATGAGTTCCTTAAAAGGAAGGGGTCTCATTATATCGCCCATATAAACTCCTCTAAACAAAATGGTAAAAAATTAGACTCTGTGCGGGTACTTTTGAACTATTGTACCTCGATTAAAAGTGTTGTCAATAAAAAACTGCAACAATTCGCAACATTTTTCAACCCTTTTGGGTTGACTGTCACCACCTTATATTATAAAAATTAGAAGGCTTTATAAAAAAGAACAGATTTAATGCAAAAGCCGTTATCCGGCAGGACCGGAAATAAATACATATATGAGAGGGATTTTACATGATCGATCTTACCATGCACGAAGATGTGAAAAAGAAAAATGTTCAGCAATGCCGGGCACAAAATATTATTTACCCGACCTTTGCACAGATGAAAGATCCTTCCCTCATCCCAGACAGCATTCAGCAGAAGCTCCGCAACGTGGGACTGTGGGACATCAATTCACTCAACCTTTTCCGGATTACCTGGAAAAACGAACCTACCCACCACGGCGGCACCTATAAGGGCGTGAACTACATTGAACTGCCCCGTGAGATCACCGGCAGCAAGGCCCGTATTCTGGCCCTGGTCGGAAAATGGTTTCCCACCGGAGCTCACAAGGTAGGGGCTACCTACGGCTGTCTGGCCCCGGCCCTGACCACCGGTAACTTCGACTCCACCCGCCAGAAAGCCGTCTGGCCGTCCACCGGTAACTACTGCCGCGGCGGTGCGTACAATTCGGACCTGCTGGCCTGTGATTCGATCGCCATTCTGCCCGAAGAGATGAGTGAAGAGCGGTTCAACTGGCTCAAGAAGGTGGCCGGAGAGGTTATCGCCACTCCCGGATGCGAGAGCAACGTAAAAGAGATCTTTGACAAGTGTAACGAACTAAACGCCGAGCGCGGCGACGATATTGTAATCTTCAACCAGTTTGACCAGTTCGGAAATTACCTGTGGCACTATGAAGTAACCGCCGAGGCGATTGAAGAGATGATCAAAAAAGAGGTTCCCAACGCCGAGAACTTCAAGGGCTATCTGACTACCACCGGATCCGGCGGTACTCTGGCAGCCGGAGATTACCTGAAGCAGAAATACCCCCACCTGAAGCTGGCCGCCGGAGAGGCGCTGCAGTGCCCCACTCTGTTGGACAACGGCTTCGGAGGACACCGCATCGAGGGAATCGGGGACAAGCATGTGCCCTGGATTCACAATGTGCGGAACACCGACATGGTGATTGCGGTTGACGATAACGATGCGATGAATGTGATGCGCCTGTTTAACGAGCCCGCCGGTCAGGAGTACCTGAAAAAGCAGGGAGTTTCCCAGGAGTTTATCGACAACGCAGACCTGCTGGGTATCTCGGGTATTGCAAATGTAATTGGCGCAATTAAGATGGCCAAGTACTACGAGATGGATGAGGATGATGTGATTGTGACTGTCCTGACCGACTCGATGGAGATGTACGGGTCCCGGGTGACCGAAATGCGCAAGAACCACGGCGAGTTTACCGCCACCGATGCGGCAAAGGTACACTTCCAGGCCCTTGAGAAGCAGGGCACCGACAACCTGCTTGAGCTGCGCTACGAGGACCGCAAGCGGATCCACAACCTGAAGTACTACACCTGGATTGAGCAGCAGGGCAAAGAGCTCGAGGAGCTGAACGCCCAGTGGTATGACAAGGAGTACTGGACGAATATCCAGAAGCAAACTGGAGAGATTGATAAATTGATAGAGCAGTTCAACCGTGAAGTCGGTCTGCTGGATTAGATAACAAGGGCCGGCGCTTCGCCGGCCTTTTTTTGGCGTCTACGTGTAATACCGATGCTGTGATACCGGCGTTTAGAATGAAAACAATGACCAAAGGGGGAGTAACAATGCAGTTTCAATATGTATGCAACGAGTGCGGGAAAGAATACGAGGCTTCGGAGATTATGTACCGCTGTCCCGAGTGCAATAGAACCGAGAAAGCGGGGGAGATGCAAAAGGGCAATTTACGAACGCTTATAGATCCGGATTACCTAAAGGGCTTGGCAAAACGGGAGTCAGTTGCGCCGGCCGACTTCATGCCCTACCCAATTCCTCACATTTCAACGTACCCGGTGGGCAACACCCCGCTCATCGGCCCGAAACGGCTGCGCGAGAAAAGCGGCTGTTCCGAGCTCTGGCTCAAGAACGACGGGATGAACCCCTCGGGCTCGTTCAAAGACCGTGCCAGCCAGCTGGTGGCCGCCCAGGCACTGCATTTCGATATACCCACGGTCACCCTGGCCTCAACCGGAAATGCCGGCTCGGCGATGGCCTGTGCCGGAGCGGCCTACGGCCTGGATATTGTACTGTTTGTTCCCCATACAGCCCCTGAAAATAAACTGCTGCAGTCGGTACTGTACGGTGCCAAGGTGGTCCCGATTGAAGATACCTATGACGCCGCGTTCAGCTTATCACTAGAATACACTGAAAAGTACGGCGGGATTAACCGCAACACCGGCTACAATCCGATGACCATCGAAGGGAAAAAGAGTATCTCCATCGAACTGTTCAACGACCTCGGCCGCAGCATTCCGGATGTGATGTACGTGCCGGTCGGCGACGGAGTTATTTATTCAGGAGTTTTTAAGGGCTTCTACGACCTGCATGTCGCCGGACTGATTCCCAAGCTGCCCAAACTGGTGGCCGTACAGTCAAGCAAGAGTAATGCTATCGCCACCGCCTGGAAAAGCGGCGATTTTCGCACCATCGACAAGGCCACCACCCGGGCCGACTCCATCAGCGTAGCCAGCCCGGCTAACGGCCGGATGGCGGTGAACTATATCAACGACAGTAATGCCTGGGCCACCGAAGTGAGCGACGAAGAGATTACCGCCGCCCAGCTCGAGTTGGCCTCCGAGGCGGGCACCTTTGTCGAACCGGCGGCAGCGGCTGCCTATGCCGGGTTCAACGCCGACCTGGCCGCCGGCCGCATCGATAAGAGCCAAAAGGTGGTTGTGCTGCTGACCGGCATAGGGTTTAAAGACATGCAGGCTGTAACAAACGCAGTGTCCGTTCCGAAGGCTGTCAAACCGAACATGCAGGCGGTAGAAGCGTTCTTACACAACTAAAGCCCTCCGGCTTTCCGCTGGTGAATATCTTCCGCAGATCAGGGGAGTTCTTCAAACCGCGGATGGGCTCGGATGGGTAAATGTGGAGAGCTTTGGCTCGAAGTAAGGCAATTAGCTCTCCGAGCGCTCTTTTCCAGAGCACACTACAAATTTAACCCGGGTTAAATTTGTTTCGGTAATAATCTGTTACTTCCCGAATAAACAGCTCTACCAGTGAATGAGTATTATCCAGAATTGAATTGATTGTAAGTGGATTAATCTCAAAACTATATGCATGCCTTATAAAATGACGAAATCCGAGAAATCCCTTTAGTTCATCATATGTCTTTTCAGATTCAGTATTGATAGAGAAAACTCCATAATCCGGAAGCCAAAGCTGTACAGAATCCTGAACATGCAGTATATTGTAATAGGAGGATGTCATGAGAATAGTGACCTATACTAAAGCGCGGAACAATCTCAGACAACTGATTGATGATGTTGTAGACAGCTCTACAGAAACAGTTATTACCTCAAAGGAAGGCAGGGATGTAGTATTGATGTCCCTTGCAGACTACAACGGATGGACGACTACCAACCACTTGCTAAGTACACCTGAAAATGCCAGCCGTCTGTTAAAGGCTGTTGAAGACGTAAAAGCCGGGAGAGTTATCAAGCGGGACCCTATAGATGAGTAGAGGGGTCAACTGGCATGATTCCGCATGGGAAGATTATGAGTACTGGCAAAGCCAGGACCGTAAAACACTTAAGAGACTCAATAATTTAATTAAAGCGGCACGACGAACGCCGGAAGAAGGCGCAGAACCTTTGAAGGGAGAACTATCAGGTTTCTTCTCCCGACATATCAACAAAAAAGATGTACTGGTCTACACCTACGATGATGATTCCATCACGATCATCCAGTGCCGGTTCCATTATTCTGATAAATAAAGAGACGGCCAGGATTTGAGATAGATCCTTGCAGCCCACAACTGTAACCAGAAAACTCGGGGGTTCCAGTGGGGTACCTGGTGAACTTCAGGAATCAGAAGGTAGAATGGAAGCACTATCCAAATTAGAATCGCTGTTTTGGCTGTATATTGATTATTTCTTTTATACCTTTATGATAGTATATGATGATCTCCTTTCACTCTTTTCTTAAATCCGATTCTGTCTAACAAAAAACAGAGATCGGAGAAAGAGAGGTTTCTATCGGATTTCCCGCCTAAGACCTTTGAAAGTATTTTTATCAGCCTTACTCATTTCAAGAATCCAATAACATCTTTTCGGTTAACAAACTACCTTTTTAGTTGCATTCACGTCATCAGACAGACAAAACTGCTATTACTGGGTTTTACAAGCACAATAATTACTCTGTTATCAGATCACAGTGCACTTTTTAGATACAGACAATTCCAACCCGCGTTCCAGCCGAATACATCGCTAAAGCAGATGCTCCCATGTTGCTCCGGCCTCATCGTAGCTACCTGTGTTACGGATAAATATGGATCAGGGGAGTTATTCAAACCGCGGATTGGGGGGTAAGGGTATGGGGCGGTTCGCGGATGGGCGCAGATGGTTTTGATCGTTTACAGATTCAATAAGGATTACTTCATCACTTAAGATCTGAAAGTTTAACCTTTTTATAACCTCCTCGCTTCCTATCCTCAGGATGCGGTTCAATTCCTATTACCGTAATAACTCCTTTACCAGGTCCATATACCCAAAATATTCTTCCGGCTCCTGGAATTTTGTTCTCAAGATATGATTCCATACCTTCATCCCGTAGCGTCTGCTTAACGGTTCTATTTCATGGGAAGCCAGCCCCGGATATCGTGGGTTATTACTCAAATGTTGTAATGTTTTTACCAGTTTCTTAAAGTATTGCTTTTCTTCTTTCTTAAATGTTCCGGCTTTTTCTTTTTGCTTTAGCTCCTCCCAATGCTCCAGCATCTCCGGTATTCCCATATGTATTTCATATCTCATTCTCACCTTCCTTCTTCAGAAGAAAGGTCTACCGCCCCTGATGTTTTTCCACTCTTGATGTTTTCTACCGCCCGATCCATCATTTTGAGGGTATTTTCTGAAATCTCATCCGGGTCTACCAATATCCTTGGGGTGAGTTCTATATGCCCATCTTCGTATTCATACACGTGGTAGTAATCGTACTTTGCACCACGAACAGTGAAACGCTTCTTTGAGTCTATTTTTGTATCGTATTCCTTTATCACAGCAGCCATAAAAGTCTCCTAAATGGGATATCCCACTTCCAATATAACATGACTACATCTTGTTTTCAAGCATAATGAATTTACTGCATTTTTGGAGGCATAATAGAAGCGCTTTTTCTCAATTAGTAATCCCGCTATTTTTCTCCCGCTTCCATTCGCCCCTCTCCTTCTGTCGAGGGTAATCATATTCCCCACCCGGGGTAATCACAATTCCCACCCCCCTCGGGAAGTCATATTCTTGCACCGTTTTTAGCCTTATGCAAGAACCTTTTTCAGCTCTCTGGAAAATATTCGCTACCGGATTTTCGATAGGACTTTGCTTTTTCTACCATAAGCTTGATAGCTCCGGAGACGAGTCTGTCCAGGATCGCCCCGCCGATGACAGGATCGGGGAAGACCCCGTACCAGTCCTGAACCGGTCGGTTTGATGTAATGATAGTCGAGCGGCTGCCGAGGCGAAGGTCAGCCAGGCTGTACAGGATTTCAGATTCCCGACTGTCATAGCGCCTGAACCCGAAGTCATCGAGAATGAGTAGATCCACATTTCTGATCAGTTTCCAGTATCTGGCG
>JAWLDZ010000008.1:0-23228 GCA_041686355.1 Spirochaetaceae bacterium
CGGCATTGATAATTCTCACACTGCTTGCACTAGCTCTTATAGGCTGCGGGATTCCCAGCTACCCGTATCTATACCCGCCGGAGGCTTTAGGCGGAGCAAGAGTGGGTTTCAGACACGATGAGAAGAACGATCAGGATGTGTTTCGGGGATACGAAATCTTTTACCGATTTTATGCGGTAAATCCGGATACAGCCGGTACAAGTCAGGCTGAAATCGACATGCAAAATTACTTTAATGGAGAAGGAGCAATCAGGTCTATTGTGTATGGCACCAGCAGCAGCGCATTTACCTACGGCTTTCGCCGCCTCATCGTAGAAGGTAACACCGATACTGATCCTCCACCACAGTTGCCTATTGCTAGTGCTGATAGAAATATCACATTCGAAATAGAATTTTTCGAAGATGAAACGGACGACATTATAAGATTTACTTATGATTCAGTAAGTTATGAAGTTTTCAGATTTGTTCCTTACGAGGAAAGCGTTGAGTACAGCTATAAACCTTTTTTACCTGCCAATAATTCGGATCTATATGATTTTACCAATGAAAGCGACATATCCGATTTAGAAGGTTTTGATGGAACCAGCATGTATGTTGCTTTATTTGCAGTACCTTTTGGCTTTGATATTGATACCGGAGAACTATACGCTAACAGCAGCTACGAGGGAATGGAATATATTGGAAGTTTTGATTTGATTAATTAACTTTAACTTATTTTTTACACGGAGCAGCACTATGGTAAGCTATTACTTTAACATTGGACTTATTTATTTTATCATTGGGTTCGGCAGTGCGATTATATCTTACTACATTTTTAAGAAGGATGTGATTGGGCATTTTATTGGGGCGCTGATTGTCGGACTGATTGGCTCTTTTCTCGGTGGAGTTATAGAGTTTTTCTTTGCAGATATAATCAAGCTTTTGACCAACTTGAACAATTCTGTGAATATCTTCCCGCCGCTGATCACCGCGGGTCTGCTGTTATGGATATTTGTGAAGGTGAGTGAACGGAGTATTGATTAGGGCTGTATAGCGGAGATACTACTGGCGAAATGGGAGCACGCGGTCTGTAAGATTGCATTTTCATAAAATATATTTATTATTTTTACTTCTGATAATATATATTCTGTCTACTTTTATTAATTATTGCTTCACAAGGAGATTGTATGACGTCCAAGTTTGAAAATATCGAAATGTTAGAGCAGCTAAGCAAAGATGAGCAGGAAGAGCTCTCCTCCGCCTGGATTGATTTTTATCGGATCATAAAAACCCTTCGCGGACCGGAGGGCTGCCCATGGGACAGAAAGCAAACTGCAAAGTCGCTGGCCCCCAACTTAATAGAAGAGTCCTACGAACTTGTCGAAGCGATTGATAACAATGACATTGAAAATGTACGGGAAGAGATAGGCGATATTTTCCTGGTGGCCGGCATGATCGCTCATATCAACGCTGAAACAAATAGATTCAGCTTAGCTGATGTGATTTCTGAGGTGTCTGAAAAATTAGTCAGGCGACACCCCCATGTGTTTGGAGATGTCAAAAAAGATAATCCGGAAGAAGTGATTGAGCTTTGGAACCATATCAAAAAAAATGTGGAGAAAGATGGAAGTGGGTTTAAATCAATAAACGACAGTATCCCAAGGTCATTACCTCCCCTGGAACGTGCATTTAAAATACAAAAAAAGGTCGCAAAGGTCGGCTTTGACTGGGATAATTTACAGAATGTAAAAGACAAGGTGTCGGAGGAGCTTGCTGAATTGGATGAGAATATTCAAAATACCAATAAAACAACGCAACAAAACGATATCGAGGAAGAGATCGGGGACGTGCTTTTTTCAATCATCAATTTGGCTCGACATTTGAAAGTCGAACCGGCCGTAGCCCTGCACAAAACAAACCAGAAATTTGCAGACCGCTTCCGTTATATTGAAGAGCAGATGCATCAGGAAAAGCGCAGCATGGATAAATCGGAATTCAACCGCATGGACGAGCTGTGGGAAGAAGCTAAAACACGACTGTCTAAAAAATAATTCAGTTAAGAAGAATTGTTAACTTCTTTGGAAATAGCTTTATACTAACCTGAAGTAGTCAAAAAGCGAGCCCGCCGGTTCGCCGTAGGTTTCCGGTGGTTCCATCAACAGCTGTTCACGCTCTACGGAAAAGGAGGATAAAAACTCCCCTATCGTTCCATGAGTATATGTACACAGCTCTTTCAGGTTAAATTTACCCACGCCCTGCGTAGGAATAAACAGCTTTATAAAAGGAAGCTCCACCGTATCACTTTTTTGGTTAGATTCAAACTCAAGCATATTTTTGTCAGCTTTTTTATCTTCCAGGAAAGTTATTATTTTTTCCGATAATCCTTCAATCCCGGAATCGCTAGTTTGAGTGTACTCTGATTCGGGTAAGTCCTTGATAATATAGGTAGAAGCCGCATGCAGCGCCATCAGGGATTGTCCTCGACCACGGCCTTTCTGACCAGGCATTTGTTGCAGCCGTGTTATCTGAATTCCCTCCGGAAGAGCCCGGTTCATAGAGCCTATAAGATTTGTTGTTTCATGCTCTGTCATTAATTTGCAACGGGCTATTTCAGCCTTGGATGCAATTCCCAAGGTCAGTGGGTGCGCAAATTCCATTCTCGGTTTTGGATTAAAGCCTGAGGTGTACTCGAGCCTAATACCTGCCCGCTGAAAACTCCGTTCAAAAATGGTCATTATATTTATATGTGACAGATAACGGGCTTTTCCCTGTTTGCTGAAGGAAAACAGATACCAGAAACCATCTGTCTCGATATCTTTTACTGCAGCCTTTTCATTTTCATTTGTACCTTCATTTTCATTTGTACCTTCATTGTCAGTATTAGCTGCTTCAATTTGTTCCGGCTCATCTGCTGCCAGCGGACGGGTTTCATGAACACATACTCCGCAATGATGGTCACAGGGAAACACACAAGCCTGTGTGAGTTCATGTTGTTTTGATTTTTCCAGCTCACTCTTTAGAAAACGGTTATGAATACCAATATCTACCTTGCTCCAGGGCAGCTCCTCATCAATATCACGTTCACGACAGCTCTCTTTTTCTACATCCCAGTTCTGTGCCTCAAAACTTGCTCGCCAGATATCAAAGGAAACATACTCCTCCCATGCATCCAGACGAGCTCCGCGGCGATACGCATCTTCTATTAGCGGCCCTACTCTTCTATCTCCTCTTGAAATTACTCCTTCTAGAAAAGAAATAAAGGGCGAATGGTAATTTACCCGCACTGGAGTTTTATGAAAGGCTTCCCGAACCTCTTTTATACGTTCCAGAGCTTGATCTTCCGTCAGCTGACGTGACCATTGATAGGGGGTATGAGGTTTCGGTATAAATGTCCCGATGTTGACATTTAACTTAAACTTACTGATTTTCCGTACATGCTGCAGGTACTCAATTATAGCTTCGGCCTCATTCGCTCCCTCATATAAATGCTCCGGAAGACCGACCATAAAATAAAATTTTGCCAGGTTCCAGCCTCTTCGACGTGCTTCCAGTAGAATTTCAGTTACCTTTTCCGCAGTTACTTCTTTGTTAATACTTCGCTGCCACTCCTGGTGGGGAGTTTCCACGGCAAAGGTTAAACCACTTTTCCTGATTTTTGACACTTCCTGCAACAGGGGTAAGGTAAAAGAATTGACATGCAGCGAAGGCAATGCAAAGGAAACCCCAAGCCCCTGGTAACGAGCATTTAATGTTTTTACCAACTGGTGAAGCCCCACATAATCGCCGGATGAAAGTGATGAGAGGGTAATTTCTCGGTACCCAAGTTCATATACATAGAAATCGGTTTCATCGATGATTGCGCCTACCGATTTTTGGCGATAGGGCCGGTAAAAATAACCTGCATGGCAGAAACGGCACCCATTAGGACAGCCCCGCATTATTTCTACCACCGCATGGTCCTGTACCACACTGATGTTTGGTACAGGAAGCATACGTGTCCGGGCTGTATCAAAGCCGTGCCATAATACCCGCTTTGCCGGTTGCTCCTTCTCCGGCATCCATACGGCCGGCACCGATTGGAGTTCTCTTAATATGTCCTGACGCTCAGCCCCCTTCGTTTTGCAGCTCTTGATGATTTGCACTATCGATTCTAGAGACTCTTCGGCTTCACCTATATAGATTGCATCAAAAAATTCTGCGAAGGGCTCCGGGTTCGTAAGGGCTGGTCCCCCACCAAGTACTATCGGGTCAGTCGAACTACGATCACTCCTGCGGATTGGAATATGCCCCCGTTCAAGGGTACTGAGAATATTAGTAGCACTCAGTTCATAACCAACCGAAAAACCGAGCATATCCAGCTTCTGCAGAGGAATCCCACTCTCAAGGGTGTACAGGGGTATTCCAGATTGTCGAAGGTACTCCTCAAAATCAGGTGCAGGTGTAAATACCCTTTCACAATGAACATTGCCCATTGAGTTCAGCTGCGCATACAACAGTTTGATAGCAGTATTCGACATACCTATTTCGTACAAATCGGGAAAGCATATAGCAGCCAACAAGTCCCCAGGGCGGCTCTCAGGTACAATTCCATATTCTCCGCCGGTATAACGCCCCGGCATTTGCACCATAGGCAGTATATGTGCTAAATCTATTTCAGGTTTAATGTGTTTCATGTGTGAGGATCCTCAGTATTTTAGTATTTGTAGCGTCGAAGATGGATGTTCTGTATCAATGACAAACCAATAGTAGCTGTCCATAATGATGAGCCTCCATATGAGAGAAAAAAGAGAGGAATACCGGTAATGGGCATAATTCCAATGGCCATACCGATGTTGATAACCAAATGAAAGAATATCATAAAAATAACACCGGCACCTACAAATACTCCAAAATCATCACCGGAATGCAAACTTATTATCAATCCGCGAATCAGTATTATAGCAAACAGTGCTAAAACAACGAGCGATCCAACAAATCCCCATTCTTCAGCTATAATTGAAAAAATAAAATCCGTACTCTGTTCTGGAAGAAACTGGTAGTGACTTTGGGTGCCTTCCAAATACCCCTTGCCCCATAACCCACCGGAGCCTACAGCAGTTAATGATTGGATAATATGCCATCCGCTCCCCTGGGGATCTATCTCCGGTTTAATAAACACAATCAAACGCATAATCTGATAATCTTTGAGTATAATACGGAGCAGGTATGAACTAATCAAAGACAGGGAAAGCAACAGCCCAGTGCTTCCAAAATACATAAAAAATTTTCTCTTTGCAAAGCGGTATCCCATGAATGCAATGAGTCCTACAAAGCTAAGGGTTGCACTTGTAAAAAGTACCAGATTGATGCGACGAAATATATCGAAGAAGCGAATTTTCTGCTGAAGAATATAATTTTCCCATACCGGGATAACTGCAAACAACACAGTTAAGACTCCAAATAATAGCAGAAACAGAAGCGCCTTTCGGTTCACTCCGGCAATATAACTGATTACCAAAAAAAGCGGAATATAGACTAATGCGGTTCCCATATCCGGCTGCAGCAGAATAAGACCCATCGGCAGCAGGGTTAGAGATAAGGCAATCAGAAAAGTCCCCATACTGCCAATTTCACTCTTTCGATGCTGGAAAAAAGAAGCCAAGGCGATAATCAGACCGATTTTCATAAACTCCGACGGTTGAATTCCAAATCCAAACAGGCCCAACCAGGACCGCGCGCCTTTTACGGTTCTTCCAAACAGCAAAGTTACAATTAACAGCAGCAAAAGTGCTATGTATATTTGTATAGATAGTTTTTGCATTGTATCGTAATGGGGCAACTGTAGTAATATATAAAGTACTAATGCCGTAGCTATCCATACTATTTGCAGTACATATTCACGTGTTACAACCTGCCCCGCCGCATTAACCCCACTAGAGTAAATGAACAGCCCGCCAATACACATTAAACAGAGCATAGGTAGGAATGTCAGAAAATCAAACTCGAATATTGAACCGGACCTTTGCCGATTCAAGAATCCCTCATTCTCTCCGATCATTATGCAGCCAACCCCAATTCAAAGATTCTATCGCCTCATCGTAATTCTGGTCGGCAAATATTCCCTGAAAAATAATATTTGCCGCACGTACAGCCCACCACTCCCACTCATTCTCTGCCTCTACCATAGTGACCACTACCACCTGTTCTTCTGGAGGGGCATCATATGGCCCGTAAGCGACAAACCATGCATCCCAACTTTCCTCCAGCCCTACGTCTCCTGTGCCTGTTTTACCGGCAACTTTAACAGCATCGGTGGTGATAACTACTTCAGCAGTTCCGTCGGTAATTACCCCGCGCATATACCGCTGCACATCTTTAAAGGTCTCTTTACGAATACTTGAAGTGCGTGAAACCTCCGGTTCAATTGTCTCAATGGTTTGACCGCTTACAGGATCCTCAACTTTTTTCAATAGATGCGGTTTATATACAACCCCTTCGTTGGTGACCATTGCCACCATATTGGCCATCTGAACAGGGGTTACACCAAGATATCCTTGACCGATAGAGGTATTTACCGTATCCCCTCCAACCCAGGCCGAACCGTAGGTCTGCTCTTTCCAAATTGGTGTAGGCACCGCTCCGCGAACTTCTCCGGGCAAGTCGATACCGGTATATTCTCCAAAACCGAAACGTTTTGCATAATTGGCAATAAAATCGATTCCTAAATAGTTTAATCCTAGAGTATAAAAATACACATTACAGGACTCCGCCAGCGCCTCTGATAAGTTAACCGGTCCATGCCCCTTAGGCTCATGACATTTAAACTCACGGTTACCTACCCACATAGAGCCGCGACAGACTATCTCTTTCTCAGGATCGATAGCTTCTTCCTCCAATGCAGCGGTAGACATAATTACCTTAAAAGTGGATGCCGGAGCGTAACTCGACTGGATCGCACGGTTAAGAAATGGATGCTGCGCATCAAGGGCATACCCACGGTAGGCTTGAAAGGCATTGTCCGTATAAAAATCATTGGGATCGTACCAAGGGTACGAGACCATAGCTAATATCTCGCCAGTAGCCGGTTTCATAACCAAAGCAGTTCCTGTACGTCGTCCTAGAGCCTGTTCAGCCAGTCTTTGAATACGCCTGTCGATTGTTAACACCAGATTCTTACCGTTTTCCGGGGGAACCTCCGTCATTTTCCCACTGCCTACTTGGCGACCGTACACATCAACAACGTTATACCGTCGCCCGTCTTTCCCGCGCAGCAACTGATCGTATTGCCTTTCAATCCCGCTCTTGCCAACTACCGAGTTGATGGCATAACCCTGATTATACATCACTTGTAACTCTTCTGTAGTAATTCCGCCCACATGACCAAGGATATGTGCGGTGGAATTGGTTTCTT
Source organism: Spirochaetaceae bacterium (assembly GCA_041686355.1). Classification (GTDB taxonomy): domain Bacteria; phylum Spirochaetota; class Spirochaetia; order DSM-16054; family Sediminispirochaetaceae; genus DSBN01. The sequence goes on from JAWLDZ010000008.1 coordinate 7,370, forward strand.
GATAACTACGGATAGGTTTTCCATGCCAACTTACTCCGGGATAATCCTCAATATGCTCAGCAATACGGGTTATTATTTCGAAATCAACCCCGCTTTTAATTTCAACCGGCTGATATAGATTACGGTACTGTGCGGGAACTCTTGCTAAGATCTCATCCTGGCTCATACCGAGTAAATCGGAGAGCCGCTGTGCTACGGAAATCATCTGTTCGTTTGTGAGTTCCCCGGGAATCATGTTTACCGCAAAGGAGTCCACATTAATAACCATTGGAGTATCGTGATTACGGTCAAATATCTCCCCCCGTTGTGCAGGAATCGGAATAGACCTTCTGGCTACCTGACGGGCTCTGTTCTTATACTCCCCGCCCTTGGTAATTTGCAAATGGAAAATGTACCCAAGGTATATGAGCAGAGCCACAACTATAAACAGCAGCAGGCTGTATACACGTAGGCTATAACGGTTTTTAACCGTGTTTGCTGAGTAATAGTGTTCATTCATAGCATTTGAGTTTCATGTTCGCTACAGAGCTTAAATACACGCAGTAGAGTAAAAATAAAGGGAGCTAACACTGCATGCATACCAATCTGAATCAGTACACCTAACGAAAGCACAGAGGATAATCGTACTGGCAGAAATATAATCGCAATTATAAAAGAAGTAAATGTTACTATTAACGTTGCAGCTATAGCAAAAACAACTGGTATAGTAAGGGAATCAACATACATCTTGCCTCTAGTCAAACCAAAAAAATGTCCGATGACCGTATAGATTAGACTATGGAAACCAAGGGGCGCCATCCCAAGCATGTCCATCACTAATCCAGCTAAAAAACCAATAATCTTCCCTTCCATCGTTCCTAATTGGTGTGCAAAAAACACCAGCAATAGAAGGGTAAAATCTGGACGTATTTCAGCTATGTGCAGAGAGGTGAAAACACTGTTTTGCAGTAATGCACACACAATCAGAATAACAGCATATATAACCGGATTCTTCTTACGCATTTATTCTTTCTCCACTAATAAAAACACATACTCAAGACGGGTGAAATCGACCAATGGGCGAATCTCCAGGGTGAGGGAAGATTCCCATTCTGGGGCCCGTATGGCGTCTACCCTTCCAATGTAAATATCTTCAGGATAAATGGAGCGAAAACCGGAGGTAACCACTAGATCGCCGAACTGGATTCTATTCTTGGCCCGCTTCTTAACATATGTCATTTCGACCAATCCATCTGCAGCCCCTAGTCCATGCAAAAGGCCTTCATAACGGCTATCCCGCATTTTAGCAGCTACAAAACAGCTGCGGTCAATGATCGGTAAGACCTTAGCAGTTGCATCGGTCACCTCCACCACCTTACCGACCAAACTGCTGAAACCATCGGCATAGGCAATTACCGGAGTATCTTCGGTAATCCCGTGTGTGCTGCCGCGGTTAACGGTAAAACCATCAAAGAGCAGTCCCGGTTCTTTAGCGATTATCCTAGCCGCAACATGGGAGAACGGAATTTTTTCAGAAAAATCTAAAAGCTCACGTAACTGGGTATTTTCGGCCTGCAGGTCCAGGATGTTGCGCTCTATTGTTTCATATTCGTTGACCTTTTCCTGCAGAACTTCGTATTCTTGGCGTATCCTGCGCAGCTCTCCGATTGAATTAAAAAAGTTGCCAAAGAAATGTCCAACCTCTGCGGCACTTGACTGCACCGAGGCAAATATCGAATACCCTAGGTGTTTGGAGGCTGAATTCATTGATTGGGATTGGGTTCCTATAGCAATAGTTGAAATTGTTATGAGAAAAACAAATACAACCCCATTACGATGCCGGGATAAAAATCTTCTTAAACCTTCCATTACCTATCCAGGCTGCCTATCTGGACATACTGCTGAGATTATTGTAAATAGTTTTGCTGCCATCGCCACCGTATCGTACATGTTCAAAGTATTTACCGGCACCCTTTGCAACGCATAAAAGCGGTTCCTCGGCTAGAATTACCGGTACTCCGGTTTCTTTTGCAATCAGCTTTGGAAGTCCCTTTAGCAGTGAACCACCACCAGTCATCACAATTCCCCGTTCAACGATATCAGCCGCAAGCTCCGGAGGAGTCTGACCCAGGGTGCGTTTAATTTCTTCAATTACAGCATTTATTGGCTCTTGAAGAGCCTCACGCACCTCAACGCTGTCTATTTCGAGCCTTCTCGGAAGGCCTGTAATTGCATCAGTACCTTTTATTTCCATCTTTTCGATTTGTTTATCCGCAACCGCATTCCCAATTGACATTTTCAGGGTTTCGGATGTCTGCTCTCCCACAATTAAATTATGTACCGAGCGTACATGCTTAATGATTGCCTCGTCAAATTCGTCTCCCCCCAGTCTGATAGCATTAGTAACCACCATTCCTCCAAGAGATATTACAGATATCTCAGTTGTTCCACCACCAATGTCGCACACCATGTGCCCGGCCGGCTCAAAGATAGGAATATTTGCACCTATGGCAGCAGCCAGGGACTCTTCAATTACTTTTACTTCACGGGCTCCCGCCTTGTAGGCACTCTCTTCCACAGCTCTCCGTTCAACCTCGGTGATGCAGGTGGGTACTCCGATAACCATCCGCGGTTTTACAAACCAGCGACGGGGCAAAATTTTTGTAATAAAATATCGGATCATTTTCTCGGTAGTTTCTAAATCAGCAATAACTCCGTCCCGTAAAGGGCGGATAGCAATAATATCACCAGGAGTTTTCCACAGCATACGTTTTGCCTCTGCTCCGACGGCTACCACCTTTTTGGTTCCACGCTCAACTGCTACTACTGAGGGCTCGCTCACAACGATTCCCTTTCCGCGTACATACACAAGGGTGTTACAAGTCCCTAAATCTATTCCAATATCTGTTGAAAAGGCTTCGCTGAATCGTTTGAACGCCATTTATTCTACTCCTCTTAATTTAATGCTTAGTACCAGCAATTCAGAATCACTGTAAGGCTTTTTCAAAATTAACATTTTGAAAGCGCCTGTGTGTTAATACAATTTTAACAGAGCCCCGTAATGTGAAGGATCTATGCTCAGCACCTTTCTCCATTCTGCTCGGGCTTTAACCCTCTGGTCAAGTTTTTCATATACCTCGCCAAGATAATAATGAGCATCGGCAGAATCAGGATTCAAGTCCAATACCTTTTTGTATTGATCTTCCGCTTTACTCAAATCATTCTTTTCAATATATATATTTCCCAGCAAGAATCTGCTTTTCTGTTCAATTGTTTTATCATCTGTAGAATGTACTGCGCGCATAAGAAAATCAAGGGCTTTGTCGATTTTTTTCAACTTATAATACGCCTGTCCAATAGTCATATACAGAATTGGATCGGGGTTGGATTCAGCTGCTTTTAAAAAATATTGAACACCGGTCTCATGCTCATTCAATTCACTGTACCCCAAACCTAAATAACGGTTTGTATCATCCCCTTGATATCCCATCTCCAATGATTTTTCGAGATGTTCTATTGCAAGGTCAATATAAAAACGTCCTTTATGATAATAGGTTTTTCCCAGTACATAATGCACTTGCCCCTCCATTGAAGGGGAAGGAAGGGTTAATACTTTTCTTAAATTAATGATGGCCTTGTCGTATTGAGGTATTTGGTCTTCAAGAGTATACAAACTGGTTCCCCGATAAAAATATGCAAAACCGTTTAAGGCTAAATACTGCGGATTAAGAGGCTCCTCTGCAAGGAGCTCTTCACATTTGCGGTTAACTTTTGCAAACTCTTTCTGCTTCCATAAGTCTTGGAGAGAAGCTTCTTGACTCTGTTCGGGTGTATCCGTGGATGATTCATTATGAGTAGAATTTGACTGAGTATCTCTTGCAAAAATGTTATCATTTATAAAAAAGAAATAGACAATTCCGGCACTTATTACACTCAAAACTAGAATCAACAGAATCAATCTCCGTATTTTGGAGCGTTTCTCCTGCTTGGCTGAAAATTGGTAACGGCTTTCAGGTAGTTGCATTGTTCGGATTCCAGTCCTTGAATGAATAAAATTAAAAAATGGCAGACCTATAAGCCGGGTTCTGTCGTGGATGACCATCTATCTCGGCAGCATTGTTGCCAATGCGCTCTAGCAGCCTACCCGCAGTATAGGGCGGACAACCCAACTGCTGCTCGGCCTTGCTTCTGACGAGGTTTACCCTGCCCCGACTGTTACCAGTCGAGCGGTGAGCTCTTACCTCACCTTTTCACCCTTACCGGCAGTACATATAGCTCATCGGAGACCGATTCACTGCAACACCGTCGGCGGTATGTTTTCTGTGGCACTAGCTATGACACCTTTACGGTGCCTCCGGGAGTTACCCGGCGCCATGTCCTGTGAAGCCCGGACTTTCCTCTATACCCTTACAGAGTACAGCGGCCATCCAGTCTGCCATTACTTATCTCTATTAAGAAAATAGCCGTATACGGCTATTTTCGTAGTTTCGCTTGCCGCGCAGCGGCATACAAAACTACTACTCTTCTGCTCCAAGCTCTTCCGGGGATACTAAATCCGCCAAACTGCCGGATTCTTCTGATCCTACTAGTTGTTCGGCCACATCCTCGTCTTCATAAAACAAAATACGGCTGCAATACGGACAAAATCGGATACTATCACCATTGCGAACATCGTTCACAAACTGCCCGGGAAGACTCATGTGACATCCGGTACAGACAGCATTTTTAATAGGAACTATACCTAAACCGGATTTACTTCGTACAATCCGCTCAAACTTAAAGACAATCTCTTCATCAAGATCGGGAACTATCTGTTGTTCTTCCTGTTCCAGGTTATTGAGTTCCCGCCGCTTTTCTTCGTTTTCAGATTCAATCTTTTCCTGTTCCGCAGCAATTTCCTCTTCCTGCAGTTGGATCATTTTTTCATCTTTAGAGAGAGATTCCGAAAGCTCTTCTAGAATTTTCTCTTCTCTTAATACATCTTTACGAAGCTGCTGCTCTTTCTCGGTTGCATCTCTTATCTCTTTATCCAGGGCTTCGTACTCACGCTGCGTGGTAATCAAATCCATCTGCTTTTCATACTCTTCCCGTTGTCGTTCAGCATCATCCAAACGAATCCTCAGGTGCTTTATATGGTCTTTAGTATTTTCAACTTTGGTATTTTTTTCCAGGTAGCTTTTCTTGAGTCGGTTTAATAGCTCAAGCTTTGTATTTACAAGCTTGGGGTTTTCCTCGATTTGCCGTTCAATTTCAAACTTTTTTGAGAGTATATCCTGAAGACTTCTCAATTTTTCAAATACTTCCTGCATCATATGAACATATCCTCCATTAGGTATCAATATAGTCTTTTAAACGTCTGCTCCGCTTAGGATGTCGTAGTCTGCGTAGTGCCTTAGCCTCAATCTGACGAATTCTTTCACGGGTTACATTAAAATAGAGCCCGACTTCTTCAAGAGTAAGGGAATATCCATCCTCAAGACCGAAGCGCATTTTCAACACCTCCTGCTCTCGCGGTGGAAGTGTTTCAAGTACATCTTGAAGCTGTTCCTGGAGAATAGTAAATGCAGTTTGGCTGGCCGGATTCTCTACATCTTTATCTTCAATAAAATCACCCAGCAGGGAATCCTCTTCCTCTCCAATTGGTGTTTCTAAAGAAATTGGTTCACGAGCAACATTCTTCACGGATTTTACCCGTAGAACAGACCATCCTAGCCGTTCCGCCACCTCTTCATCGCTAGGCTCACGGCCTAACACCTGCATCAGCTGGCGAGATTCCCTCACCACCTTGTTTATCTGTTCGATCATATGTACGGGTACACGGATGGTTCGCGCCTGGTCAGATATAGATCGGGTAATTGCCTGCCGAATCCACCACGTTGCATAGGTAGAAAACTTATACCCCTTGCGGTATTCGAATTTTTCAACCGCCTTTATCAATCCAATATTGCCTTCCTGAACAAGGTCAAAGAAATGCAAACCCCTGTTTGTATATTTCTTTGCTATACTCACTACCAGTCGCAAATTAGCCTGTATAAGTTTGTCCTTAGCAGTTTTCATGAGAAACTTGCCGCGGGCAATTTCTTTAGACTCTTCGAGTATGGAATCTATATCACTCTCAAATTCAAGCTCGATATTTCGCAACTGTTTTTCATCGGTTTGGATTTTGCGGATTTTTTCTTTAATCACATCCGAGGTAAGCTGCAGCCGTTCTTCTATTTCCCGTCGATTTTCAGCAATTGCCAGGCCCCGACCCATACTGCGCAGCTCTTTTGAACTACGAATACCAAGCCGATGTTCAATACGCTTTTGATCTCGCTGGTATTTATGGATACGTTTTTCCGTATCCAAAAATTTATCGGAAAAGGAGGATATCTCTTCCTGCTGAAGATCGATATTTTCCATATCTTTCAACAACTCATCGCGAAAGCTTTTTAACTCCTCATTCGTAAGTACATCTTTTCCACCGGCAATCAGCTTCTTCTTCAAATCCATATACTGTTTAAGCTTGCTGTTTATACCGCGAAGATCTTCACGATAGCTCTGATTAAGTCTGCGGCGCTCAGTAAGGATTTCGGAAATTTCCTTCTTACTCAGCTCCATTTCGCGCGGGTCCACCCGTGAAAAGGTCTTCTGCATAATTTGATACATCTGCGGCAGCAGCATACCCGATTTATGTATGACGCTTTTAATGATATTCTCGCCATCTTCCATCTGTTTAGAAAGCTCGACTTCTTGCTCAGCAGTAAGCAGATTCTCTTTACCAATCTCACGCAGATAAAGGCGGATAGGATCATCAACAGAAGAGGAATCTTTGTCGCTGTACACCACTTTCTTCTTAGATAAGGAAGGTTTCTTTTCTTCCTCTATTGTGGGTTCCTCTTCTTCGTCATACTCTTCCTCTAGAACCTCAACATCCTCTTCTTCGTTCTCAGAGAGTGATATTTCAGTTTCGTCCTCAAGAGTTACGTTGTTTTTCTCCAATAGAGTTAACACCTCTTCTATTTTCTCTGAGTTTACAATTGAGTCAGGTAAAAAATCATTTACTTCATCGTAACTGATTTTTTTCTTTGTCTTAGCATATTCTAACAGTTTGACAACAGAGGGATCTGTTTCAAGTTCTGTCATTGCGCATCACCCTTAATTCTTATTAATTCTTCGTCGAGAAACATCTTCTCCGACAGAAGTTCTTTCAACACTCCAAAATCGGAGCCTTCCTTCTCAACTTTTTTTATCTTCTCAAGCAGAGTCTGCCGTTTTGTGCGCAGACTTCTTACTTTTATATTTCTAATGCCGTCCTTCACAATAGCCTCTACATTTTCTTCATATTCCCCGGTAGCTGATTTTTCAAATACCAGGTGCTGAACCCTTTCCGTTTCAATCCTTGGGATAACATGGTCAATATCCATTTCGTCACATCTATAAGCCTCTTCCAAGGCTATGTACAATTCCCGAGCATCTTCATCTTGAAGATCATCTATACCGATTACTCGACGTACCTCACTAAAATAATTGCAATTTACTACAACGGCAAGCATGAGAAAAAGGTCAGTGCCAATCCGTTTTTTCTCTTCTTTCACGGCTTGCTGACCTTCTGAACGAGGCTGTTTTCCCTGCTTTATTGCATTGATATCGTGTAGCACCGCCTTAGGCTCAACTTGTAGAAAATCGGCGAGATACTTAATAATATCTTCTCGTTTAACCTCCGAATCTATACTCTGTATGTAAGGAGCTAAGTCTTTTACTACTTGGGACTTATTCTCAGCTCCGGAAGTTCCGTGCTGCTCCCCTGCTTTCTGCACCAGGAACTGGAACCCATTTATCGGTGATTTTAACATATTATGCAAGGAATTAGAACCCTCATTTAATAATATATCGGCAGGATCTTTCCCGCCATGAGGAACGGCTACATCACACTGCATTCCGACCTTCTCCATTATCTCTATCCCCCGCCGAGCAGCCTGTAGCCCGGCCCGATCATCGTCAAACACCAAAGTTACACGGTCTGCGTACCTGCGCATTACCCTGCCCTGCTCTTCTGTAAGTGCTGTCCCCAGAGGGGCTACCGCAATCGGTAAACCGGCCTCAAAAAATGCCAATACGTCGAAGTATCCTTCAACCACTACTACTCTGCGATACTTTTGAATCCCCTTAACCGCTCTGTTCAGACCGAATAAGATTCGCCGCTTTTGGTAGAGCTCGGTTTCCGGAGAGTTGATATACTTCGGTTCCCGGCCGTCTATGCTGCGTCCTCCAAAAGCTACTACATCTCCTCCGGCTGAACGAATAGGAAAAATCAAACGATTCGAAAAAATCGACACCTGTCGATAATTCTTCGAAAACAAGCCTGAGCTCGCCAAAAAATCGTCGGAATAATTTTTTTGACGCAAAAAACCGTACAACCAACGCCTATCTTCCGGTGCAAAGCCCAACTGAAATCGCTCGATAGCCTCTGCACCAAAACCTCGTTCAGATAGGTACTCCCTGGCTTTTTCTCCCATATCATGGCGGGTTAAAAAATAATGAAAACTACTGGTAATACGGCTGTACAGATCATGTAACGCCCGCTTACCCCGTTCTACTTCGGGGTCTCTGTCACCCCGTGGTACTTCAATTCCCGCCCGCTCCGCAAGTTTTTCCGCCGCCTCGACAAAGGGAATATGCTCGACCTCCATTAAAAAGGTAAACATAGTACCCCCCTTGTGACAACCAAAACAGTAAAAGAGGTTCTTGTCCGGGTCGACCGACAGAGAGGGCGACTTCTCTGAGTGAAAAGGACATAAGCCCCAATAACGACTTCCGCGCTTCTCCAGTGTCACAAAATCCTGTACAAGATCTACAATATTTATCCGCTGATTTATCTCATCAATAGTTCCTTCAGGGATTCTCATTGTATTCTGCTGCACCTACTGTTTGATATAAAGGCGGTATGCTCGATTATGATCATTCAGGTTCCTGGTAAACACATGCTGCCCGGCATCAGGATCCTTAAGAAGAAAATATAAACTATCCGTATCAGCCGGATAAAAAACCGCCTCTAGGGCTACTTTTCCGGGATTAGCGATTGGGGCCGGAGGTAAGCCCCATTCTGTATACGTATTGTACTTCGACTCTATTTCCAAGTCGTTAAAGGTAATTTTTTCAGGATGATCCTCACCATGAATCTCCGTCATTACATACACCACGGTCGCACATGATTGCAGCCGCATCCCCCTTTCCATGCGATTATAAAATACTGAGGCTATTTTGTCGGCTTCCTCGGGATCGCGATATTCTCTCTCCACAATCGATGCAAGGATAATTTTTCGGTGCAGTTCTTCCCGCTCTAATTGGGTATACTCCGGATATATCTCATGCAGCTTCTCAAACATGGCTTCTACAAGATGGGTTACCACCTGCTCAGCAGGATAATCCTCTTGAAATAAGTAAGTATCAGGATATAAATACCCCTCAAGAGAATCAATTTCCATCTGAAAGCGACTCAAAACACGCTGTGAGTCGATTGCATCCAAAAAATCATCCTGTGCAGTTACACCGGCTTCCTCGAATCGAGCACCTATTTGCCTTGCAGTAAGGCCTTCTGCGAGAGTAACTTTTACGAGTCGTTGTGTTCCGGTAACCAGCATATTGTGAATTTCTACAGTAGTCATCCTAGCGGAAATATAATAATAACCGGATTTGATGGCTGACTGGGTCTGCCTGAGTTTGGTGAGTGCAACAAACATGTACTTAGACCGGATAAGCCCTTTTTCTGCAAGTCGCTCTGCGGTCACTGAAACAGCCTCACCGGGGCTCACATGAAAGGAACTCTCCCGGCCTTCAGAACTCGTACTGCTGCTCTCAACAGGAGAGTTTAAATAGTAGCCTAGCCCCACCAGTGCGGCCGACACTGCTCCTGCGATTAACAGGAGCACTAGTATTACAATAAAAACCTTCCGCATATCAGTCCTTTTCCAAGATAAACTCAACGCGACGGTTTTTCCAGCGGTTCTCCTCATCCTGGAAGTCGACGATTGGCTTGCTTCCACCAACCCCTTCTGCAGACAGTCGGCTCCGTGAAATTCCCCTCTCCATCAGTGCTTCCATTACTTTTTTTGCCCGTTCTTCGGACAGAGGAATAAGCTCATTTATCTGTTCCTGTCTTGCCAACTCAGCATCCCAGAATTTAGTAATATTGGCATGCCCTTCAACTGTGATTTCATATTGGCGATATTTCTCTAAGATTTCAGCCAATCTATCGAGCACATATTGATTCCTCGCGGCAATCTCCGGTTTGTCATCTGCAAATTCAGCTGAATTAGGTTTAAAGTTTATGCTGGCTATTTTGATCTTCAGTACATCGCCTTCTCGTACAACCAGTACATCTACCGGTATCTTCCCGTTTTCGATTGTCCGGTTTCCAAGTGCATCGGTTACCTCAAAGCGGTATGGGTAGTCCATGGCTGCATACACCAGCTCACCGTCATCGGAGCGTCCGTCCCAGATAATCTCTTCAGCCGGCTCACCTCTGCCGGAGTACTGCTTAAATACCGGGCCGTCCTGGGAAACTACTCCTGCACGCTCGGCATCGTAGATAGTAAATCGCCAATTCTGGATGGCATTGCGATCAGATACCTTCAGCATGATGCTCAGTTCATCTTCGAGGCCATCATTGTCTGGTGAGAAGGGAGTCGGTTCCAGGTTCACATCTGCCTGCGGCGGAGTGACATCCAGCACAAAGGGCAGTGACTCAACTGAAGGTCGGTTCCCCTTGGTATAACTGGCACTGAAACGAGCCTTATAGAGACCTTCCACATACTCACCATCTTCATTTTTCCCATCCCACACTATCTGCTTCGGGATACGTTCTTCACCGGAAAACTCTTTCTGTACAGTTCCGCGGCTGTCCACCAGCTCCAGAGACCATTCTTCCAGTCCTTCGCGTCGATTCACTATAGTAGAGAAGCTGATTTCCTCATAAACTCCATTCCCGGTTGGTGCCAGTTTGTCCGACCCGGCGGTTACAAACAGCTGTGTCGGTGCCGTATCGATTTCAATATTCTCTACCAGCTCTTCTGTGGCATTCCCAGCTCGGTCGGTAGAAAAGATTCGGTAGGAGTAGAACCCGTCCTCCACACTATTACCGGCTCTATCGGTTCCATCCCATACAAAGTCCTCAACTCGGCCCTTCCAGCTTGCACTGCTTACTACAGCTCCGTCGCTCGAGAGAACCTCTGCCTCCCACAACTGTTCACTGGAAGATTCTTGAACAAAGGTTATTGTGTCACGGTTTCCGTCACCTTCCGGCGAGAAAATTGAATATTCCGGCTCAACAGTAATTGATGGGAAGACTGTATCTACTGTAAAGAATTGAGTTTCCGCGGTCGGATTGTTTCCATTGGAATACAGAACATCAATTCTTGCCCGGTAGCGCCCATCCTCAACTCGGTTTCCCTCGGAGGAAAAACCGTCCCACAGCATGTTATCGGGCAATGTACCGTTTCCACTCCTGGAAAAAATTATTTCACCGTCCTCATCAACGACTTCAAGTGTATACTTTTCTATACCCTCTTCGACTTCCAACTTTGGAAAAAACTTAATTGTGTCCTTACTTCCATCTCCATTGGGTGAGAAATAATCATAATTTGCGGTAAACAGTACCGGGGTTTCCTCGGTATTCAGTTCAAACCGTATTTTGCTAGATTCTCCCTCGTTACCGGCACGGTCGACAGTGGAGAGCTGATAGAAGTAGTAGCCGTCTTCAGCTAAATTTCCATCTTCCTTACGTCCGTCCCAAGTAATAGTCTGTTCAGGTTGCTCTATCCATTTGTACTGATACACCGGGTTTTCATCTATATCGGTAATTGTTCCGTACCAATTCTCCTCTTTTGAGGCTTCCTGGTGGAATTTGATTGTATCTTTGTTGCCGTCACCATTCGGAGAAAATACTCTGTTATCAATTTCTACTCTTGCCTTTGGAGGAGTAATATCAACCACAAAAGGTGCGGATCGTGTAGTTGGCCGGTTGCCATTTACATACAAAACCTGCAGGTCTGCATAATACTCTCTGTTTTCCGGCAACACATTACCATCTTCGTCTTTTCCGTCAAAAGGAACAACACCACTTAGCCCACCGGTACCGGTAAAACTACGGTACTCACGACCGTTTTCATCGACTATTTTAATAGTCCAGCTCTCGATCCCCCGCTGTACCGGGACATTCGGCTTCAGGAGCACAACGTCAAGAATCCCGTCCCCGTTTGGTGAAAAATGGGAGTGATCGATGGAAAGTGAAATCGGGGTCTCTTCAGTGTTTTTCACCAAGTTCCCGTACTCTGCCTCACCGCTGTTGCCCGCTTTGTCGGTAGATGTGATGAAGTATTCATATACTCCGTCTCGCACCAAAATTCCTTCGTTATTTGTACCGTCCCATTCAAAAGACTGGGGCGGACTATCCCTCCAGTTTTTAGTCTTTACAACCTTCCCGCTGCTGTCTTTTATCTCGCCCTTCCACAGGTCCTCCCTGCTGCCATTTTGAACAATCGGAAGCTCATCTTTAAAACCGTCGTCATTGGGTGAGAAGATTCTGTCGGTTTGCTCCTGCTTTTCAATGCGCACTACTGGTGGTTGAGTATCAACATATACGGAGTGCTTGTCTGAAGTGCCGTAGTTGCCGTTGTCATCCCAAGCTCGGATATAAAAATAGTAGAGTCCATCCGGAGCTGTTTCACCTGTATCGGTGGTTCCATCCCAACGCAGAGTCTCTGGAACCTGTATTTCGCTTTTTGATCTAAATAAATTCTGAAAGAAGGTTCTCACCGTCCGCTTTTCCGGACGGGTTTCTTTATTTTCTATGGTCCTTACAGCCTCCCCTTGACTGTTCTCTACAATAAACTCATAACCCTTTATATACCGGCTTTCATCAATTGAAAGGGGAAAGGAAAGACTATCCTGTATGCCGTCATTGTTGGGTGAAAGATAAATTTCTGCATCAGGTATTTCATTAATAATTAGTTCTTCCGTGAGTTCGATCTCTGTATCCGAAGCAGAATCTGAGGCAGGGTCGCTCACATTTTCGTTGTTTTTTCCGGGTACATCCTTTTCATCTTCAGGATTATCCGCAATATACACTACACTCTTACCGTTGGTGTAATGTTTACTCCCTTTGCCCGCACCTACCCTTCTAACAGGTTGTTTAGAAAGAGATGATACTTTATCGGTGCTTAATTCAGTATTCTCCCCCTCGGCATTCTCGGACGCTTCATCTTCTGCCTCGTCCTTATCTTCATCATCACCATCTTGTTCCACTTGTGGAGTTTCTTCGGGCTCTTCGGAGTACTGGGTTGTTACTCCACTAAGATCAATGTTTATTTCTGGGGCTTCTGTGTCGATCAATCCAATCGGAACTGTCAGTCCCACACCTATTGCCCATAGTTCAGAGCTGATGGGAGCTGCACTTGCATAAGACTGCAGTTCATTCTGCGTAAACCGTTCCGCTGCAGATAAATCCTCTGTAGTTTTTTCTGCATTACTGCTTCCGGGGGAAAAGGTATATCCGAGGGTCACCGAGGGGATCAGTTCTCCCATATCTCCATCAAACAATGATTCGGCATTCATCCGTGTTCCAAGGGCAGCTTCAAACCCATATCCAATCTGAAATTTTATTCCGGTAGACCAGATAATATTAGAAAATTCCGGCACTCGTACCTCACTCATCAAGCGCCCATCAACCTTATCTGTATCTAGAAAGCGCCCATCAACTCCACCTGTCACAGAGTAGAGGGGTTCTCTCATTCCTTCAATTCCTGAATAACCGAGATTATTTAGAACAACAGACCATCTCACATCTTCCAAAAACCAGAGCGCGGGCCGTGTACGTATCAAGCCCAGGTCGGTATCAATTCCAAACTCCGGACCATCTGCCATTGAAGTTCCAATACCTATTCCTACTAAGGTATCCGGATAAATGTCTTTGGCAAAGGATCCATGCAGAGATAGTCGGCTTCCGGTATTGAGGCTTTCAAAAGTAGATTGAAGGAGACTGGCATTCCAGGTGAATACTCCAACTTTTGTTGGAGTGGTATGCCCAAAATTTAGCACGTGCCCTTTCCACTCCGTAGAAGAGCTACCGTCCTGCCCAATAATTGCTACGTAATTTCCATCAAAGGTCATACGTTGGGAAAGCGCCGCTGAAGCAGGATTCTGAACACTGCTCTGCGGCTGACCTAATATGGTAGTTGTAGCGGCAGGCCCGAACAAGCGCGGAGAATAAAACTCCTGAAGCTTTGGTTCAATATCAGCAGAGTATGCTGCGAGGGTTCCAAAATAAAATACAACGAGTATAAACGCAATTTTTTTTCTTCTCATAGTTTAAATGTAGCCTCTCTCTTTTAAAACATCAATGTTATTTTTATAAAGTTCCTCTAACGACTCCATCTCTTCAATCGAAAGATACGAAAAAAGATCGCGCTGGAGCTCGTTGTAGAGCTGCTGCAGGGGTTCATCAAGTTCTGCTTCCCTGTGGTTTAAAAATAGATATAATCCTATCAATTGTCTACTTTTAATTTCAATCATATACTTAGTTCTAAACCCTCTTGGGCTAGCAGGATTCTGACATTGTTTTTGCCGATATGACTTTTATACCACCCTGCTGATTTTGCTATGGAAAACATCTTGTTGTCATTGTACAAGGGCTCATGATGAAACAGTACCAAGGTGCTGATATCCCATTCAGTAGCAAAATCTACCGCCAAGCTGTAAGAGGAGTGTCCCCAATCGTACTTTTCGATCGCCTCATCCAAGGTATACTGGCTGTCAATAGTGAGTATATCAACACCGCTGAAGAAGCTGCGGTTTTCTTCGGTCCTTGCAAAATCACCGTCCCTCAACTCGGTATCTGTAGCAAAAATAAACGCTCCCTCGGAATCTTCTACCCGATAGGAAAATGATTTTCCAGGGTGCTGCATCTGTCGCCACCTGACCGTCGCCGAACCTATGGGTATTGAGGGTTCAGTTATATGGTGGAATTGTATATCCGCCTGCATTGTATCAAGGGTAATCGGAAAATAGGGCACTTTCATCTGCTCCCGCAGTATCTGTTCCACATTTTCAATCGGGCTGTAGATATGGATAGTACAGCGCTTATCAAAAGCCGGTGGGGTAAAAAATGGAAAACCCTGTATATGGTCCCAGTGAAAATGGGTAAAGAACAGATGGAACACCCGTGGAGTGGGCTGCTCTTTGGCTACCGAGGTTCCAAATCGAAATATACCCGTTCCAGCGTCAAAAATTATTATTCCACCGTCCTTCAAGCGTACTTCTACCGAGGTGGTGTTCCCCCCGGTAGTCCCAAACAGATTCGGTGGCAGATGAGCCAGAAACCGTTCCTTGGCCTCCGGCGACACAAGGTCCTGTGGAGTAACTCTTTCAATAACTGAGGATATCTTTCTTCGAATTTCATTGGGTGTAAGCGGTGTCGGTATTGAACCACGCACTCCCCAGAACCGTATTTTCATACATGCTCTCCCTGCAGCTGCCGCAGCTCTTCCGGGGTCAACAGCACAATTGGTTCTTCTTCACGCTTTTGGAGCCACCCTTGAATCTCTTCAAAAGAGTGAAGCCTTCCACGGTTGATCCCTTTGCAAGAGGTGTAAAGGGAGTTCCAGCTTTCCTGGCTGTGCAAAATATCCGGCCAAAATGGATAGCTTCGGCACTGCAAGGGTCGATGCTCATACACACTACAGTTGTTCTCTGTCCAAAAAATACAATCGTAGTTTTCTTTTTCTATCAGACTCAGACGGTATGTACCGTTTATGTAGACCCCGCGGCAATAGCGCTGTACAAACTCTGCACGACCGACACCGGTGGCTTGCTGCAACCTGTCAAGATCGTTGTATGAAAGAAA